>JBCCDN010000172.1:0-2714 GCA_039030755.1 Planctomycetota bacterium | reverse complement strand
GGTGCAACTCGAGTCGTCGAAGATCGCGAAGATCGGCGGCATCATTGTGGTCATCCTGACCGTCGTGCTGTACATCGTGTTCGCCTAGGCGAACACGGGACGGGAGCGGTCGCGATGCGTGCTGCGGCGGTCACAGCGGCGGTGGTTTTAGCCGCGGGCGGCGGCGTGGCAGTGGCGGTGTTGGTGAACCGCCCCGCGAGCACTGCGCCCGGCACACAGGACGCTCGCGCGATGACGCCGGCCGAGGACCGCCCTGCGCGTGCGCCCGAACTTGACCCCAATTCAGCGGACCATGCACCAGGCGATGCGGCAGACACCACGGCCGATGAAGCGATGCCTGTCGATGCCCCCCCGGGCATGGTCTGGGTGCCGGTAGCTGAGTTCACGATGGGCTCGGACCATCGCCTCGCCCAGAACGACGAACGTCCGGCGCACCGCGTGCGGGCGGGTGGGTTCTTTGCCGATGTGACCGAGGTGACCAACGCGCAGTTCCGGGCGTTTGTTGAGGCGACGGGGTACGTGACCGAGGCGGAGAAAGCGCCGGACTGGGAGGAGCTGAAAGAGCAACTGCCACCGGGGACGCCCAAGCCGCCGGACAGCGTGCTGGTGCCCGGATCGCTTTCGTTCTTTCTGCCCGAGCCGGGGACGCCGTTGTCGTACGCGACGTGGTGGCATTGGACGCCGGGGGCCGACTGGCGGCATCCTTCGGGTCCCGGGTCTTCGATCGAGGGGCTGGACGATCACCCGGTGGTGCATGTGTCATGGGATGACGCGAACGCGTACGCGGCGTGGGCGGGTAAGCGTCTGCCGACCGAAGCCGAGTGGGAGCGATTGGCCCGTGGCGACGCGACCGATGCGCCGTACGTCTGGGGCACGCGCGAGCCCGAGCCGGGGGACGCGAACATCTGGCAGGGTGAGTTCCCGCTCGATAACACGCTGGCGGATGGATACCTGAAGACGGCACCGGTCCGGGCGTTCCCGCCGAACAGCCTCGGGCTCTACGGCGTGGCGGGGAACGTGTGGGAGTGGACGGCGGACTGGTATCGGCCGGACTGGTACGTGCGGCGCGTAGGCGGCGCGCCGGCGGGCACCGTCTTCGATGATCCGCAGGGTCCGGCTGAATCGTGGGACCCGGTCGAGCCTTTGGTGCCCAAGCACACGATCCGCGGCGGGTCGTACCTGTGTCACGTGAGCTATTGCTCGTCGTATCGGCCGAGTGCTCGGATGGCGACGTCGCCGGACAGCGCGACCGAGCACACAGGCTTTCGGTGCATCATGGATCCGCCGGCCGATGCGGAAGACTGAAATGGGCAGGCGGGGACTCAAGGCGAAGCTGCAATGCATTGACTCACAATCGTCTACGCAATACTGACCTCGTGATCGGTGCAATTTCCGGTGCAGCATACGATCGCACCCGAGTCAATCGGTCCGCAACGTAGCCCGGATGCCGGTCGTCCCAATCGTCAGCTCCCGAACGGAGTGCGGCGCCAGGCGGCTGCGATCAACCGCGAGTACAGGCACAGGCCGTCAGACGGAAGCGAGGCAAACCTCGCCCCTCAGGATGAGGCGGCTCAGGGGCCTCCGTACGTCTTCAGCCGCGAACCAGCGGGTGAGCCAGCAGCGAGGCTGAACCAAACCGGCGAATAGGCCCTTTGCGTCGTTTCGCCCACGTCAACATCCGCCGTTCGAAACCGACGCCCCGCCCTCGGCCTGCTGCAACGCGAACGCGATTTGCTCTTCTGTAAATCTCGACTTCTTCATAGCTCCGACCTGTAAACGGAGGCTGGATTCTTACTTATTCCGCCATCCTACGAATGGACCAGGAAACGGGTACGAGCGCAAGTGTGCACGGTCTCAATCACTGGGAGCAGAGGCGTCACTCAAGACAAGCGCTCGGTGTAGCGTCACGCACGCGAATCGCTTCCATGTCATCCTGACCTGCCTCCTGTGGGAAACTCCGAGTCTCGCCGCTGACCTTCGCCAATCCACGGTTTCGTCAGAGATTTCCACCATTGCGGCACACGTCCCACGAACAACACGGAAACCAGCGGAAAACGTAGCATTTTCGGGCCCGCCAGGTGACACCTCGGCAACAGGTATCTGCGTTAAAGCAAGCGACGGATTGCTGATCCGGCACCGTGCTCGACGCACTCAAGTCAGGTGGCGAAGATACTCTCTGTAGCGTGCGGGATCACCCCCGCACGCGCGAAATACAACCGTTCAAATGCGCAAAACGTCGCATTTAGATCACCTCATTTTCGCTCCCGCCACTCGAAGCACGACAAACATCTGCCCCCCCCCGACTATCTCTCCGCTAGCGTTCAAGCAACTCGGTCGCACGCCCGTCCAGATACTCCGCCCTTATCTCAAAGATCGCCAGCTACAAGATCTATCGCCGATAGTACTTGCCGCCCGTCGATTACCATTGCATTCGTACCAGCGGCCGCTGGAACAAATGAACTCACCCCAGCGGCATCGAGAAGACCTTCTCGACCGCCTCTCAGTGCCGCGCGCAACCGCCGATTCGCAACTGACCAGAGCGGCCCTGGCGAAACGTAAAGCTTTCGTTGCGGCAACAACGGGCCACGTGTCTGATCCGTCCACGGAATCGACAATACCCGGCCCGTCGCTCGATCGACAGGAACAACCGTCGACCAGTCAGCATTTGCACTTGTGAATATTACTACAAGATCCTGACGCGCAAATGATCTTGG
>JBCCDN010000171.1:0-3086 GCA_039030755.1 Planctomycetota bacterium | reverse complement strand
CTGGGGTGGAGCGCGTTTTCGAGAACCCTCGGTGGGCGGTGCGTGGGGGCGGGGGCGATGCGGCGCGGGAGGCGATCCGCGGGACACCTCGTTTTGGCCGGGTGCGCCCGCGTTCTTTGGCAAGTGAAGCAGGAATGTGGTGGATTCCCACCCGCGAGGGGCGGGATCAAGAATTTTCTCAAAGCCGGCGAACCACAGGGCGGCAACGGCGTACTTTCGATGGAGAGGCTATTGATTCACGCCCGATGGATGCTTCCAGGGGACGGTAGGCATCGGATTGGCGCGGGGCGGATGGGTAGTGGGATGGTGACGCATTGGGATGGAGATGGAATTGGTGAACTCGATGCGACCGTAGCATTGACGTTCCGCCCGAACCGAAACCGCTTATGCCAAATCGCACCCGAACAAAGCCCAATGCGAAGACGCTTTCGGAGCCGTCGATCTCGCCTCTGTCGAAGACCTCCGATCCGTCTGACAATCCTGAGATGTTTGCCGAATCGACGAACGACGACGGACTGCGACGCGTTTGGCCCAGCGTGGAATTGATGTTGGATCGCGATGCCGCGGCGATGGCTCAAGACACGCCCGACGACCTCGCCGTTCGCACGGCCCAGCACATCGCGGCCCACCGCGAAGCGGCCCGACCGGCGATGTTGCACGAAGCGGACGCGGCGACGCTCGACGCGTTGCTGCTGGCTAAGCAGACCGACTCGGCGACGCTTCTCCCGGCCGAGTTGTCGGTCCGGCGCGACGGCGTGGAAGCGCTTTTGTCGCTACTCGATCGAGATGCCGCGATTTCAAGCGAGGTGCCGAGCGACCTCGCGGATCGAACGATGAACGCGATCCGGGCCGCCCGGCAGCGCGAACGTTTTTCTCAGCAGATCGACATGCTGCGTCAAGGCCCGCCCAGCGCGGGCGTATCGCTGCGGCAGATCATGTCCGCCGCAGCGATCCTGTTGCTGGGCGTGACGCTGCTGCTGCCGATGCTCGAACAGTCGCGGAATTCCGCGATGCAGGCGGCGTGTGCGTCGAATCTGGGATTGGCGGGGATGGCCTTTGGCAGTTACGCCTCCGACCACGCCGGCGTGTTTCCCCGCGCCGCGTCGGTGCCCGGGGCGAGTTGGTGGAACGTCGGCCGACCCGATGCGATCACGGCCGAGGGCAAGGTGCAATCCAACTCGGCGCACCTGTACTTGTTGGTGCGTGGCGGCTACACCTCCGCCGATCGACTGGCCTGTGCCGGCAACGCCGACGCGATGCGGGGCGTTCAGCCGACGGCGGGGCAGTGGGATTGGTCGTCGCCGGTGGCGGTGTCTTATTCGTATCAGAACCAGTTCACGCCGCAGGTGTTGCGGGCCGACGAAGCCTCGCCGGAACTCGCGGTGCTGGCGGATAAGAACCCGTTGTTCGTGCCGAGGGCCGGTCGTTTGGTGTTCGATCCTGACGTGCGGATCACCGACGCGAGTCGACAGCACGGCGGGGCGGGTCAAAACGCGTTGCGGATCGATGGTTCCTCGGCATGGACGGTCGCTCCGAACTTCGCGGGTGGCTCAAACGCTTCGGACCAGCCCGATGTGTTCTGGGCGGTTCGCGGCAAGCCGGTCGATCACCGTTACGTCGGCCGGGAGCTTCCGGACGGGGTGAATCGGGACGCGTTCTTGGTGCCCTGAGCTTCTTGCGTTTTTTAAATATAGAGTCCTGAGAGTGAAGGCCTGCGTTTAGCGCAGGTCTTCTTTCAATTCGTCGAGCGCATCGTCGAGGTCGTCGAACAGTTTGAAGATGTCGTCGAGCTTAGTGACTTTGAAGAGAAACGCGACGTTGTCGTTGCAGCCGGAGAGGGCGATGCGTCCGCGGGACGGTTCGACTTCGCGGAGTAGTTCGACCAGCGTGCCGATGCAGGCCGAGGCGAGAAAGCTGACTTCTTCCATGTCGAACAGGAAGCAGCGAGCGGCGTCGTATCGCATCTTGTCTTTGCAGTTCTCGAGGACCTCGAGCATGGTTTCGTGGCTAACTTCCGGGCCGTTGAAGTGAGCGGTGACCATCGGCCCGGTTTGGTCCAACTCGAAGGCGTCGTGGTTCATGGCGATTCCCTGGCGGCGGATCGGTGGCGCGGGTGTCCCGGCTCGCTTACGGGGTCATCGGCCGATTGACTGTCCGACTTGGGCGGTACCGGCGGTCAGAAAAAAAAGCCCGCGGCGTATGGCCGCGGGCGATTTGGAAGTGTGGTGGGTGGGCCCGAGCGATTACTTGCGGCGACGCAGGCCAGCCAGTGCCAAGCCGCTCAGCAGTGCCAGGGTGCCGGGTTCCGGAACCGCGGAGCCTTCAAAACTGGGCGGGTTGGACGTGTTGCCCCAGTTGTTCAGGACGCGGTTGAGCTCTTCCTGGTCCACGGCGAGGCTGATGAAGTCGTCACCATTAGGCTCGAAAGGAGCGTCTTGGCCCCAGTTGTTGAGCACGAGGTTCAGGTCGCCTTGTTCCACCGAGCCCGAGTCGTCGTAGTCGCCGACGATCCCGTCGCCGATCACGACGGCGTCGATGAGCTCAAGGAGGATGTTGTCGTAGAGCAGGCCGCCGCCAGCGGAACTGACGTTGGACGGACCGCCGATGCGGAGGCTGGTGAAGACCGACGTGGAGGGGTCGACCTGCGTGGAGTCGTAAGTGATCGACGCATCGACGCCTTCGGTGCCGCTGCCGACGATGATCGCACCTTCGCTGTCGCGGGCGTTGACGAAGCCGTCACGGAACAGATCGATTTCGAAGGTGACGGAGTCTTGGGCGATGATGGCGGTATAGGTGTGCCAACCGGGCCCGATTTCGGCGATTTCGACGACGCCGTCGGGTGCACCGGGCTCGCCGCCTTCCTCTGCGGGGGGCTCGGGCAGGTCGAGCAACGCGGGGTCCAAGGGGAAGCCATTCCAGCTGGGGTTGGCGGAGGTTTCGGGGGGGAAGAGGATGGCTCGATGGGCGTAGCCATTGGTCGGGTCGAGGGCCCGCGAGGCGGCGACGCTGTCGGCGGCCGCGGAGCGCGAGGCCGAGCTCGCGTCTCGAGTGGCGCCGGCCGAGCGGGAGATGACGCAACTGCAGCG
>JBCCDN010000170.1:0-3615 GCA_039030755.1 Planctomycetota bacterium | reverse complement strand
GCTTCCGGATCCCGGGGAACGACTTGCGTGGAGCGCGTTTCGGAGAACCCCCGGTGGGCGGTGCGTGGGGCCGGGGGCGAAGCGATCGCGGGAGGCGGCGCGGGACACCTCGGACGGGCCGGGTCCGCCCGCGTTCTTTGGCAAGTGAAGCAGGATGTGGGGAGAGGTCAAACCTCTCGATAGCTGGCAGCCAGCGAAGGCCGGCTCAATGGCTCCGCTTACTTCAAATCGGACGGGTCGTACACCCAGTGATCCTTGCTCGCGTCGTACGCCACGACTTCACCATCCGCGAACCACAGTTTCAGCTCCCGCTCGGCAGACTCGGGGCTGTCGCTGCCGTGGATCATGTTGTAGCCGCCGGACATGCCGAAGTCGCCGCGGATCGTGCCCGGCTCGGCCTTCTGCCCGTTGGTCGCGCCAATCAGCTTCCGACAAACCGCGATCGCGTTCACGCCCCGCACGGCCAGGACCATCACCGGTGAACTCGTGAAAAACCCGATCAGCCCGTCGAAAAACGGCTTGCCCGCGTGCTCGCCGTAGTGCTCCTCGGCGAGGGATTTCGGCACCATCATGAACTTTCCGCCCGCGATCGTGAGGCCCTTGGCTTCCAAACGGGACAGAATCGTACCCATCAGGCCGCGTTGCACGGCGTCGGGCTTGAGGATGATGAGGGTGGTTTCCATGGCAGCGGTTCCGGGAAATGGGGTGAAAAGCGAAAACGGGCGGGCAGCATAACTGCTTGTGATCGCCCCGTTTGACGACACGCCGGCGGGCTTTCCCAGCTTCACCGACCGGGTGGACCGCGTCACCCCGCGGCGATGGCCGGGGTCGACCGAGATTCCGGGTCGAATCGGCGATCGGTCGCGATCGCGGTGGCGGGAACGGCAAAATCTTGTAGCTTCGGACAGTCGCTTGGCGAGGCTTGAATTTTCTACGACGCCGCCCCCGATCCATGGCGAGATGAACTACCATGGAGATCCGTATGCCCGCAGACCGACCCTTTGCTTTTCGAGGTTCCCGCAAGACCCGCCACGCCGCTCGGCTGGTGATCGGCGGAGCCGTGGTGTTGGCACTTGGTGCCGGGGCGGGCTTGGGCAAAATGCTCTGGACAGCCGTGAGTGAAGGGCGAGAAGCGACGACGCTGATGCACGTGACGTCGCCGCGCGTGGAAGCCGAATCGCGGCAACGCGTGGAAGCCCCGTCTCGCCCGGTGCCGACGATGTCGGTCGTCGAGCAGGCCGCGGTGCAGCAGACCAACGATCCGACAACGCGTGGCTCGGACGATGCCGGGGTCGCGGGCACGATCGTCACCACGACGGGCTTCAGGGTTGGCGATGTGCCGGGCGTCACGTTCGACGGCCGTCCGCTGCGAGTGGCGAAGATCCTGAAGATGAAGACCACGGCCTACAGCCCCGATGAACAGTCCTGCGGCGTCTGGGCCGACGGGCAAACCGCGTCGGGCAAAAGCGTCTGGACCAACGCGGGCAAGCTGGTGGCGGCGGACACGTCGGTGCTGCCGTTCAACACCCTTGTCAGCATTCCAGGTTACGACGCGGGCCAACCGGTGCCCGTGCTCGACCGGGGCGGCGCGATCAAAGGTCATCGACTCGATTTGCTGTACCCCACGCACGATGTCGCCCTGCAATGGGGCGTGCAAGACCACGACGTGATCGTCTGGGAATACGCGGATTAATCTCAGTCACGCGAGTTAAGTCATCGGCCTGAATTAACTCGCTTCCGGGGCTGCTGTGACCAACAAGGGACCGTCGGAGACCACAACGCCGCCGGGCTGCTCGTACGTCACGGCGAAGAGCACCGCTTCTTCAACCGGTAAGCGAGGCTCGAACGCGACGACCGCCACGCCGTCCGCGTTGGGCGTGACATCGAACACGCCGCCGTCCACAGGAACGTCATCGCGGGTCGGATCGACGATCCAAAGTTGGTACTGCCCGGCCTCCGGGTCGTTGGGCGGGAGGCCGACAAAGCGCATCTCTCCGCGCTGGTTGTCTTCGTCCCAGCGCAGTTCACCGGCAACGCCTTCGTAACCCGCGGCGATGCCGGCAAAGTCGCCGGTCGCGGTGGGTCGGAGCGGCTTCATTTCACGCCATGGAACGTCTGTCAGTGATGGTCCGCCGGGTGGCGAGGGTAAAGGGCGGACATTCGATGAAAACAATGGAACCATCAACACCAATGCAATCGAAGCCGCTGCCAGAAAGCCGCCCACAAAGCCCATGCGACGCTGTCGTCGTATCTCGCCGGCGATGACCGGACGTGTAAAAAACGCTTCCGCGTCTGCGTCGAGTTTCCCACGCAACGCGATAGGCAACTCGCTATCCGTGTCGCGTTCCGCCTCGGCCCGAATGACGGCCGCCGCTGCGTAATCCAAGCCGGCTTCGCCCCGCGTCAGGTCTTCGACGCTTTCAAATGGTTCGTGGGTCGCACTCATGAGTTCACCCCCGCAGCGTTGGTTTCCAGATTTGCCCCGAGCGCGTCGCGCACCGCCTGCAATCCGCGGCGCACGTGCGACTTCACGGTGCCCAGCGGGAGATTGAAGCGTTCGGCAAGTTGGCCGTGTGTCAGACCGTCGCACACGGCCAGCTTCACGAGTTCACCCCGCGGTGGCGGTAGATCGTCCAAAGCACGCAACGCCGCGTCGGCTTCTTCGGCGGCTTCGAGCCGATCGCTCACCGTCACACCAGGCAAGGTATCGGGCTCGAAAGGTCCGGCCGATTTCATTGCCTGCACCCCCGAGGTCCGACGGCGTAAACGGTCCACGCTCCGGCGTCGCACGATCATCGCCACGAATGTTGCCTCGCCTGCTTTGCTTGCTTCGAAGCGATCGGCGTATTTCCACAGATCGATAAAAGCATCCTGCACCGCGTCCTCGGCGTCTTGCCCCGGGCCGAGCAACCGCTTGGCGATCGACCACGCCAACCCGCCGTACCGATCGAGGCATTGGCTGACCGCCCGCGCATCCCCCTGAGCCACCCGTGGCAACAACGGTTCGGACGCGATCGGTTGGGCGGGGGCGGTCATAGAAGCGGGCTTGGACAAGGCGTGCTCCGAGACACGCGGACAATGAATCACGATGGGTGATGCTAACCGGGCGGCGGCCGCTGTCATCGGGTGGACATCATCCTTTCCCGCACACCGTCCAGGCCGCGCCGAAACGCCCAGGCCCGGGCGTCCATATCGTGCATACCTCGACCATGCTCAAGCGCATGCATCGCGATGGCTTGACTGACTGCCTCCACCTTCCCGTGCGAAGACAGCGCCATCAGCGCCACTTCATAAACCGCAGCACATGCCGAATGCTGGCCGCGGTTGTAAAGCGGCACACCCCGCTTGATCGCCAAGCGGATTAACTTATCAGGCGTCGCCGCTTGGTCGCTCGCTTGACTGGGCAACGCGAACCCCGGCGGGAGGAGCACCGCATCGATCGCGTGAATCACGCCGTTGCTCGCTTGGACATCGGTCGCCACGATGTTCGTCTCGTTGACCTGGAGTTGCCCCGCTTCAAACGAGAAGTTCACCGATGCGCCGTTGAGCGTTTCGGCTTCCCCGGCCGCCGCCGCCTGAGCCGCCAAGACGCTCCCGGGCACGACGTGGTACGTC
>JBCCDN010000169.1:0-4235 GCA_039030755.1 Planctomycetota bacterium | reverse complement strand
CATGATCACCGTCGGCTGCATCATGATGCGCAAGTGCCACCTCAACACCTGCCCCGTCGGCGTGTGCACCCAGGACCCCGAGCTCCGCAAAAAATTCACCGGCACGCCCGAGCACGTCATCAACTTCCTGTTCATGGTCGCCGAGGAAGCCCGCACGTACATGGCCCGCCTCGGCTGCCGCAGTATCGACGAACTCGTCGGCAAGTCCCAACTGCTCAAGACCGACGACGCGCTGCGGCAGTGGAAAGCCAAAGGCCTCGACCTCAGCGCGATCCTGTCGCCCGCCACGAAGCCCTACGCCACCGCCGGCGTCCGCAAGACGCAGGAACAGGCCCATGAGTTGAAGTCACACTACGACCGCCAACTCCTCGAACACTGCGCCCCCGCGCTGGAAAGCAAAGAACACGTCCGCGTCGACCTGCCGATCACCAACCTCGACCGCACCGTCGGCACCACGCTCTCCTACGCGATCTCCAAACGCCACGGCGCGGCGGGCCTGCCCGACGGCACCATCGAGCTCAACCTCCGCGGCAGCGCCGGCCAGTCGCTCGGCGCCTGGCTCGCGTCCGGCGTCACGCTCACCGTGACCGGCGACGCCAACGACTACGCCGGCAAGGGCCTCTCCGGCGGCACGCTCGTCGTCAAGCCGCCCGCCGACGAACACAACCACCCGAGCTTCCGCGCCGAGGACAACATCGTCGTCGGCAACGTCGCGCTCTACGGCGCGACCGGCGGAGAGGCCTATTTCCGCGGTATGGCCGCCGAGCGCTTCTGCGTCCGCAACTCCGGCGCGAAGGCCGTCGTCGAAGGCGTCGGCGACCACGGCTGCGAGTACATGACCGGCGGCCGCGCCGTGATCCTCGGCAGCACGGGCCGGAACTTCGCCGCGGGCATGTCCGGCGGCATCGCCTACGTCCTCGACCGCGACGGCGACTTCGAGAACAAACTCAACGACGGCATGGTCGACCTCGAAGACATGCGGAACTTCGAGGACCAGCAAGAGCTCCGCACGCTCCTCGAGAACCACCTGCGTCACACCGGCTCGACCGTCGCCGCGTCGCTGCTGGCCGACTGGTCGCACGCCGTGTCGCTGTTCCGCAAGGTCATGCCCGTCGACTACCGCCGCGTCCTCGAAACCCAAAAACGCATCGCCGCCGAACAAGCCCCCGGCACGGCCGAGCTTGGCTTGGGCTGACACAAAAAGAAACGCAGAGGAGACAGAGGCGCAGAGACGCAGAGCAGACAGTCTTGATGGCTTTTTTACTCGACCCGTTTTGCCCGTCTCTGCGTCTCTGCGACTCTGCCTCCTCTGCGATTCTCTGATTGGAATACCAACCATGGGTAAACCCACCGGATTCATCGAGTACGACCGCCGCCCCATGCCCGCCCGGCCGCCGCTGGTGCGCATCGGCGACTTCTACGAGATCTACGCCCGTCACGACGAGCAGACCCTCGCCGACCAGGGTGCCCGCTGCATGGACTGCGGCGTGCCGTTCTGCCAGAGCGAGCCGGGCTGCCCGATCGACAACCTCATCCCCGAGTGGAACGACCTGGTCTACCGCGGCGATTGGCAAGAGGCCTACGAACGCCTGTCGCTCACGAACAACTTCCCCGAGTTCACCGGCCGCATCTGCCCCGCGCCGTGCGAGTCCGCGTGCGTGCTGGGCATCAACGAGCCGCCGGTGACGATCAAGAGCATCGAGTGCGCAATCATCGACCGCGCCTTCGACGAAGGTTGGGTTACGCCCAACGTCCCCGATCACCGCACCGGTAAGAAGGTCGCCGTCGTCGGCTCGGGTCCCGCGGGTCTCGCTGCGGCGGATCAGCTAAACAAGGCCGGTCATTCCGTCACGGTCTACGAACGCGACGACCGCATCGGCGGCCTGCTGATGTACGGCGTGCCCAACATGAAGCTCGACAAGGGCCTCGTGCAACGCCGCGTTGATCTGCTGAAACAAGCCGGCATCGAATTCGTCACCAACGCCAACGTCGGCGGCGGCAAATCGGATTGCGGCAGCGCCGCCGACCCCGAAACACAAACCATCGAACCGTCGGAACTGCTCGAACAGTACGACGCGGTGCTGCTCGCCTGCGGCGCGCTCAAAGGTCGGGACCTCGCGAAGCTGCCCGGCCGTGACTTGAAGGGCGTGCACCTCGCGATGGAGTACCTCTACCAAAACACCAAGTCGCTGCTGGACAGCGAACTGGAAGACGGCCAGTACCTCGACGCCAAGGACAAGGACGTCGTCGTCATCGGCGGCGGCGACACCGGCACCGACTGCATCGGCACCGCGATCCGCCACGGCTGCCACTCCATCACCAACATCACCCGCCGCAACCGCGAGCCCGACCAACGCGACCACGACCACCCTTGGCCCGGGCCCGCCGGCACGTTCTACGTCGACTACGGCCACGCCGAGGGCAGCGCGAAATTCAACCGCGACCCGCGGCAATACGGCCTGCTCCCCAAGGCCTTCATCGAAGACCCCAACCACCCCGGCCACGTCGGCTTCATGGAAGTCGAACGCCTGGATTGGCAACGCAACGACACCGGGAAATGGGAATCCACGAATACCGGCACCATCGAACGCCTGCCCGCGCAGCTCGTGCTCCTGTCCATCGGCTTCACCGGCCACGACACGCCGGCCCTCATCGACAAGTTCGGCGTCGCCTCCGAATGGGGCCAGGTGACCGCCGATCAGAACGACTACCGCACGTCGGTCGACAAGGTGTACGCGGCGGGCGACCTGCGCCGCGGCGCGAGCCTGATCGTCTGGGCGATTGCGGAGGGCCGCGGCGCCGCCCGCGCGATCGACCTGGACCTGATGGGCCACAGCGACCTGCCCGCCCCCGGCATCGCGAGCGATTTGATGAGTTCCGCGGGGTGAATCGCTCGGAGGTGCGCAAAAACGTATGACTCGATTCGCCGGTTGCCAATAATCCCGCTCGGACGGCGGATCAGAGGCCGACGTCGCGGTGGACGCCGGGAGCAAATCGGGCACGATCGGGTTTCATGTTGCGACGCGGGCAGACGCTAACGGATTCAATCCGTAGGCGTCGCGCGGGAGACCGCTGAAGCTTTGGGGCATGCCCGTGGACAACTCTTCCGGGGGAAGGCGCGTCGCGTCGAAGCAGAAGCGACCGCGGGAGGCGGCGTGACGGGCCGGGGCATGGCGTCCCCCGCCGGACTTCGACGGGCCGGGTCCGCCCGCGTTCTTTGGCAAGTGAATCAGGAACGTGGAAGCCTTGCGTCAATCCAGCGGCGTGAGGCCGTGGCGGATGGCGTACTTGGTGAGCTCGGCGATCGAGGTGATCTCGAGTTTCTCCATCAAGTTGGCGCGGAAGGCGTGGACCGTTTTGTCGGACAGCTCGAGCTTAAAAGCGATCTCTTTCACGCTCATGCCGCCGGTGAGCATCTGCAGCGTCTGGCGTTCACGCGGCGACAACTGCGTGTGACGCGGCGACGGGGTCGAGCCGTCGGCGTCGTGATCTTGGCCGGCAACGTAGCGTCGGACCACGTCGTTGGTCACGGTCGGGCAGAGATAGGTCTCGCCGGCGACAACGCGATGGATAGCCGTGATCAATGCGTCGGCCGCCGAGGATTTGGGCAAAAAACCCCGGGCTCCGCTACGCAGCGCTTCGACCACAAATTCAGAATCGGCGTGCGGTGAAAGCACGATGACCGCGACATGGGGCCCGACCCCCTGAACGATCTGCCGGGTGGCTTCCAGGCCGCTCATCCCGGGCATCGTGATATCCAGCACAACCAAGTCGGGCTTAAACTCTTGGGCTATGGCCACAGCCTCGAACCCATCGGTGGCGTGGCGGATCGTCGGCGTCTCCAGGCGCTGATCCAGCAACGCCGCGAGCCCTTCACCCACGAGCTGGTGATCATCGACAATGAGAATCTTCACGGCGGCCACCTCGACGGTTGAGGGCACGGTCTCGGTGAAAACCCAGGACAGGGCATGATTTCTCCGAGATGGTTCAAGTCTATCCGGGACCAGACCCATCTAAACCCCCTGATTCATTAGGGTTTACACGCAAGATGTCACGACACACCGATGCTGCGAAAGCCGCATGACAGACCTGTCGAAGATCTACGCTTCGGCCTCTGAGCGCTTCGAGGAGCCCACAAATAAGATCGCCCCGACGGCGGTGTGGGGGGACGCCGACGCCGAGGGCGACCGAAACATCGTCCCGGCAGGGGCCGGACCGACGCACAAAAAACCAAT
>JBCCDN010000168.1:0-4313 GCA_039030755.1 Planctomycetota bacterium | reverse complement strand
TGTCTTCGTCGTCGCGGGCATCGACCACGACGTAACGATCTTCATCTTGCCGGGCTTGGTCGAGATACCCTTGCCGCACCTTCGCGTGGAATACGGCCCCACGTGCCTCCATACGATCCAGCAACGGATTCAAACGCTTGGCGGCGGTGGCCTCGTCCACGTCAAACACGACGACCCGGTCGGGCCAGGTCTCGCCGAGCGCGACTTGGCCCACACGCAGGATGTCGGCGACGGGCGTGCCCCCGGCCGAGCCTTGGTAGGCCAGCGTCGAACTAATGAACCGGTCGGCCAACACGAGACAGCCGCGCTCGAGTGCGGGGCGGACGCGTTCGGCGATGAGTTGGGCCCGGGAAGCCATGAACAAAAGCATTTCGCAAGCGGGAGCCATCGCGCCGTGGTCGTCGTCGCGGTAGTGCAGGAGCAGATCACGGACCTGCTCACCGATTGCGGTGCCGCCGGGCTCGCGGACTTCGCAGACCTCCATGCCGTGGCTTTCACAAAGTTCGATGAACCGGCGGAACTGGGTCGTTTTGCCCGAGCCGTCCGGGCCGTCGAAGACGACAAACGTGCCTTTGAGCAATTGCAACCACGCAAAATCCGGGACGTGCTCAGGGTGGGTGGTGCTTCCTTGCGACATCCGCGAGATCGTAAGCGATCCACGAGAAGCCAACGGTCACCGCCCGCTGACTTCACTCAACTCCTGCAGACGCTGCATCATCGCATCGGTTGGTGCTTGGTCACGGCGCTGCATCATGCGCTCAAGCGTGCGGCGTAGCGCCCTGAGATCGGTGGGTTGCGGACCGTCGTCGGTCAGAAACGTTAGCGCGGGCACGTGCTTGGGCGGAAATCCCGAGGCGACCAGGCAAGCGCCCGCGCCGACCGTCGCGCCGGTGGGCAGCGTCGTGCCGATGGCCGTCCGCACGAAGTCGCCAAGCACCGGGCCTAAAAACGTTCGACCGGTCGCTTCCGCGGGCGTATCGGCATCGAGTTGCATGCGGACTTCGCCCCAGGTGTTCTTCAAGTTCGACGCGGTCGTGCCCGCGCCCAGGTTGCACCATCGCCCAACGATCGCGTTGCCGAGGTAGCCGTGATGCGCTTTGTTCGAAAAGTCGTCGACGATGGACGCCTTCACCTCGCCGCCGATCTTGCAGCCTCTGCCGATGACGCAGCCTGCCCGCAGCGTCGTGTTCGCGGCGATCACCGCGTCCTCACCGACGTAGCACGGGCCTTCGATCGCGGTGAACGGATGCACGGCGGCATGGGCATCGAGCGCGATCGGGCCGAGTGTGGTGTCGAGGTGAACGTGCGGCGAAAGCGTCGCGTCGTCGTGGATGAGCACGGGGTGGGGGCCGACGCGCGTCACGCCGTGCGGAAGCGTGTTGACGCGTGGCAACGCCTGCATTTCGAGGTCGCGTATGATGCGTTGGTCGAGGCCGTCGAGCACATGCCACGGCCGGGTCAGCGTGTCGGCGGGGATCGATCGTGTGGTTCCGCCACAGGATGCTGCGGTAAAGCCCGCGGCGCGTGCTTGGGCAACGCCGTCCGTGTCGAGATGCGCGGCGATGAGTTCCCCGTCTGGATTCACGAGCGTTTCGCCAAGCGCTAAAGCGCGTATCGCAACGGTGACCTGCTGGTGGTTCGCAAGCCATCGGCCGTTGACCAGCAACACGCACGCGGAATCTGCTTGAACGTTGACCCATGCGTCCGATTCCCCTTCGCGGGTCACCGTCGCCAACGACTCGGACACCCAGAGACCATCGGCCATCTGATCCAACGCCATCTCGATCCGTACCCGCTGATTCAAGACGCCGCTGCGCAGGGCGAAGGCAGGCCGTAAGTCGGTCATCGGCCCGAACGCCGCACGGCCGTCGTCGAAAATCACCAAGGCGGGTCGGTTCACGGCGTCATCCTTGCGTGAAGCGGAGTCAAACAAAGCGCGACTTGCGATGGTTTTTATCCGGTCGGAAATTCGCACCGCGTCGTGCTTGACAAACGTGCCCAAGCGTACTTGGTTTGCGCTACAAAGTGCGTTGACCTGCCGCGCGTCACTTAGTAGTTTGCGGACGTTGCGGCGCGGTGCGTCGTTCGAGCACGTGTCGCGGCCGACTGACTCGGTTGAAGCATCGCGCTTGGGAGAAGACGGCCCACCGCCCCGGGTTGTGTTCGCCGCAATCGGAGCCTTCGTCAGGACGGCGAAACTCCGCACCCAAAATGACTTCCCTGAGCTCGCAAAGCTCCCCATGGCGGCCGTGGCGGCGTCGACAAACAGGTGGCACGATGGCAAAGCTCGACGAAGCGCTGTGGCGCGACATGATGGGTTATCTCCGGGATAAGCACTCGCCGATCTGTCGGCAGTGGTTTGAAAACCTCGAGCCGCAGAAACTCGCCGGCGGTTTGATGAAAGTCTGTGCTGAAAGCAAGGTGCAGCAGGCCTACTTGCAGAGCCGCTGTCGTGAGCCGTTCACCGAAGCGGCGCAGCAAGTCACCGGACAACTCGTCGCCGTGCGCTTCGTTCATGGCGACGCGAAGGCCGAACCGTCCGACGTCAATTCCACGAATCACGCGGCGGACGCAAGCCAACCCGCCACCACCACGCCCCCCAAGCGATCCGCCGCCAAGTCGCGGGCGATGGCCAAATACGCCCCGGCGGCCGTGACCACCGCCCGCTCGGCGCCCCCTGCGTCGCTCGCCGATGTTGAAGTGCCCAGCCTCGAAGAGTCACTTGAAGAAGAGCTGATTCTCGATCCCGACCACGCGTTCGCCGGCTTCATCCAAGGCCCCAACAACGAACTCGCCTTTGCCCTGGCCCAAGCCGTCGCCGATCAACCCGTCAAGTCGTACAACCCGCTGTTCATCCACGGCGGCGTCGGGCTGGGCAAGACGCACCTGCTGCAAGCGATCTGCCTCCGCATCCTCGAGCGCGACCCGTCGTACAACATCGTTTACGTCTCTTGCGAAAAGTTCGTCAACCAATTCATCGAGTGCGCCCGCGGCGGGGAGTACGGCGCATTCCGTCATCATTACCGCCACGCCGACATGTTGGTGGTCGATGACATCCAGTTCCTCGCCGGCAAGGAGCAGATGCAGGAAGAGTTCTTCCACACGTTCAACGAGCTGCACACGCAGCAAAAACAGATCGTGCTCTCCTGCGACGTCGCGCCCGCCGAAATCCCCGGGCTGACCGAACGCCTCGCGTCCCGCTTCACGTGGGGCGTCGTCGCCAAGGTGAGCCCGCCCGGCTTCGAGACCCGCTTGGCGATTATTCACGCCAAAGCCAAACTGCGTGGCGTCATCATCCCCGACGACGTCGCCGAATACCTTGCCCGCAAGATCGACTCCAATGCCCGCGTGCTCGAGGGCGCGGTCCATACCTGCGAAGCCCACGCCCGCGAGTTCCAGAAGCCGCTCACCGTCGAGATCGCCCGCGCTGCCCTCGGCGACCCGGGGGTGGCGCCTTCCGGCCGTGTCACGCTCACCCGCATCATCGAGTTGGTCACCGACTTCTACAGCGTCCGCACCGCCGAACTGCAATCCAAGCGGCGACACAAATCCATTGCCGAGCCCCGTCAAGTTTGCATGTGGCTCGCCCGCCAGAACACCAGCCTTTCGCTCGAAGACATCGGCGGCCACTTCGGAGGTCGCGACCACACCACCGTCATGCACTCGGTGTCCAAGGTCGAATCCCGCCTCGAAAACGAATCCGTTTTCGCCGCTCAAGTCGAACAACTCGATCAGCGTGTGAAGGCATCGCTGCTCTAACCCGTCCTGGCCACGCTCATGATCAAGCCTAAGCAGGCTGCGGTGGAGACCTTGGCGTTTCTTTCAGCACGGCTTCTTCCGTCTCCCGCGCGGCCACCAAACGCGAATTCAGCGACAGCATCTCCGCTAAGCGCTCGCCAACGTGGGCTTCTTCATCGACGACAACGTCGGCCCCCGCCGCTTCCAGCAACTCGACGTAGCGGTGGTATCGGGACCGGACGATCACGCGGACCTTTGGTGCCACCTGCCGAGCTTCCACAATGACGCCGACCGTGAGCCGGTGGTCCGGAAGCGTGATCACCAGCGAATCCGCGCCTGGAAGTTGCAATAGCTTGAGCAAGTCCGGGTTGCTCGCGTCGCCGACGTACGCCCGCATGCCCAGCTGCCGCGCCGCCAGCACCGACGTGGGATTCAAATCCACCACCACCACTGCTTCGCCCCCCCGGGTCACCCGGTCCGCCACCGCCCGACCCGCGGGCCCAAACCCCAAGGACACGGGCTAGCGTAAACAAGTGAGCGCACCCACCTGCGCCTGCAGGACAATTGCAGTACGA
>JBCCDN010000167.1:0-4359 GCA_039030755.1 Planctomycetota bacterium | reverse complement strand
GGGGGGCCCCGCGGCCGGTGGCCGCCGTGCGCGGCGTTTGCCGCACTTTCGGGGCGTTCTTACACTGCTCCGCTCGTGGCCGAGTCTCTCGTCGATCTTTTGTCCAAGCTGGACGACTTGCAACAGCAGGCCGTGAACGCGATCGCCAGCGCGGCCGACCCCCAAGCCCTCGATGCCGCGAAGGTGGCCACACTGGGCAAGAAGGCGCCGCTGGCGGGTATGAACCGCTTCCTCAAAGACCTGAGCAAAGACGACAAGCCCGCGTTCGGCCAGCGGCTGAACGCGATCAAGAAACAGCTCGAAGCGGCGCTCACCGAAAAGCAGGAAAGCTTCGAAGCCTCGGGCGCCGGGCCCGCGGACGGGTTGGACGTGACCTTGCCGGGAATACGTTCCACGGTCGGCCGGCGACACCCGCTCATGCAAACGGCCGAGCGGGTCAAGGACGTGATGGTTGGGCTCGGGTTTTCGTATGACGACTACCCCGAAATCGAAACCGAGCACTTTAACTTCGACGCGCTGAATACACCCGACTGGCACCCCGCGCGCGACATGCACGACACGTTCTATACGCCGTCGGGCCACGTCATGCGGACGCATACCTCGGCCTTCCAAACCCGGGCGATGCGGGCGATGGTCGACGCGGGGAAACAACCGCCGCTGCGGGCGATGACGTTTGGCCGGTGCTACCGGAATGACGAGGTCGACGCGACGCACATGCCCGTGTTCCATCAGCTCGACGCGATCGCGATCGACCGGAACATCGGGTTCGCGGATTTGAAAGCGACGCTTTTAAAGCTGGCCGAAGCGCTATTCGGGGCGGGCGCGGAGTTGCGGTTTCGGCCGAGCTATTTCCCGTTCACGACGCCCAGCGCGGAGGTGGACGTGATGACCGAGCGCGGCTGGATGGAGATTCTGGGTGCGGGCATGACCCGGCCGGAGGTGCTTCGTCACGGTGGGCTGGATCCGGACGTGTACCAGGGTTTCGCGTTTGGCTTAGGCATCGACCGCATCGCGATGAAGCGGCACGGCATCGCGGATATCCGCTTGCTGTACGAAAACGAAGACGCGTTTCTCCGGCAATTCTGAATCTTTTCGCCATGCTGCTCAACACCGCGCTATTGCAAAAGTATCTGAGTCGTTCGTGTTCCACGGATGAGCTGTTGGATGCTTTGATGCAGGCAGGGATTGAGGTCGAGGAAGAGCATCGGCTAGCCGATGCACTCAAGCCGGTGCTGCTCGGGAAGCTGCTCACGGTGGACGATTTGCCTGAGACGAACGGGATGCGGATGTGCCGCGTGGATTTCAACGATCCGCGGGGGCCGATCGACGTGGTGGCCGGGCCGGGGCACGATTTGGAAGTGGGTTGGTTGGTGCCGGTGGTGCCGCCGGGCACGACGCTGCCGACCGGGAAGCACGTCGAAGCCAAGCCAGTTGCGGGTCGCCCGTCGCGCGGCATGATCGGGATCGACGGCGAGATGGGGTTGCTTGCCCGCGGAAGCGGTCTTCAGCATTGGGAAGACGACGCGTTGATGGGGCAAGCGTTTGTCGACGTCGCGCAGGTTGGCGACGAAGCGCTTTTGGATGTGAGCATCCTGCCGAATCGGCCGGACTGTTTGGGGTTGATCGGGATCGCGCGGGAGTGTGCGGCGGCGCTGTCTTGCGAGTTGGTGCTGCCTGCGTTTGAGTCGATCGAACTCAGCGAGAACGACCGCGACGATTTGAAGGTGAGCATCGCGGTACCCGAGCGTTGCTCACGGTATATCGGCGGCGTGATCGAAGGCGTGGCGGTGGGCGGCGAGGGCTTGGCGGGTTCGCCGGCGTGGCTCAGTTCGGCCCTGATGACGCTGGGTGGTCGGCCGATCAACGCGGTGGTGGACGTGACGAACTTCGTGATGTTCGAGTGGGGCCAGCCGCTGCACGCGTTCGATTTCGACACGATCGCGGGTTCGGAAATCAATGTGCGTTTCTTGGAGCCGAGCGAATCGCTCAAGCTGCTCGGCGATGAACAGTTGGATGTCCCGGACGGTGCGCCGCCGACGCTCGTGATCGCCGATGCGGAGAAGCCCGTCGCGCTCGCGGGGATCAAAGGCGGGGCCGATTCGCAGACCACAACGAAGAGCGCGCGGCTGCTACTGGAAGCCGCTCACTTCGAGCGTACCGGCGTCCGTAAGACGGCCCGCGCGACGCGGATGTCGACCGACTCGTCGTACCGCTTCGAGCGCGGCGTCGATGCGAACAGCATGTTGGAAGGCGCATTCCGGCGGGCGGCGAGTTTGATCGCGGAACTCACGGGCGGGACGGTGGCGCAGCCGGCGGTGGATCGGCGGGCTAAGGCGACGCCGGCGGTGTCGTATGACTTGCCGGCCGAGAAAGCATCGCGTTGTCTGGGCGTTTCGATCGACGCGGCCGAGATGGCGAGCCAACTGCAGAAACTCGGCCACCGCTGCGAGCCGACCGCGGACACGGAGACGTTAAAGGTCACCGTGCCGACGTGGCGGGTGGACGCGGACGACGTGGTGGTGCTGATTGAAGACGTCGCCCGGCTGCGGGGTTATGACACGATTCCCATCGACGGCGCCGCGACGCCGCCGAGCCAGGGCGGGCGGAGCGGATTGGAGATGCTCCGAGGCAAGTTGGCGGATCTGCTGGTCGCGGAAGGTTTTTTGGAGTGTCGGAGTCTGCCGCTGACCGACGGCGGCTCCGAACCCATGGCGAGCCCGGAAGTCAATGCCGTGACTTTGGCGAATGCGTTGAACGCGGACTTGTCGGCGGTTCGTCAGTCCTTGGTCGGCTCATTGCTCAAGGCAGCGGACCGTAGCGCTCGGCGAGGCGGCGAGCGTTTCCGCCTGTTCGAGATCGACCGGACGTTTGCGGCGGCGAAGCAAATCAAGCCGGCGGAAGGCGAAACGTCGGCGGCGAACGCGGGCTTGACGCACACGTGGAAGCTTGGCGGGCTTGTGTCGGGTGTGGCGCGGGATGTGGATTGGAACCAGTCGACGGGTGTGGACTTTTACGTTGTGAAAGGGCTGGTCGAGAACGTGCTGGAACGGGCGGGTTTGTCGGCCGAATCGCTTTCGTTTAAGCCGGCAAAGGTCGCGGGGTTGGTCGTGGGCCGGTCGGTGACGGTTCACACCCGCGACGGTGAAGTGCTTGGACGCTTCGGCGAGTTGGACAAGTCAGTGTTGAAGCCGACGCAAGTCGGCGGGCCGGCGTTCGCGTTTGAGTTGGATTTGGAGGCATTGCACGCATGGTCGTCCTCGTTGCCAGTGAAGACCTACGAAACGTTGCCGCGTTTCCCGAGCAGCGTGCGGGATTTGGCAATCGTTGTGGATCAGGGTGTGTCATTCGCGTCGCTTTGCGAGACGATCCGGCAAGCGTTGGCCGATGTTGAAGGGGACGTTGACCTGGCGTCGATCGATTGTTTCGATCGTTACGCGGGCAAGGGCGTGAAGGACGGGGCGGCGAGCCTGGGGCTGCGGTTGACGTTCCGGGCTCCGGGACGGACGCTGACCGGGGATGATGTGCAGGGACGGGTGGACGCGGCGGTGTCGGCGTTGCAGGCGGAGCACGGCGTGGAATTGCGGGGTTGAAGGGCGGGGGGTGATTCAACCAAAAAGCCTTGCGACGAAGGTTTCGTCGCAAGGCTTAGTCGTGATCGGTTTTTGAGGTTGCGTTTAGGCCTTACGCCATCCACCGCCAGCCCCGCGGACGCCGTTGGATTCGGCGAGGTCGTCGCGCTTGAGCTTAAGAAGGGCCGACTGCGGATCGAAACCGACCTTGTTGGCGATGTCGGACTTGGGCACGAAGTCTTTCTTGGCGCTGGGCAGGGCCTTGAGGACGGCGTTGGCCTCCTGCTCCATCTGAGCGTTGGTCTTACGGGTGCGTTTGCCGCCGCTCGCCGCGGAGGAGCCGGAGGAGGCCTTGCCGGTGGCGGGCTTGAGTTTGATGGGAACGCGGAGCGTGTTCGCAACGCTCACCAGCGCGAGCGCGGCGAGTTGAAGATTCTCTTTACGCTGGGTGCGATCGTCAATTTTTAAGCCTTTGAGCTCTTCGTCGATGGCGCCGACGGCGGCGGTATACGCGGCGGAGCCGGTGTCAAACACCTTGGCCGCGCCGGCCTTTTGCTTTTCCAGGTTGACGCGTTCCGCTTCGACATTGGCCGCCGCGGGCGAGGGCTGGGCCACGAATTTTTCGATCACGGGTGTGATCGCTTTGCTGAGTTGGTCGGCGAGTTGTTCCTTGGTCATGGCAGGCTCCTTTGGTTGAGAGAAAGTAGCCGGACGCTGTGCATTGTTGATACCTACAGCGAACGGGATCGGTTTCAAAGCAGAAAAGTGTTGGGGTGGAGAAAATAGGTTT
>JBCCDN010000166.1:0-4422 GCA_039030755.1 Planctomycetota bacterium | reverse complement strand
CTGCGTCGCAGACTTATCGACCCGCGTTTCTTCCAAGACGTCCCACTCCCCGCAATCCGGGCATCGCCCGGCCCACTTCGGAAAGTCCGAGCCGCACTGCTTGCAGACGAAATGCTTCCGCGCCTTGGCCATCGGAGCACGTTAACCGAAGACCTCGCCAATCTTCCGGGGGCACTTCCGGGGATCACTGCACGTCGAACCTGCCCACGCTGCCGGTGATGTCGACGTACCACATCTTGCCGTCCGGGCCCATCGACATTTCGACCACCACGCCGATGCGGTCGCTGATGCGCTTCGTTTGGTCGACCGTGCCGTCGGGCCGGAGCAGCAGGACATCGATGACGCCGACGCGGTAGTCGGTGACGAAGAGCGCACCGTCGTACGCATCCGGCAGTTCGTCGCCGGTGTAGAAGTCGCCGGCCACGATCGCGCTGCTGCCCACGTGCGGCGTGCTGAACAGCGGCGCGGCCACATCGGGCTGCGTCGCGTAGAACGCCTGCGCAGCGTCGAGGTCCTGATAGCGGCGCGTTTCCAAGCTCGTGCCGTCGCCGCCTTCGTACCACGGCCAACCGAAGTTCGCGCCCCGGCCGGTGTTGATCTCTTCCCACTTGGTCCAACCCACGTCGCCGATGAACGGCTCACCGGTCACCGGGTGCAGCGCCATGCGGAACGGATTGCGAAGTCCATAGCTGTACACCTTGCTGCGGTTGCTGTCGGGGTCGCCGTCGAAGAACGGGTTGTCGGGCAGGCCCTGGCCGGTCAGCGGGTCGATGCGGATCACTTTGCCCGCCAGCGAATCGAGGTCCTGGACGCGAGCGGCGCGGGGATCGACCGTGCCGTAGGACGCGCCGTCGCCGTTGGTGATGTACAGCGCCCCGTCCTGGCCGAACAGCACGGTGCCGATGGTGTGCGATTCGGAATCCAGCGGGAGCACGTCGCGCAGGTAGCCGCCGTCTTCGTCGTAGCCCGTGTAGGCGTTGTCGACCGACTGCCGCTTGTCGGGCGCCCCGATGGTTTCCCACGTGCCCGCCGCGCCGAGCAGGACCAGCTCCGAATCCGTTTGCGCCACGCGGTAGTTCTGATCCGCGTCGGCCGTCACGCGGATCAGCCGCGCGGTCCGCGAGCCCCGGCCGTCGGGGCCGGCGAAGTCGTTGCGCCCGGGGTCGTTGACTTCCGGCGGGTCGTAGGTGAACAGCAGATACACGTACGGGTTGTTCTCGAAATCCGGATGCACGGCCAGGCCCAGCAGGCCGCGGTCGCGGGTGCCGTTGACCTGATCGGAGATGTCGATGAAGTTCTGCGAGCGCAGCGTGCCGTTCTCGGCGAGCTTCACAACCCCGTTTTTCTGCGCGATGAACACCAGGTCGCGATTGCCGACGCTCGCGAAGTCGATGGCCGTGGGCTGATTGAGCCCGGTCAACACGGCGTCGCCGCGCACCGTGACGTCCGGGGCGGGCGTCGAGATGCCCGCGAGCCGCGCGACGTCTTCGTCGCTGAGCGCGAGGTCGTAGAGCTGCACGTCGTCGAACCGGCCTTCCGTGCCGGCGGACCAGGGCGTGTCGCCGACGAAGATGTCGCCGTCGTTGGCGACGCTTTGCCCGTCAAGCACGATCGCGCGGTCGAGTTGTCCGTTGACGTACAGCTTGAGCCGGTTGTCTTCCTTGACGTACGCGACGTGGGTCCATTGATCGACCGCCAGCGTCGCTTTGGAATCGCCGCCCTCGTTCACGCTGGACGTGGTCGAGATGCGGAAGTGCATCCGCATGTCGTTGGGGCGTAGCCACATCGCGAAGGTGCGTTCGGCACTTCGGTTGCCTTTGTGGATGAGCGAACGCCAAGCGCCGGTCGGGCCGGCCTCGGGCTTGACCCAGAAGCTCACCGACAAGTCCGCGTCATCCGCGCCCAGCCGCAGCTCGGGACGGTCGGCGATGCGCACGCGGTCGTTGTTGCCGTCAAACGCGACGACGTTGCCGCGCTCGGCGTCGTCAACCACGGCCGCGCCGTTCTGCAGGTTGCCGTCCGCGAAGCCGGCAATGTCCCGACCATCGATCTCGAACGGGTAATTCGCGACCAGGCCGATCGGGTCGACAACCTCGCGTTCGTTATCGAGGATCGCGATGCGGGCGGTGCGCGGCGCGCTGATCGTCGCGCCGCCGGAGGTGCGGTCCAGCGACAGCGAGAAGAACTCCGTGCCCTCGGCCGTGGCATCGTCCCGGATCGGCACGGTGATCGTGCGTCGCGTCTGCCCGTCGTTGAACACGAGCGCCCCCGAGACCGCGGTGAAGTCGCTTCCGGGGGTGGCGGTGTCGGCGACGGTGACGTAGTCAATCGACACCCGGCCGTCGCTGCCGCCGCTGCGGACCACGTCCACCCGCACCGTGCCCGCGTCCTCGTCCACCTCGAACTGGCTTGCCGCCAGCGCGAGCGTGCCCGCCGAGCTGCCCGCCTGGAAACGCACTTCGCCCAGCCCGACAAACGGCGACGGCGCGACCGTGCCGTCGATCCACATCCGCACGTACCGCGCATCCACCGGCGCAAACGCGAAGCGCTGGGCAGACTCTGATTCACCCCGCGGCGTGGCGGACTCGGCCGTGAACGCCTGCGGCGTCGTGTACGTTGTGCCGTCGGTCGAGAACGCCAAACGGAAATCACCCACGCCCCATTCCTTGAGGTCGTACCAGTTCTCGAGCGCAAAGTTCCAGAGGACCAGCTCGTTGATCCGCTGGGTCGTGCCCAGATCGAAACGCAGCCGTCCGGAATCGTTCGCGCCGACCCACGTGGTCGCGTAGTAATCGCCGGTCGCGCCGTGCACGCTGTCGATGCCCAACGGCGTGGACAAACCCGAGCCGTCGATGAGTTGAGCCGGGTCGCCGACGAGCGTGCGCATCCCGGCCTCGAGACGCACGGCCGTGGGCGCGATCAGCGTGCCGGCTTGCGGCGCCGCGCTGACCGTGACGGCGACGTTGGCGGTGTCGGTGAATTCACCGTCGGGGATGGTGGAGGTGTAGTTGTCCGTGCCGACGAAGCCGGGCGCGGGCGTGTACAGGATGTCGCTTCCGTTGATGCTGGCCGAGCCGTTACTCGGCGGCGTCACCCCGGCGATGGTCAACGCGTCGCCGTCGGGGTCGACGTCGTTGGCGAGCGCGGCGACGCGGACCGGGCCGAGGCCTTCGGTGACGCTCGCCGTGTCGTTGGCCGCGAAGGGCGTACGGTTGGCGGGCGGCGGGCCGGATTGATTGAACTTCACTTCGCCCAGGCCGACCCAGGCGTCCCCGAGCGACGCGGTCGTGGTCATGCGGACGTACCGGGCCGACACCGGCTCGAACGCGACCTGCGTCGCCGCTTCGCGTTGACCGTTGGGCGTTGCGTTGGTGACGCTGAACGCCTGCTCGCCGGAATAGGTTTGCCCGTCGCTCGAGAAGGACAGCGAGAAATCCGCGACGCCGCGTTGTTTCAAGTCGTTCCACTGTTCCAGCACGAAGTTCCACAGCGTCACCCCGTCGATGGTCTGCGTCGATCCCAGATCGAAGCGCAGCCGTGCGGTCGGGTCGTTGTTCACCCAGGTCGTCGCGTAATAGTCGGCCTGCCCGCCGTGCGTGGATTCCGCCGACACCGGCGTGCTCAACCCCGAGTCGTCGATCAGGTGATCCAGCGAGCCGACCAGCACCTGCCCGTCGCCGTCGTAGCGCACGTCCACCGGCGTGAGCAGCGTGGTACTGAGCAGCTGCCGCGGCTCGAGCGTTTCGCAAATCGGCGGCGCATACCCCAAGCCCACAAGCTCCCTCCGTTCCCGTGACGACATCGCTGAACTCCTCTCCAGCCAAAATAAGACCATCTCGAAACGCTCAGCGTACGTCCGACACAGCCCGGATCCAAGCAGATTCCTGGCGTCGCCCGCGCGCCCGCCCTGCTCCCCTAAACTGCCAGCATGCAAAGAAACCGCCTCGCCGCATACTTAGCGATTGTCGCCGTCATGGCCGTCATGCTCGTCACGCTCAAGCCCACTTGGGCCCGCTCGGGCGATGCGCTCCAGCAGATCGAACTCTTTGTCCATCTTCGTTACGACCTGCTCCAGAATTACGTCGAAGACCCCGACGACCAAGCGATGATCGAAGGCGCCGTCCGCGGGATGATCGAATCGCTCAACGACCCGTACACCGTGTACCTCACGGCCGATGAATTTCAGGACTTCAATAAACACGTCTCCGGCTCGTTTTCGGGTATCGGGGCCGAGGTCAACATCAATGCCGAGCAGAACCGCCTGGAAATCATTTCCCCACTCGAAGATTCGCCCGCCTACAACGCCGGTGTGATGGCCGGTGACGTCGTGCTTTCCATCGATGGCACCGACACCGAGGGCATGAAGCTCACCGAGGCCGTCCAGCAACTCACCGGCCCCGAGGGCACCGAGGTCACCATCCG
>JBCCDN010000165.1:0-4547 GCA_039030755.1 Planctomycetota bacterium | reverse complement strand
GCGCTTCTGCTTCGGCCCCACGCACCGCCCACCGAGGGTTCTCAAGCCACCCCGGACGATCAAGTCTTAACCCGCTCTCGGCCCCGCATTCACACACGAAGCTGACGCTTACATTGGTGCCCCGGATGTCAATCCGGGGCCGCGTCACGGGAAGACGACCGCCAAGCGGTGATCCGCTCACCCCCGGCACCACGCCACGCGGTCGGCCTCCGATCTGCCGTCCGAACAGGATTGTTGGCGCACCACGTTTTTCGATTCACGCTTCTGCGCATACGCCAACCACATCACCACGCAAACCGCAACTGCTCTCGCCGCACCGCCGACCACGGCCGCAGCCCGATCCACCGCGTCCGGCGCCGCGGCTGCGTCTGGATCACACGACACCGGTCGCCACCACCCGCGGTCAATGGTTCGAAACACCGCCGCACCTTCGTCGGGTGGTTGCACTGGCTCGAACGGTGCAGCAGCAAGACGTCCCGCAACCGCCCCGCCGGCCCGCGTTCCAAAATCTGCGTCACCGCGTCGCGTGCCTGCTCGTTGCTCAAGTGACCCGAGTCCGACAGGTTCCGCCGATTCACGAAGCTCGGCCGACTGCTCTGCGTCGTCATGCCGTGGTCATAGTTGGCCTCGATGCACAGCGCATCCAGCCCGGCGAAGTGATCGAGCAGCCCGACCGGCACGTGCCCCAAGTCCGTCGCGAACCCGACCGACAACCCTCCGCCGTCGAACCGGAACGCGCTCGTGCCCTGCAGGTCGTGCTGACACCGGAACGGTTTCGCCGTGATTCCCGGAAGTACGGACAGCGTGTCGCCGTCTTCGAATTCTTCGACCAGCCCCGCGTCCAGCAGACACCACGCATCCCGACAACGCTCCAGCTCCGGCACGTGCCAGCGGTGGCACAACACCCGCACGCCTAGGTCGCCGAGCAGCGAACACCAACGCGGCTTGAAATGGTCGCGATCGAAGTGTGTGACGCAGAGCGTGCGGAGCTGCGCGAGGTCCACGCCGGCCTGGGCCATCCGGGTCGCGACCGTACGCGGCCCGAACCCCGCGTCGATCATGCACAGCTCGTCGGCGCCATCCGGGGCGGTGCGCCGCAGCAGTGTCGCGTTTCCGCCGGACCCCGACCCCAAATTACACAGCGATAGCGTGATCCGACTGGCCGCAGGCGTTCGAGGTGGCATGCTTGCAGCGCGATGTCCCGCGGGTCGTGACGATTCAAACGTCTCGTCCGTTTCGGGTTGTACCGCCTGGGGAAAAAGAGTCGGTGATGCGGCGTGCGGCACGGGCCTCCTTGCCCATGAGGTGGGAAAACGCAGGCGAAATGGCCGGTTACTTGCGACCCTTCGACTTGAACACAGGAAACCACCAATGTACCCCGCCTTGGGGAGCCCGCCATGCAGCCAGCACCCGCGCAAATTCACGCATACGCCCGCCCGCTTGTCGCCGCCGCCCACCTCGGCGTGATCGCCAGCCTCGCCGCCGCCACGGGCGGTTGCATGGGTACGCCGCCCGAGGTCGTGATGGTTGAACCGAGCTACGTCCTCGAACATGTCGCCGACGAAGACACCCGGACGTTGGCGAGTTGGCCGGTGATGGCCGAGCACGACGCGTTGGTGGATGCGACCCTGCGGCAACGCGGGTATGTCGCCGAGGTCGCGTTCCTCGAACGCTAGTCGCACCCAGGCCAAGCTGGATCAAGCCGCCAAGACCCGTGCATTCGTGCGGGTCTTCCTTTACGATCGGATTCGTGACGGGACGTGCCTGCCGCCGCCGTGTCGCCATCGGATCCCCATGCAACTACTCCCCTATCCGAAGACGCCCGGCTACGACGAGTTAATCGACGCGGCGGGCCTGCCGCGTCCTAGCGCGGCAATGCTGTCCCAGCGCATCGAGCAAATGGGCACCGAGGAACTCCAGACCCGGCAAAACGCCGCCGAGGCTGCGCTATTCGAAGCCGGCGCGACGTTCAGCGTCTACGGCGACGGCGAGACCAACGAACGCATCATCCCGTTCGACATCATCCCCCGCATCATCACCGGCTCGCAGTGGGACGACCTCGAAGCCGGACTCACCCAACGCATCACGGCGTTGAATCTGTTTGTGGCGGACGTCTACGCGGACCGCAAGATCATCCAAGACGGCGTGATCCCCGAACAGTTCGTCGAGCTCAACCAACCCACCTGGAAAGCCTGCCAAGGCATCACGCCCCCCCGCGGCGTCTACTGCCACATCTCGGGCATCGACCTCGTGCGTGACGGCAACGGCGACTTCCGCGTGCTCGAAGACAACCTGCGCTGCCCCTCGGGCGTGTCGTACGTCCTCGAAAATCGCCGGGTGCTGAAGCAGACGCTGCCCCGCGTGTTCGATCAGCTCAATATCCGCAGCGTCGACGACTATCCCGAGCAACTGCTGACCACGCTCCAAGCGATGGCGCCCGACGCGATCGATCGGCCACGCGTCGTGGTGCTCACGCCCGGCATCTACAACTCCGCCTACTTCGAGCACGCCTACCTCGCACAGCAGATGGGCGTGCCGCTGGTACAGAACTCCGACCTCGTCGTGCACGACGGTTATGTGCAGATGCGTACCACCGCCGGCCTTGCGCGTGTCGACGTGATCTACCGCCGCATCGACGACGCCTTCTTGGATCCCAACACCTTCCGCAAAGACTCGATGTTGGGCGTCCCGGGCATCATGGAGGTTTACGCCGCCGGCCGCGTCGCCCTCGCCAACGCACCCGGCACCGGCATCGCCGACAACAAGGTGATCTACGCCTTCGTGCCCGACATGATCCGGTACTACCTCAAGGAAGAACCGACGCTGCTCAACGTCGACACGTTCCTCTGCCACCGCGACACCGATCGGCAGCACGTCCTCCAGAACCTACACCACCTTGTGGTCAAGCCCGCACACGAAGCCGGCGGCAAGGGCATCGTCATCGGCCCCCACGCGACCAAGGCCGAACTCGATAAGTGCGCGGCCGATATCCAAGCCGACCCCGACAACTTCATCGCCCAGCCCGTACTGCAACTGTCCACCACGCCCACCATCTGCGGCGACGACATCGCACCCCGCCACGTCGACCTTCGGCCGTACATCCTGATGCGCCCCGGCAAAGTGCACATCATCCCCGGCGGCCTCACCCGCGTCGCGCTCCGGGAAGGCTCGCTCATTGTCAACTCCTCCCAAGGGGGCGGCACCAAAGACTCCTGGGTCGTTGACGCCGCCCACGCCGCAACGCCAACGCATAACGACTCCGCCACGCCCAGCGACGCCGCCACGCAAAGCCAAACGCAGATCCTCTCGCAAAGCCCCGGACCTCGCCTGGACAACGCCGATTCCCACGACACCCCGGAGACCCACCCATGACCAGCGTCATGCTCTCCCGTGTTGCCAACGCCATCTACTGGATGGCCCGCTACGTCGAACGCGCCGAAAACACCGCCCGATTCATCGACGTCAACCTCCAACTCACGCTCGACCGTTCGTCCGTCGTCTCGCCGCAATGGATGCCCCTGGTCAACATCACCGGCGATGACCAAGCCTTCATCGAAAGCTACGGCAACGCCGACCGCGACGCCGTCCTCGAATTCCTCACGCTCGATCTGAACAACCCCAACTCCATCGCCAGCTGCGCCGCCGCCGCCCGCGAGAACGCCCGCACCATCCGCGAAACCATCACCACCGAGATGTGGGAGCAGGTCAACGAGCTGCACCACCTCATGGGCAGCGCCAAAGCGACCCAACTCAACCACCACTTCTTCCGTCACGTCAAACGCACTGCGATGCTCTTCAACGCCGTCACCGACTCGGCGATGTCCCGTGCGATCGGCTGGGAATTCGCCCGCCTCGGACGCATGATCGAACGCGCCGACAAGACCTCCCGCATGCTCGACGTGAAGTATTTTTTGTTACTGCCATCGACCGAAGACGTGGGCACGACGCTCGACGTCATCCAGTGGCGCGCGTTACTCGCTTCCGTCGACGCCATGGAGATGTACCGCCAGCAATACGGCACCATCAACCCCACGCACGTCGCCGACTTCCTCATGTTCAACGGCGACTTCCCCCGCGCCCTCGCCCACTGCCTCTATAGCGCGAAGCACGCCCTGGACAAACTCATCCCCGGCGCCGATTCCGGCGAAGCGTTCCAAGCCGGCCAAGACGCCCAGCGCTGCCTCGGCCGACTCGTCAGCGAAGTCCAATACGGCCGCGCCCACGAAGTGATCACCGCCGGCCTGCACGAATACCTCGACGCGTTCCAAACCAAGCTCAACGCCTGCGACGACGCCATCCACGCCGCCTTCTTCGCGCCCCGCCTGCTCGAAGCAACCGGGTGATGATGCCCGGGCAAGGGTTTCTAGCGGCCGGGATTCCCCTATTCTTGCGTTTCTTTCTTGTGAATCATCGAAAAAAAGCTTGGTTTTCGATCGCTTTACGGTGACAATAATGTGTTGTAACAAACAGTCTCCGCGCGGCCTCTGTTCTGCGGAGGTTTCTACGTCTTTGGGAGAAGTGAGATGCCTATCTATGAGCTGTCTTCG
>JBCCDN010000164.1:0-4669 GCA_039030755.1 Planctomycetota bacterium | reverse complement strand
GATAAGGATCACGCCGCCCCCCAAGCCGAGCGTGCAGATCTGCCGGCGATCGATCCGCAAGGCCAGCTTCAGCGGCCGAGCGGCTCTTCCGAACGTTCCCGGGTGCACAGCGCGGAAGCAGTGCAGCCGCCTGTGTTGCCTGCTGCGTCTGTCGCCCCCGCAGCCGGATCGCGCGTGCCGGCTACTTGGTTCTGGGCGGCGGCATTGGGGTGGCCGGTTCTGCTGGGCGTGGCCGGGTGGGCGCTATGGCCCAACCCCGAAAGCACCGCAGCCCCTTCGCCTCTCACCGCGTCTCAATCTGAAAGGCTTGTGGACCGATCGCGTGCGGCGCACACCGCCAACCCACCCTCGCAAAACCTTCAAGCCGAGTTAGACGACGCCCGCGCACAGATCCAAGCGCTCACGGCTGCCTTGACCGATCAAACCCAAAACACGCCACCCGCGATTGTCGCGCCGGCGACGTCTGTCTCCCCCGCAACGCCTTCGCCCACGGGTTCAACGGTGCCGGTAACCCGCGAAAGCACAAGCGAGTCAACGCTTGCCGAAAATGAACCCGCGTTGGTAGCGAATACTCCCGGAGAATCCTTCGCAGACTCGATGGCTCAGGTCGCCGCGATGCTGCCCCCGCCGCAATTGGCTTCGAGTGGTTCGGCCGGGTTCGGCGCACTCGCGGCGCTCGCGGCGTCGGAAACGGTGCTGTGGCAGGCTTCGCCGGGCCTCGCGGTGGACTCGATCCGTGTCCGTCCGGCGAATCTACCGACCACGGCCTCGCTCGGGCTTCAATGGATCTCCCATGGATCGGCATCCGTCCTTCAAGCCAAACGACGCGACGCCTTAGGGGGCACCGACACGATCGCGCTTGCCGAGTGCCGGTGGGACGCCGACGCGGGAGCGCTCGTATGGGCGTGGCTACCCGCCGAGGTGGACCGGACGCTTGCCGTCGCCCTGGAAGCCTTGGGCACCGAAGCCGCGATAAGCGTGTGGGAGCTGCAGCGATCCGATGGACAGCAACTCGCGGAAGTCCAAGGGCTCGTCCCCGCAGAGATCTCAACGCGCATCGGGCATCGGCCCGCACGCCTCTCGAATCCGTCGGGCATCAACTCTGTCGCCGCCGATCGGTTGCATTTGAAAGTCACCGATCCTCCTGCCGGCTGGATGGATGAGCGCACGGCCAGCGGCGGCGTATGGCTTCAGCATCGGGACGCCCCCGTCACACTCCAACTCGAACTCAACACCAGCCGACGCGACGGGTTGGAACTCGCTGCGCGTTGGCACGAAGCCCCCGAAGACCTCCAGCGCCAACGCATTGCGCTGGCTTCTGCAATTGACGCCGACCGCGCTTGGCTCGATCGGTGGACGCAAGCCCGGCAGGACCATGCCCAAAGCCTCGGCAGCCTCCCCAAAAACAGCGACGGCACGATCGATGAATCGCGGCGATCTGACCCGGCGTGGCGTGAAGCATTCGATCGGCTCGACGAGCAGGCCGACGCCATCGGTCGAATCCGCGACGAGCGCGACGTCCACCCCGAAGAACTCCGCCCGGCGTTAACGCAACGCGAAAGTCAACGAGCGGAACTTCAACAAAAACTTACCGCCATGTCCGCTTTTCCGGGCGTCGCGATCGAGGTCAACCTGACGTCGTCGGGCGCGACGCTGGCCCATGTGGAGATCACCCCGTGAGCAGTGCTTGGTTCCATTTATTGCGGTTGACACGCCTTCGCGGGCATCAAACCGCCGCGCGGGCCGTGTGGATTTCGGCAAGCCTGGCAGCCGGTTCGATCTTCGCGCAGACCCCCGAAGAGATCGAAGCCCAAATCCAGGAGGGGCTTCAAAACGCGCAAGAGCTGCTCGAGAATTTGCCGACGTTGCGGCAGATCGAAGCGGACGAAGCCGCAATGCGCGGACTGCTGAATCAGACACAGGATGATCTGCAAGCCGAACGGGCACGCACCGCAGCGCTCGAGGCGCAGCTGCAAGGATTGACCGGCCCGCCCGCCAACGCGCCGCTTCAGAACGGGACACGCTCCGCAACCGCAATCGCAACCACAACCCCGCAACCACCTTCCGCGGAATCGTCGCGCTGGGTCACCTTGCCACCACGACGCGTGAATGCCTTGGGCATGTTGGACACCGCGGCGCAATCGATCGGCCGCGTGCCCGAAGGGACCGAGGCATGGGTCCCGCGATGGCCGACGCACGTGGCATTACCCGAGGGCGTCGCGTGGCCCCGAGCCGACATCCAAGCGAGCCAAACGCGACTCATCCAACCCGGTGCATTGGGCCAAGAGCGTGTCCTCGGCGTTTTCGAACTGCGCGGAAATCAGGTCTATTGGTCTTGGCGGGCCGGCGCGGATTCGGGCGTGGCGGCCAACGACGCATGGCTGGAGCCGCTGCTCCGTCGGACGCGTTTCGAAGCGCAACGGGCCGGGGTCGCGCTGGAAAGCTTTCAAGTCACGCCGACGAGCCACCGCCTGCCTCAACCACTCATGGCACAAGGCACCTTGACGATGCGTCTCCGCGAACACCTCGGAATCGCGATGGCAGGCGCAGGCGTATCGCTGGTCGTTGAAGCCGACGGCCCGATGCAACGCCTGGAAGCCGACTCGTCACAGGCCGCTTGGGTCGGACCCACGCAGAGCCTTTGGGTGCGGCTTTTGCCGGAGGACGGCACATTGACGGTACGCACCAGCCCCGGCCTGGACGCCCGCTTGGCCGCCATCGAACGCCAACGCCTGGCCTGGGAACGCGACTTACAAAACACCACGGCCGAGGTCAGCGTGCGTGAACAAGCCCGAGCCGAACTCGAGCGACTCGAGGCAGCGGCCGAAGAACTTCAAACGCTGATCGATGCGATCCCGAACGATGTCCCGAGTGTGGATGCTGCGGCCACCCTGGGTGTGGCCAGCGTGTCGGCCCCGATCGTGCGCCTGATCGATCCGCAGTCGGGCGTCGTCCTTGCGCGCCTCTCATTGAGCCCTCTGATGGAACGGAATCCGTAAGCATGCCCGACGCCCGTCACATCGCGCAGCGCATCGCCGGTTGGCTTCGAAGCGGTTCGGTTCCTTCGGACGACCAAGCAGCCGCGACCGCCGAGGCCTACGCCATGCTCACACGCCGCGCCGGCGAGCGCCTGAACCGTTGTGCCGCTTTATTGGCGCAAGGCCTACGGACCGAGGCCGTGCAAGAAGCCGATGCCGAGCCCGACCTGTTGGGGCAGATCGCGGCCTTGGAGTTGCCCGATCCCGCTGCGTGGGGTGATACGTGCCGGCGTCAAGGTTGGCCCGCCCCCGACGCGATCCGCCCGGACGTGGCGGCGCTGCTGAATCGTGCTTATGCCGATGAGTCGCTCGTCGAGCCGCTGCTTCGTGAATATCGGCTGCGGTGCGTGGTGCGGGCTCCGGTCCGTGCCCGGCTGGCCGCGCTACGGGCGTTGGCCGGCGTCGATCGCGGCAATCGGCCGTGGCACGACGCGCTGCTCGAATTGGAGCGGGCCCGCCACGAAGAAATCCGTACCGAAATCGACGCCGCGCTCGGCGACGTCGAAGCGCTGCAAGAGTTACGCCGCGAACTCAACGACGACCGTCAGAAAACAAGCCCGCCCGCCGAGTTGGTGCGCCGCGTCGATGCCGCTTTGCAAGACGGCCGAATCGCTCGCGCCCAGGATCGACTCGAAACGCTCCTGCCTACGCTCGAAGAGGCCTACAGCGCGATGGACTTTCCGGCGTGTTCGAAATGGCTGGAGGATTGGTCCCAGACGCTCAAGGCCGTGGGGCGTTCGGCGTTGCACGTTCCCGCAACGCTGCGACAGCGGGTCGAGCCGATTCTGGATTGGACGCAGCAGCAGGCCGCCGCCCAAGCCGCCGACCTTCGTTTTCGCGAGGCTTGCGACCAGTTGGCGGAAGTGACCGCGTCCGGCGGGTCACCCCAAGCGCTGCAGGCGGCGATGGACGAAGCGTTGTCGTACGAGCGCCCGTTGCCGGGCACACTCAACGCGGACGCCACGGAAGCCTTGGCCGTCCGCTTGCAGCAACATCGCCGTCGGCGTCTTTGGACATGGGCCGGGGCCGCGGCGGCGGCGCTGGCGTTGGCCGGCACCCTCGCGTTCTGGGGATTCGATCGGGCGGCCCGCCAGGACGTCGTGACGCGATCGGCTTCCGTCGTCGAGGCGGCGGAAAACAACGATCTCGCGTTGGCGGAAAATCGATTCAACGCCTTGGCGGAAGATCACCCCGATCGGTTCGAAGGCCCCGCGTACACCGCGGCGCAGACCGCACTCCATCAGGCTCGCGAGCGCGAGCTTGAAAGGATCGCCCAACTCGAAAAAGTCCAAACGTCTCTGATCGAAACGGCGGTCGACGCGTGGACCCCGAACGATGTCGAGCTCGCCGAGTCGCTCGCAAGAACCACCGCCGAAACGGAATCCGTGGCGGCATTGCGAGCTCGCTTTGACCGCCATGTCCACGCGGAAGCAACAAAAGCCAATGAAGAGGCTTTGGCCGTCGTGGTGACGTTGCGTGAAAGCTTGAACGCCTGGGATGGGGAAGCGATCGATTCGAACGCCTTGGAGGCGAAGCGAACGGCCGAAAGCGCTGCGCAACGTGCGGAACGACTCGCAGCCGATCCCCGCCTCGCGGCGTCCACCTCGGCGCTGCTTTCGGCGGTTGGGCAG
>JBCCDN010000163.1:0-4727 GCA_039030755.1 Planctomycetota bacterium | reverse complement strand
TATCCGAACGTGTACGGCATCGATATGCCTTCGGCTCCCGAACTGATCGCCCACGAGAAGACAGACGAACAGATCGCCGTAGAGATCGGTGCCGACTGGCTGGTGTATCAGGACCTCGACGATCTGATCGCGTGCGCGAAAGAGGGCAACCCGTCCATCGATGATTTCGAGTGCTCGGTGTTCGACGGGCGGTACGTCACGGGCGACGTGGACGCCGCCTATCTGGAAGGATTGCAAGCAACGCGCAGCGACGCCGCGAAACAGGCAGCGGCGGAGTCGCTCAAAAACGTGAGCGTTGCGACGGGGTGAAAGCCTTTCGGGTTACGGCGAAGTCGCATCACCCGGCAGGGACACCAGCAACCGGCGCATGGTCGCTTCGGTCACGTCGGTCGGATCTAATTCATCGCTGCGCTGGGCAAACCATCCGCTGGGTGTGCGATATAGATTCACATCTACCGAACGGGTCACGCCACAGCTCAACTGGATTGTGAAGCGGGGTATCGGGTCTTCGCCCAAGGCGAGTTCGCCGGGGATCGGGCCCGTGGAACGCAGTGCCAGGACGGCGGCAAGCAACTGGTCCGCACTGGCGTCGGGCATCGCTCCGGGATCGAGGTACGCCAAGCCGGCCCCGGTGTCGCGAAGCGTAACGTCCACGGCGTTCGGGGTACCGGTGGAGGCGATGCGGAGCTCGGTCACCTGGTCCGCGGCGGCTTCGAAGAGGCGTGGGTCGCGAAACTGTTGGAGCGGCGCGAATGCGATTTTCGTGCGTTCCAAGGGAAGCGCGACGATCGGCCCGGGTGTGGCGTCGCGCGAGAGGCGGGCGAACATCGCGCCTTGTTCGACCGCGGCGGACCGCCCCATTTCGAGAGTGAAGGTCGGGCGGTCGGGGCCGGCAAACGTGAGCGACGCACGCGGGGGTTGGAGGCCGTATCGGGCCAAGTCCTGAGTAGCGCCGTCGGCGGAGTCACGGTGGCGAAGGATCGGCGTGTCGTCGGTGAGCTGTCGCAAGCCGTCGAGCACCTCGAACCGGACGCGTTCGAGTGCATCGGGACGGAGCGACCAGCCTGCGGGCAGCCGATGCAGCGTCACCGTGTCACGTCCTCGTGTGAACGTGACAAGATCGAGCGAAGCCAGCGGCGGCAGGGGCAGCACGTCGGCGAGTTGAGAGGTGGGCGGTGGGCCGTAGACCAAGTTGTGCAGCGCATCGGGCACGAGCAACACCCGGCCGTCGTCAAGGCGGAGGTAACCCGTGCCGGCGAGGGTCTGGTCGCCCAACGCCAATTCGACAGCCCCGCCGTTGGTGATCACCGTGACGTTGGCGACGGGCGGCGCGAGGGCGAGTTCAGCAAGCCCGGGCACATCAGCCACGCCCGGTTGCACTTCTTGAAGCGGCCGCAACGCCGCGACCGCGTCCACCCATGCTCGGCCGGCTTCGGCTTGCAGGGGCGCGTATTGCGGTGAGGTCTGCGACCAGCCGTTGCCGTCGCGTTGGACCTTGTAATCGCGGCTGGCGAAGGCCACCTCGACCGCGAGCAGCTTGCCTGGAATCAGCGGCGGTCCGTCCGATGGCTTCGGTGCCGGACCGCCCATCGAGCGGGACCACCAGAACAAACCGCCGGCCACCACGACACACAGCAGCAGCAGGCCGGTCGTCCGAAAGCTCATCGTCTTGGCATCCTCGACCGGGTTCTTGTTCCATCGTCCGTCAGCCGCGCCGTCGCACGGCCCACACGGCCGTTCCAGCCACCATGGCAAGCAGCGGCCAACCGGCCACTGCCAACCACGCCGCACGACGCCGAGCAGCTTCATTCATCGGTCCGATCCGGCGTACACCTTGCGAACGCGGCGTCGCAGCGATGGCTTCGTCCAGTCGGGCCAGCCAGTACACCACGTTGGTAAACAGCTCAACGTTTCCGCCAGCCTGTCGGCCACGGATCACCGGGTCCGTCGACCATAGCGGGTCGGCCACCACCGCTAGCCGTCCCGGCCGTTCGCTTAGTTCGTCGCCAACCACCGCCACCGCCGCGACCGTAACGCCGTCTGGAGCCAACTCGAAGGCTTCCGCCGTCGCCGTGGCCAAGGGGACATCGGTCGGCGGGTCCGACTCGATCCACAAGCCGTCCGCTTGCAGGCCGATCAAAGGCGAGGCCGTCTTGCTCAACGTGACCGGGTGCGCAAAGTCCAGCCAGACCGAACGGCCATCGAGCGGAGCCGTAATCGCGTGCTCGGCGAAGGCCTGCACGCGGAACGTGTTCATGGCCGCCTCGGCGCCCCGATCGTCCACGCCCGGAGCGAGCACCACGGCCCCGGGGTCCACGCCGATGCCGGTTTCCTCTGCCAGCATCAACAGAGGGTCTTCCGCGATCACCGAAGCGCCGACCCGCAGGCCCGGTGTCATGAAGACGCCATCGCCCAAGGCTAAACGCGACTTCAAGATCGACGCCAAATGCGTTCGCGCCGCCGCGTCGGTGGGCAGGTCGGGGTTGGCCGCCGGTACGAACCAAACGACGCGTCGATCGGGATTCAACTGTGGGGCCGGCCTCAGCGAAGCGCCCGATGCCTGAGCGACCACCGAATACGGCGCGATTTCAAAACCCGCCGACCGGGCCCGGGCCGCGACCTGGTTATGTGTGCCTTCTGGCCCCATCGCCGGTCGGCCGTCCAATGACACGAACAACAACAGCGGCGGTTGATCCAGCGACACGCTCACCACCGCGCCGGTTAAACGCTCTTCGCCTAGGAACCGCACGGGCAGTGTCTGCGCCGCCGTGAGATCCGAACCGTCTCCCGGGTTGAGCGCATCCATCGCCGCTTCGTCGGCCTCAAACATGTCGTCCAGATTCACCGCCCGGAGGCGTGTCCCCCGGCGCACAAGCACGCTCGCCTGTCGCGACGACGCTTCGTGGAGCCGACGATACGCCGCGTCCACGCCGACCGACGTGACGCGCGACTGGGCCGAACCCAAAGACGCCCGCATGCCCTCGAGCCGACGTTCCGCCCGGATCGCCGCGTCGCGCACCGCCGCGGGCATGTCGCGCCCCTGCGCTCGGCCACGCAGCCAGGTCCGCAGCCGGTCGGTCCAGGCCGCCGCCGCTTGCAGCCGCTGCAGCACGTCCGTTCGCATCCGAGCCACATCCGGCAACGGCTCTTCCGCTTCAGTGGTGAGCTGTGCCGCGAACGTTTCCCCGGCATCGATAAACGCCACCACTCCGCCCGCCACGCCATCGACCTGTTCGGCGATGTTCTGCTCGGCCGGGCTGGCCGAGTCCAGTGCGGCCACCGCTTCACCCAAAACAACCACCACTTGATCCAGACGCTGCGTTAAATCCTGAAGCGCGGCCGTTCCGTCTTCGATCGCCGAAAGCGTCGCCTGCGTCCGGCCGACTTGACCGAGACCTTCGGCCAACTCGGCGTAAAAACTTCGAAGCCCATCCGCGTCGGCTTGCGGATCAAAACGACGCACCGAGACCGTGTCCGACGCGGCGGCGTACTGATCCAGCAATTCGTCGACGACGCGGGCTTGCGGCGTGCCGTCCGCGTAGACGCCGATCAGTTCGAGCGGTTCATCCACCCCGGCATCCCGACTCGGCATCGACGCCAGAACCCGCCGGGTCTGATCCGAGAGCGTGTAGGCCCGCGTCGCGGTCAGGTCGTACCGCAACCACGGCCGGATCGACTCCGGCAGCCGAGCGAACGCCCACACCGCCAACCAATTCACCAGCAACACCAACGCGCACGCCGCCACCAGCGCGACCACCACGTTGACCCCGTATTTCGCGCGGCGTTGATTCTGCGGGTTTGTTACCGCCATCGCCGGCTCTCCAACAGTTTGACCGCCCCGAACAGAAACAACGCCGTGCCGGTCAGGAAGTACACAAAGTGACGCAAGTCGATGAGCCCCTTCGCAAAATCCGCGAACTGCCGATTGACGTTGCCGTATTGGAGCGTCGCCTGCACGGCCGGGTCCAGCGACCGCGCCCACTGCGTCTGCGGTACGAAAAACAACACGAACGTCAGCCCGCAATTCACGAACACCGCCGCCATGTACGCCACCACTTGGCTGCCGGTCGTCGCCGACGCAAACAGCGCCACCGCGACAAACAGCCCACCCACCAGAAGCAGCCCCACCCCGCCCGAAACAATCGGCCCGTAGTCCGGCTCGGCGACCACCTCAAGAATCCCGATCGGCAACAGCAGCGTCGCCAACAACACCGCGACAAACCCCATCCCCGCCAACCACTTGCCCAGCACCACCTGCCCCTCGCTCACCGGCAGCGTCATCAGCCGTTCGATCGTCCCGCCGCTGATCTCTTCGCTAATGAACTTCATCCCGATCGACGGCACCAGAAACACCAGCAACCAAACGATCGCGTCAAACACGCCACGCAGGCTCGCCTCTTGCCCGGGCACAAAGTTCGCCAGAAACACCAAGCCGCAGCCCATCCCGAACAACCCGATCACCGCGTACGCCACCGGCGCAAAAAACAGCGATGACCATTCGCGTTTCGCCAGTGTCAGGACCACGCTCATGCCGGCTCCTTGGCGGCCACGGAGGTCGCGGCTTTGTCGCGGCGCGCATCACCCGGGTCCGTCACGCGGAAAAAGTATTCCTCGAGCGTCGGCACTTCCCGCCGGATCTCCCGCACCAGCACCCCCGACGCGGCCAACAACCCCGCCGCATCGGCGCGAACATCAGCCCCTTCGCTCGCCACCAGCCAGGCATTCAC
>JBCCDN010000162.1:0-4888 GCA_039030755.1 Planctomycetota bacterium | reverse complement strand
GTGGGCGGTGCGTGGGGCCGAAGCAGAAGCGCAGCGGGATGCTCGCGTGATGGGCTTGGGGCACGGCGCCCCGGCCGGCTTCGGTGGTGCCGGGTTGGCCCGCGTTCTTTGGCAAGTGAAGCAGGATGTGGTGTGGTCGCGCGGAGCGGCGTCCGCGACGCCGAGCACGCGCAGACCGTGGGCCCGCGGCGACCGGGACGAAAGTCGCGTCGCGTTAGAGCGTCGCGTACTTGCTGCCAGATTTCTTGATCCGCTTGTTTGCGGCGAGGTGCTCGAGGATGTGGTGCACGGTTTCGACCGCGTCGGGGTCGCCCATTACGGCGGCGACGTCGTCGGCGGTTTGCAACTCGGCCGTGAGCTTCGAGACGGCGGCGTGTTGGAGGTCCAGCACGGACGCGGCGGCTTTTTTACCGGCCTCGACGCCGGGCTGGTGATAGGCGTTGATATGGACGAGGCTGGCGTACAAACCGACGGCGCGTTCGTAGAGCGCGATGAGGGCCCCGAGGGTTTGCGCGTCGACCTTGTTGACGGTGATGGTGATCGAGCCCCGGCCGTTGCTGTAGAGCGCTTCGCGGGTGCCTTGCCAGAAGCCGTTGAGGAAGTCGCCGGCGGTGACGCCGGGTTCCACCTCGAGCGTGTCTTGCTTCCGGGGGCGGGGCGTGTCCTGCAGGGCGACGACGAAGGTCGCAAAGAAGTTGTTCACGCCGTCGCGGAGTTGTTGGACGTAGGCGTGCTGATCGGTGGAGCCCTTGTTGCCGTAGACGGCGATGCCTTGTTCGACGGTGTTGCCGTCCAGATCTTCGGCCTTGCCGAGCGATTCCATCACGAGTTGCTGCAAGTAGCGCGACAGCAGGAGCAGGCGGTCTTTGTAGGGCAGGACGACCATGTCCTTATCCCCCTGGCCGTTGGTCGCGAAGTGCCACATCAGGGCAAGCATGGCGGCGGGGTTTTTCTTCGTCGTGGGGTTGCGGGTCGCGGCGTCCATCTTGGCGGCGCCGGTGAGGAGCTTGGTGATGTCGATGCCTTGGAGGGCCGCGGGGACGAGGCCGACGGTCGCCATCACGGAGGTTCGGCCGCCGACCCAGTCGTACATCGGGAAACGCTTGAGCCAGCCTTCGCGGACGGCGACCTGATCGAGTTTGGAGCCCTCGCCGGTGATGGCGACGGCGTGCTTCGCGAAGTCCAGATTTTTGGCGGCAAAGGCGGCCTGCGTTTCGAGCATGCCGTTGCGAGGCTCGGGGGTGCCGCCGGATTTGGAGATGACCAGCACGAGCGTGGATTTGAGCTTGGTGCCCAGGGTGTCGAGCGTGCGGCGGATGCCATCGGTGTCGGTGTTGTCGATGAAGTGGACCTTCATCTTGTCGCGGCCTTTGGGGTGGCCGAGCGCGTCGGCGACGAGTTGGGGGCCTAAAGCCGAGCCGCCGATGCCGACGCAGAGCAGGTCGGTAAAGCGGGCGGCGTTGGACGATGGCGGCGGCGTGATTTGTTTTTTGTGGATCGCGTGGGTGAAGGCTTGGACGTCTTCAATATCGCGTTCGATCGCCTTGGCGATCTCGGGGTCGGGGGCGGTCGAGCTGTCGCGGAGCCAATAATGGCCGACCATGCGGTTTTCGTCGGGGTTGGCAATGGCCCCGGCTTCGAGTTCCCGCATCGCGTCGAAGGCGGCCTGCATCGCGGGCTCCATGGACTTGAGCCAGGCGTCATCGAAGTCCATGCGGGACACGTCCAAGGACAGGCCGACGGAGGGCGTCTTGACGAGATATTTCTTGTAGCGCTTCCAGAGGTCGGCGGGGGCGAGCACGTCGGGCATGGTGGGGTTTCTCGGGATGAACAAATGTGGTGAGATGAACAGAAGTGTGCGACGTCCGGCGAAGCGGCGTCAATCTTCGAACCATCGTTTGTCGGGCCAGACGGTCAGCGAGCGTCGCGTCATGCCGTCGTCTTGTTCGATGATCATCTCGGCACTGACAAGGGCGACCGTGTCGTCGGGCGCGAGGAACCGTCCGACGGGGAACGGCTCGCCGTGCTGATTAATAAAGGCCCCGAGCGGCACGGAATTGGACGACACGGATTCGTAGCTCCCCGGGGCCAAGCGTTCGGCCACGCCGGCATATTGTTGGTTGAGCCAGAGCGTGACGCGGCGGAATTCACGGGGCTCGCGGTTGATGAAACGGAGGTGCTGGCCGTCGCGGATCACCTCGAGTTGCAGCGGTTCACCCGCTTCGGCGTTGGCGGGGTAGTCAAGTTGAGCCAGTCGTTCGCGCTGTTCGGCCGAGCCGACGGGCAGGGGGGCCGCACAGCCTCCGGCGAGCAACAGAGCGGTCAAACCAAGGTGAATCGTGGCGATCCTTCGCATGCTCGTATCATGGCCGCGATGCAGGCGGACGGCAAACCGAGCCCAAAGTTGCGTGTCTCCGGCGTTCGCGTCGGCGGTATCCCGATCGATGCGCCGTTCTATCAGGCCGGTCTGGCGGGGTATTCCGACGAGCCGATGCGGCGGGTCGCACGGAGGCACGGCTGCCCATATTGCATCACCGAGGCGATGCTGGATGTGTTTCTTTTGAACGGCGGTAAGGGCCTGAAGGAAGCCGAGCTGTCGGACGAGGATCATCCGATCTGCGGGCAGTTGATGGGTAGCAACCCGACGGATCTCGCGGCCGGGGCGAAGGTGTTGGTCGGTTTGGGTTACGACGTGGTGGATGTGAATCTGGCGTGCCCGGTCAAGAAGATCAAACGCAAAGCGCGCGGCGGGCACTTGTTGAGCGTGCCGGAAGAGGCGGTGGCGATTCTCAAAGCGACGGCCGACGCGGTGGGCGCGGACGTGCCGCTCACCGTGAAACTTCGGCGAAGTTACGACGACACGCCCGAGATGGTCGCGGCGTTTGAGCGGGTGTTCGAGGCGGCGATGAACTTGGGTTATGCCGGGGCGACCGTGCATAGCCGCACGGTGGAGCAGAAGTACATCGGCCCGGGCCGGCGGGCGGCGCTCAAGCAGATCGTCGACACCTACGGCCCCGACGCTAGGGCCCGCGGCTTCACCATCGGCGGCTCGGGCGATGTCTGGAACGCGGCGGACATCTTCGCGATGCTCGCCGAGACCGGCGTCGATTGGGTCAGCGTCGCTCGCGGTTGCATCGGCAATCCGTGGGTTTTCCGTCAGGCTCGCGCAATCATGGCCGGCGATCCGGATGCGCTGCGTCCGCCGCGTATCCACGAACAGCGCGACGTCTTGATGGAGCACTTCGCGTTAAGTGTGGCGAAGCAGGGCGAGTCGCTGGCGTCGCGCACGATGCGGAAGTTCGGCATCCGCTTCGCGCGGCACCACCCGGATTTTTCGATGGTGAAGGCCGGCTTCATCAAGGCGGCCAGCGTCCGCGAGTGGCACGCCGTGATTGATACGCATTACACCGACGACGGCCCCGGCGTCGTGTCCGACCCGCCCGAAGCCGCCGATTCGCGCGAACGGTCAGCTGAAGAGGCACTTATGGTCTGTGGATTGGACTAACACGCGATTTCAAAGTTGCTGGTTTCACCTGCCTGCATCCGACAGCCCCCGCCGCGCCGTGGGGGGGTCCGATGGTCGGCACGACGGGGGCAACGTTAGATGTCTGGATCGGGCAGTGCGGGTTGTCCGCTTGACGGTGCAATCACTGCCATATTTCAACCGCCGGGTCGCCTGAGCGGCCCGATCGTCCCCCAAAGAAGCGTCCACGGTAACCCGATCCAAGAACATCTTCGGACGTTGTTCGCACCGAAAAACCACCAGTGTCACACTGTTGGCACCCAAAACCAAGATTTCGAGAAAAAATGTCGCACGAACGCGGATCAGGCCTCGCGACTTCAAGCGACGCCCATCGGTCGGTCGATATCAATCAAGCGATTGATTTGCCGCAAGTTTGCGGTGCGCCCGTGAGACGGCAGCTAGGCACGCTACGCCGGACGTGGGGTTTGGGATAGGGACGACAAGATGGGACAAATCCGATCCGACATTGGCTTGATCAGCGGCATCAACACCGCCGACATCATTAACCAGCTCATCGAAATCGAGAGCCAGCCGGCCGTCCGCGTCCAGCAACAGAACGACACGCTTCAGGAACAGCAGCAGGCCTTCGCCGGGTTGTCCGCTCAGCTCTTGTCACTCAAGCTCACCGCCGGCCGACTCACCACGCCGTCCACCTTCTCGGCCACGACCTCCGCAAGTTCTGATGAAGCCGTCGCCACCGTCTCCAGCGGCGCGGGCGCGACGCCGGGCGACTTTCGCTTTTCGGTTCGCCGCCTCGTATCCGCGCAACAGACCGTGACCTCGGGCTTCCGCGACCGTGAAACCACGCCGGTCGCGCCCGACGGGGGCCTGCTCACCTTTAATCGCGGCGAAGCGCGACTCGACCGAGAAACCCGCCTCGAAGAACTCAACGGCGGGGCCGGCGTCCAACGAGGCAAGATTAAGATCACCGACCTCGACCGCAACTCGGCCACCGTCGATCTCAGCGATGCGATCACCCTGCAGGATGTCGTCGCGAAGATCAACGACGCTTCCATCGGGGTTCGTGCGGAGATCGATGCGGGCGGGTTGGTGGTTCGGGACATCACCGGCCAAACGTCCGGCGGCGGCGATCGCTCGCTCATCATCGCCGACTTAGGCAACACCAACACCGCCACGCAACTCGGCATCGCCGGCGACACCGACACCGGCGAACTTACCGGCGCTCCGCTTTACACCATCGGCGACGACACCGTGCTCGCCAACCTCAACGATGGGCTCGGCGTCCGGACGTCCGGTGCGAACGATCTGCAGATCACGGCCGCCGATGGGCAAGTATTCAACATCGCGCTGACTGCCGGTTTTGATAACGATCGGTTCGCCGGCAATAGGGGCCGCGATCGGCTG
>JBCCDN010000161.1:0-5148 GCA_039030755.1 Planctomycetota bacterium | reverse complement strand
GGCACCACCCAACCGCTCACCCCCGGCACCGCACCACGCGATCGGCCTCTGATCCGCCGTCCGTGTGGGATTGTTGGCACGCCGCACGTTTCGACCCTTGCGATTGCGCACGGCCTCGACACGTTGTTCGCTTTCGGCACGAAGCGCCGGATCAAGGGCGGGTGTGGGATGGGCACCACATGCGGCATGATCCGGCGGTCTCAGGGTCGGCGTGGAACACCCCGACGGAGTGTAAATTCGCTTCGCTGACCGAGGTTTTGTGAATTTTCGCCGAATTCCTCTTCGTCGAAGCGTCATCCGCGGGCATGATGGAAAGGACCGCGGCGTTTGGTTTGAGCGTCGCTGGGAGGGGATTTTTCACCGCTTTTCGGAGACCGACCCGTGGACGACCAGACTTTTCAGAACAAGCTCACCGACCTCATGGGTCAGATTTCGACGCTTCCCAGCGAGCAACGCGAGAAGCTCACGCAACTCGCCGAGCAGACCCGCGAGCGTCACAGCCGGCTCAAGCAGACCGTCGGCGAACTTCAGGAATCCCTGGATTATCTCCGGCTGTCGATCAAGTATCTCGTGTTCGATCTCGAAGCGACGCGGCGGGAGAACAAGTACCTCCGCAAGATGATCGAAAACGGCGGCGAGGCTTCCGAGGGGACGGAAGGCACCGACGCCCCCGACGCCGAGTAAACCAAGCGTTTTCCGCATTCCTGGGGAGAGGCCCGATCCTGACGCACCCGCTCGCGGTTTCCCGCGGGCGGGTGTTGCCTTGGGAGGGGCGGTGATTCTGGCAGGCGCGCGAAGCGGGCGACCCCAAACCACGTGAAAAACCTTTGCGCCATAGAGTCTTTGGGGTATCTTCGCACGCCGCTGAGCTTGGCGCTGTGGGTCAAGACAAATTGGTGAGTCAATGAGGCGTGTGGGAGTTGTTTGGCATGCTTGGAGAGAGGCAGCGTCGGTTTGGCCGGCGATCCAACCATCGGAGGTGTGTGACGGTCGGCACGCTCGGCCTAGGCGTGCTGCTCCCGGGTTTTGCGGTGGGCTTGGACATCGATCCGGTGTACCGCACGCCGCTGAGCAACGAGCCTTCGACCGACATTGGTGGCAGCCGGTTGAGCGCGATCGTTGACGCGGCGAAAAATTATTACGAAGACCGCATCGGCGACGGGCACCAGCTCGACGTGCAGTTTTATTATTTCGACTTCGGGCCGACGTCGAACCTCGGGGCGACGACGCTGCGGACCGAGTCGGGCGGACGCGTGACCGAGGTGTTTCTGCGGGTCGCGAAGAACCCGCTGGGCTCGTCGGGCAACTGGTACTACGACAGTCAGCCGCAGGACTCCAGCGAGTACGGCATGTCGGTGACGCGGGTCGGCGACTTGTCGAGCGCGCAGCGCAGCGACGGTTTCCGCGGTGACGTGCCCGACACGCTGGAAGTCGGCCACACCGGTTGGGGCAGCGGCAACGCGGCGGGCAAGGTGGATTTGTACACGGTCGTGCTGCACGAGCTGGGGCACGCGCTGGGGATGCTGAGTACCGCGAGTGGCGCACAGAACGAGGCGGCCGACGGCGACTACGACTTCCGCACCGACCAGATCGGCGGACGCAGCGTTGCGGTCAAGACCATCAGTGGCACGGCCAATCATCTCCGTCCGAGTTCCACGCTGATGTGGGACAACTATCAACCCGGTCAACGCCGGCTACCGTCGGCGACCGACCTTCTATCGATCGCGAAGGTTTCTGATTTTACGCAACTCGACCTGGAGCGCAAGAGCTTCGCGGCGGGCAACGGCACGCACGACTGGACCGGCTTGAACTGGATCGGCGGACGCAATCCCGGTAGCAGCGAAGACGCATTCATCGGCTCGCGGGATCACAACCCGACCGTGCGGTTGATCGGCAACGCCTCGGTGCAAAACCTGGACGTGCGCTACGGCGACACGCTGGATTTGAACGGCCGACGCCTCACGCTGGGCAACGACCTGGACCTGTTCGACGGCGGTACGACACTCAAGGTGCGCGGCGGCGGAGCGGTGCTGGATGTGGACGATCTGCGGAACCAATCGGGGACCACCACCGAGCTCCGCGACGGCGGACGGATCGAGGCGGACACCTGGGAACTCGACGGCGGTGCGACCGCACGGCTCGGCGCAGGCACGGCCCGCATCACGACCCGCTGGACCAACGACGGCACCGCCCGGAACGACTTTGGGGGCGTCGTGACGTTCGAGGCGGTGTCTGGCAACACGACGTGGGACTTGGACGGCAACGGGAACAACGGGCGGATCGATGCGACGTCGGGTGATGTCCGCTTCGTGGGCGGACGGTGGGCGGGTGATCTTCAAGGCACCATCGCGATTTCGGCGGGGCGGACCTTCACGGGGCAGGGCGAATTGACCGTGGGCAATGGACGCGTCGAACTCAACGGCAGCGGTTCGCAAGCGGCACGGCTGGACGGCGGGAACCTGACGGTCAACGGCGGAACGCTGCGGCTGGCGGGCCAAGCGGAACTCGGCGACGATCTGCGTGTGAACTGGGGCACACTCGAGGTGGCGGGTTCGGCCGAGTTGGACGTGCGTGACGACGTGCGTTGGTTTGGCGGAAACGTGAGCGGCGGCGACCTGCATCTCACGGCCGGCGACATGCTCGACCTGGGCAACGGCACGAGCATTACGCTCGCAAGTTTGGAGGCGCCAAATCTTGAAGTCGCGGGCTCGGGGACGGGCAGTGCGTCGCTTGCTTGGACCGGCGCGGGCGCGGCGTCGGGAACAACGGTGAATGTTGATCTTGCCGGTCCAGGGCAACACGACACGTTGATTCACGCGGGCGGTTCCGGAGCGGCGTGGCGCAACGCGACGCTGGCGCTGCGGACGGCGTACACGCCCGACATCGGCGACCGCATCACGTTGATCGAAGGGTTGAACGATGCGGCCGAGTTGGCGTCGCTCGAGGGCGCGTGGCTGGCGTCGGACCTGCGGTGGGCGGTGGTGCAGGATGGTGATGAGCTCGCCGCGGTCGCGGCGCGGCCGGGCGATTTGGACTTGGATGGGGATGTGGATTTCGGCGATGCGATGCGGTTCGCGGCGTCTTTCCGGGCGTTGGACGCGGCGGGTTCGGCGTCGTCCTTGGGCTCGGGATTGACTTGGGTGCAAGGCGATTTTGACGCGGATCGCGATGTTGATCTGGATGATGCCCTGGCGTTGGCCAATACGTACGGCGGGGTCGTTGGGAACGCGTCGGCGTCGGCGGTCTGGTTGGCCCCGGCCTTGGGTTATGCGGAGGACTCTCCGCAAGCGGCCTATCTTGCGTCGGGCGGGGCGGTGCCCGAGCCCGGTGCCGGTGCGGCGGCGCTGCTTGGATGGATGGGCGTCACGCTCCGGCGGAGAGCACGCCGGGTGTGAGCGGCCCGGCGCTTGGCTCATGCGACAAGGTGGCCTTCGCATCCTCCAAATCGGCGACGGGGTTGTCGCGTAAGAGCGTGGCCAAAGGTTGCCGCGCGATACTGGCCAGCGTTTCGGCGGGCCAGGTCGCCCAGGCGTAGCGATGCAGCCGGGCCAGCGACTCAGGACTGGAGAGGATGGCGCTCTGTGCGTCACGCGGCAGATCGGCGATGCCGTGGTTCACGGCCTTCTCGGTCGCTACGTCCAGCAGAAAATCCTCGGGCAGCGGCCGAGGTTCGTCGTTGTCCGCAAGGATGTTCAGGTGCAGCTTCAGCAGGGCCGGGTCAGCGATCACACGGTCGCGGGGGTCGACGTCGGCGGCCCGTTCGCGTAACGCACCGGTGCGGCGTAACGCCTGATTGAACCGCTGCAGCACGCGCGGCTGCATCGATTCCTCGGGGATGAGCAGGAGCCCGCGGTCACGCAGCCACGCGCCCGCCGACGCGCTGCTCATCAGCTTGGCGATCGGCACCGCGAAGACGAGCCCGACCAGCACCGGTAGCGACCACATCAATAGCGACGGCGCGGCCAGCCAAACGACCGCCAATGCCGCGAGGCCAAGCCCCATGTGCCACCGGTGATCTTCCCACGCTTCCGCCCAACCCAAGGCCGACTCGTCGCGGTTTTGCTTGCCCCAGTTCACGGTTTTGCCCCGCAGCGTCGTGAGCACAAACCGTGAGTGGTAAAGCATCATCAGCGGCGAGATCAGCACCGACACGATGACTTCGACGATCGCGCCGCCGACCGTCGCGAGTTCCCCGCCGTGGGCTTTGAGCAGCGCCGGCCGTTGCAGCAGCAGGCACACCGCATAAAACTTGGGGATCAGCAGCATCAGCATCACCGCGGCAAAGAGCAGGAAGCCCACCAACGCCGGCGACATCGGGTCCAGCGGCGACACGACCGAGCCGATGTCTGCGGGATCGACGAACCAGGGTTTCGTGGCGACAACGAGCAGACTCACGAGCATGAACATCAGCCACAGCGGTGAAGCGACGTAGGACATGACGCCCATCGCCAAGTGCACGCGAGACAGTGGGTGAAACCCCCGCGCGATGACCAGGCGCATGTGTTGCAGGTTGCCTTGGCACCAACGCTGGTCGCGCTGCGCGAAGTCGAGCAGGCTCGTCGGGCATTCCTCGTAGGACCCCGTGAGGTCGTACGCGATCTTTACGGTGAAGCCGGCCTTTCGCATCAGCGCTGCTTCCACGAAGTCGTGGCTGAGGATTTCGCCACCCAGCGGTGGCTTACCGGGCAGAAGCGGCAGGCCGCAGTGTTCGAGGAACGGCTGCACGCGGATCAGCGCGTTGTGACCGTAGTAGTTGCCATCTTGGCTGGTCCAGACCGAGAAGCCGGTGGTGAACACTTCCCCGTACACGCGGGCGGCGAACTGCTGGCAACGCGCGAACAGCGACGTCCGGCCGACGGGTGTGGGTGGGGCCTGGAGGATGCCGACCTCGGGCTCGTGGGCCATGCGGTGGGCCATCTCGACGACGGTGTCGCCGTCCATGACCGAGTCGGCGTCGAGCACAAGCATGAACGTGGCGTGACTGCCGAAGCGGGTCGCCCATTCTTCGAGGTTGCCGGACTTGCGGGCGCGGTTGTCGTGGCGGCGCCGGTAGTAGATGCGAATGTCGTCGCCGACCGTATCGCGGAGGGCTTGGACCTGCATCTGTTCTTCGATCCAGATCGCGGGATCGCGCGTGTCGCTGAGGAT
>JBCCDN010000160.1:0-5193 GCA_039030755.1 Planctomycetota bacterium | reverse complement strand
GGGTCTGGTTGAAGCCGAGGCGGCGATGAACGCGGCGCACCCATGACGAGCGCTTCCGGTGGGTTTCTTCTGTTAGACAGGCGATGAGATCACTTGTTCAGTGCGTCGCGGATTTCTGTGAGCAGTTGGATGTCTGCGGGCGTGGGTTCTTCCTTGGGCGCTTCCTCGGCCTTGCGCTTCATGCTGTTGATGCCCTTGACGACCAGGAAGATCGCCAGGCCCACAATCAGCAGGTAGATGATGTCGCCGATGAACAAGCCGTATTTGATCGTAACCGCATCGATATCCATATCGGCCACGACGCCGTAAATGTTTTCTTCACCGGCCTTCACCGCGTCGATCACGGTGTATTCGTATTTCGAGAAATCGATGCCGCCCATGAGCGCCCCCACCGGCGGCATCACGATGTTGTCGACCAGCGATTTCACGACCGTGCTGAACGCGGCCCCGATCACGATGCCGACCGCAAGGTCGATCATGTTGCCCTTGAGAATGAACTCTTTGAATTCTTTGATGATGCCCATAATGGGTTCTCTCCGACGTGCGGCTCGGTGACGGTGACGGTGACGGACACCCCTAACCGCGAGATGAAAAATAGGAGACCACGGCCGCGCGGCCCTGATCGTTCGCGTGGAGCACAGTGAGGGGTTTCCCGCAGCGCGTCAAGCATGGCGGCATTTCGTGGCCGACGGCCCCGCATCCGGCCGCTGCAAGCCCGATTTTCTCGGAACCAAAGCGGCAGCCCGGGTCTGGACGATGGACATTCTCCGAATCAGTCCCGCCCCCAACCCGGAGAATCGACGTGCATCCGTTTCTGCTTCTCGCCCAAGACACCGCCCCCGCCGATACCTCAACACCCGAGGCTGCCACCGAGGCCGACTTGTCCAACCTCGCCGACGAAGCCAAGCAGGACGCGCTCAACGCCTTCGAGGGTCTGATGCAGGGCGACGTTCAGGCCGCCTGGCCGCTGATCGAAAAGTATCTGCTGCCGCTGGCCCTGGCGATCGTGGTCCTGGTCGTGGGTCTGATCGTGTCAAAGATCGCTTCGAACATGATCGCCTCGATGATTCGCCGGGCGAAGATCGACGAGACGCTCGTGCGGTTCTTCGGCAAGCTGGTTTTTTACGCCGGCGTGATCTTCACGCTCATCACCGCCGCGGGGCAAGCGGGCATCCCCATCACTGGCTTCGCCGCCGTCATCGCCGCCGCGGGCTTTGCGGTCGGTATGGCCTTGTCCGGCACGCTCTCCAGCTTTGCGGCCGGCATCATGCTGCTGATCTTCCGGCCGTTCAAGGTCGGCGACATCGTCAGCGCCGCGGGCGTCACCGCCAAGGTCAATGAGATCGAATTATTCACCACCACGTTCGACACCTTCGACAACCGCCGCTTCATCGTGCCCAACGCCGAAATCTACGGCGGCATCATCGAAAACATCAGCCACCACGCCGTGCGCCGCGCCGACGTCAGCGTGGGCGTCGCCTACGATGCCAATCTCGACCGAACGCGCGAGGTGCTCAACGCCGCGGCGAACTCGCTCGCCGACCTGCGCGTCGACGGCGAAGGGCGAGGACATCAGATCTTTCTGGGTGAACTCGGCGACTCGGCCGTCGCCTGGCAGGTCCGCTTCTGGTGCCAAGCCAGCGACTTCTGGGACGTCAAAGAAAAGCTCACCCGCGCGGTGAAACGGCACCTTGACGACGCCGGGCTGGGCATCCCCTTCCCGCAGATGGACGTGCACGTCAACCGACTCGACGAGGCCGCCTGACCGCAATTCGTCCGCAATCAGCCTTCACGCGTTATCGGCCGTCGTGCGGTTTTCGCGGGGCTTCGTGTATCCTTCAGGGTTTGGCATGGCGAGCGTCGCCACATCTGCCGACCAAACGAACACCGGCGGTCTCCCGGTAGGCCGCCCGCTTTGATGGGAGTGATTTTCATGACGAACCGCAAGACGACCTTCTGGATGACCGCCGCCGGCTTGGCCGTGAGCATTCCCCTTGCCGCCGGCTGTAGCGAGGAAAGCAAGGAAGCCCTGAGCAACGCTGCGGACGCGACCAAGGACGCCGCGGGAGCCATCACCGACGACGCCAAAGAGATGGGCGGCGACGTGATGGAAAAGGCCAGCGAAACACTGGACACTGTCAAGACCGAAGCCGGCGAAGCGATCGATAGCGTCAAAGAAACCGCGGGCGGCGCGCTGGACAGCGCGAAGGAAGCGATGAGCGGGGCCGGAGATTCTGCCGCCGAAGCCGCAGAAAGTGCCGCCGCCGACGCGACCCAAGCCGCGACCGAGGCCGCCGAGGGCCAAGCCGCCTCGCTTACCGAGGGCGCCGCCTCGATGGCCGGCGACCTCCAAGCCAAGGCCACCGAAATGATCGCCAAGGTCCAGGAGATGATCGAGAACAAAAACTTCGCCGGAGCCGAGGAGCTGGTGACGCAACTCCAGAGCATGCCCGGCCTCGACAAGCTCCCCGAGATTCAAGCCCAAATCGAGAAGCTCAAGCCGCTGATCGAACAAGGCAAGGGCGCCGCCGAGAAGCTCCAAGGCCTCATGGGCAGCTAAGCCCGCACCCATTGCTAATGGTTTTCTCAAGCCCGCGTTCACCGAACGCGGGCTTTATTTTGCGCTTCTTAATCCAAACCGATCCGAGACCGGCATTCCGGCACACCCCGAACCCCCGGGATCTTCACGCTAAAGGTCGCCCCCGCCGCGTCGCCCTGCTTCGGCGACTCCGGATCGCCCCCGGCCGAGGTGATGTACGCCGTGTCGCGCCCCACACCGCCAAAGAAAATCGACGTGATGTTCTGCGTTGGGAGCATGAACTTAGACAGCTCGTTCCCCGTATCGGGGCAGTGCTCCACCACGCACGAACCGCCCCACCGCGCGCTCCAAAAATGACCACCTTCGGCCATTGCCATGCCGTCGGGCGTCTGATCGTGGTCTTCCCAGATTACTTGCCGGTTGCTCAAGTCGCCCGTGGCCGCGTTGTAGTCGTAGCGGTAAATCACCCCCGGGTTCGAGTCGGTGAAATACAAACCCTTGCCATCCGGCGTCCATCCAAACCCATTGGCACAACCAAACCCTTCGTCCACCACCCGGCAGGACCCGTCCGGATCAATGCGATACAGCTTGCCGAGCTGCGAGAATTTTCCGTTGCCGTAGGCACCCTTGCCGTCGGGCGCGTCCTTGGGCATCGACCCGGAGAACACCCGGCCCTCCGGGTCCGCGATCGCGTCGTTGAACCGCGTCTCGCCGGTAATCCCCTCAATCACCGGCGTCGCTTTGCCGTCACGAAACACAAGCACTTCGCAATCCTGACCCAGCAGCAGCATCGAATCGTCCGCCTGAATCGTCGTCGCTCCAATGAACCGCCCGCGGTACACCGTCTCGTGCGACTTCGTCTGCGGATCAAAACGGAACAGCCGACCCGTGGGGATGTCCTGCCAATACAACACGCCTTCCGTGTCGTGCCAAATTGGTCCTTCGCCGCAGACACAGTGCTCGTGGGCGATCATCGTGACATGAAGGTCGAGGTGTTGCATCAACAGAATCTACCGCAACACGAAGCAGCCCACGTTCAATGGACCCATGGACAGGGGCTGCTTAGAAAGCCTTTTCACGCATTGCAGCTTTCATCGTCGTCGTGCTTCAACTCAAACGCGGCACTGATTTCTTTCTGGACGTCGTGCGGGGCCGGCTCGTAATGCGAAAGCTCCATCGAGAAGCTGCCCGCCCCACCCGTCATCGCGCGGAGCTGGTTGCTGTAAGTGGTCAACGCCGACAGCGGCACGGTCGCGTGCAGCGCGGCCATACCGCCGGCGAGGAAGTCCGTGCCGGTGATGCGTCCGCGTCGGGTGGACAGGTCGGCCGTCAGGTCGCCCAGGTGCGACGCCGGCGCGATGACTTCCGCTTCCACCATCGGCTCGAGCAGCACGGGCTTGGCTTTGCGGACCGCCTCCAAAAACGCACGCTTGCCCGCCGTGATGAACGCGATCTCTTTGCTATCCACCGGGTGGTACTTGCCGTCGAGCACGCGCACGCGGATGTCTTGGAACGGATAACCCGCGACCACGCCGCCGTCCATCGCCAGGCGAACGCCCTTTTCGATTGCGGGGATCAGCGGCTTGGGGATTGAGCCGCCGAACGTGCCGTCCACGAATTCGAAACCCGCGCCGCGTTCCATCGCCTCGACCGACAGCTTGACTTCGCCGAACTGCCCAGCGCCGCCGGTCTGCTTCTTGTGCCGATGCTGCCCCTCGGCACGGCCCAGGATCGTTTCGCGATAGGCGACCTTCGGCGGGGCCGTATCCACCTCGACGTGATAACGCTCGGCTAACTTCTCCAGCACGACACGGAGATGCAGGTCACCCAAGCCGCGGAGCACTGTCTCGTGAGTCACCGAATCCCGGCTAAGCCGAAGCGTCGGGTCCTCTTCCTGTAACTTCACCAACGCGTCAGCAAGCTTCTGTTCGTCGCCGCGCTTGCGAGACGTAATCGCCACGCCAGCCATCGGCTCGGGCAACCGCAGCGGACGAAGGTGCACATTGTCCTCATCATGATGATCGTGCAACACCGCATCAAAATGCACATCGTCGATTTTCGCCACGGCCACCAGGTCGCCCGGGATCGCACGATCAATCTCAACGCACTGCTCGCCGTTGATGCGGAACAGATGGCCGACCTTGACGGGCTTCTTGCTTTCGCCGCGGTGCGCATCGTCGACGAACAGTTGCGTGTCCTTGGTCATCGTGCCTTGGTGTACGCGACAGCACGCAAGCTTGCCCCGGAACGGATCGACCCGTACGGCAAAGACATGCGCGAGCACGTGTTTGTCAGAATCAGGCGAAGGATGGATCTCATGCGTGGGATCGAGGTCCCACGAATGCTTGTCAATATCGCCACGACCCCGGACGAACGGACGCGGATTCCCCTCGGCAGGATTGGGCGCGAGCGTCACGATGAACTTGAGAAGCTCGTCGATGCCCACCGGTTTCCCTTCGCTTTCGTGCGGCACGGCCGTGAACACCACGGGTATCAGGTGCCCTTCCCTTAGCGCCTGCTCGAAGGGCTTGTGCAGTTGATCCGGCCGAATTTCACCCTGCTCGAGATACGTTTCCATCAACGCCTCGTCCACCTCGACGACCTGATCAACGATTTTCTGATGCCAATCGGCGACGGGCCCAAGGTCCGAATCC
>JBCCDN010000159.1:0-5286 GCA_039030755.1 Planctomycetota bacterium | reverse complement strand
TCGGCCTGGTGACCTACGCGACCGATAACGGGGACTGGATCCCTGGGCCCAACACGTCAGGGGCCGTGATCGGTGCGACCTCGGGTAACGGAGCTGGCGCGCCTTACCGCGAGTCGTCCACGTACCCCACACAAAATATGGACTGGGTTTCGCCGGCCATGGGCACGTCGCTGGGCCTACCCGGTGAATACGGCGAAAAGGTCGCAACAATGTTCGACAACGACTTCCGCTGTCCAGCGAACCAGGAGTTTTATGACGGCGTGGTGGGCGGAACGCTCCCCCCGGGCTCGCCCGATCCGACGGCGATCCGCGCGAGCAGCTATTCCGCGATGCTGGGCTTCCACATCGCGTCGGAAATTTCATCCATGGGCGCGTCGGGCATCACGTTTGGCGTGGATGTCGGGGCGGGCCGCGACGCGATCGACAGCACGTCGGCTGGCTATGTCCCGAACCTTGCCGTCCTTAAGAATCCGTCGGGCAAGGTGTTTGCCGCCGATGGCGTGCGTTACGTAGACGGCAATGACGTCGATTCTGACATCACGTTCAACACCTTCCACCGCCAACTCAAGGGCGGCAACTTTATGGATTGGGGCCCCTCGGTCGCCGCGGGTGGCGGCTCGCCTTACAAATTCGAAGTCGATCGCCAAACGCCCACCGAGGCCGGCAAGCAGTTCGCCTTCCGCCACAACGGCGGTTTGAATCAGATTTACTTCGACGGACACGGCGAAACCATGAGCGCCGCCGAGTCCACCGACGTCGACCTGTATTTCCCGTCGGGTTATACGGTGAAAGCTATTTCTCGAACCAATGATCCGACCACGGCCACCGGTGCCGTGATCGAGTAATCCTTTTTTGCATGATCCCTTTGGACACCTCGTGTCTGCACCACGCTCGCTTTTTTAACCCCAGGAGATTGATCCATGCCCTCACCCCGTACCCGTATCCTGCTCGCCGCCGCGTTGGCGTCCCCCATCGCGATCGGCGGCTTGGCTCAGGCCCAGCCCACCGGCGGTTTTATCGCCGGCCTCGACCTGGCCACCGGGTTCACCGACTCCACCCGTTCGGTCGTGTTCTTCGACGTGGACGATCTGTCGGCCCCGCTGTTCTCGGTCTACGTCGGCGATGAGGACGGCTTCGAAGACCCCACCGCGCTGACCGTCAACCCCAACACCGGCTTGGTTTACGTCGCGGCCTATGACTCCGGCACGCCCGGTTCCACCCGCACCATCGCCAGCACCGGCGACACCGACACCAGCGGCGATATCGATCTCTACACGATCGACTTCACCACGCTCTATAACGACTGGACCACCAACCAGACCGGCTACGTCCAGTACGTCCCGCAAGTTACCGCGGGCCCGCCGCCCTTCGGCGGGGACCCGATCTTCCCGGCCGTGGTCGGGGGCACCACGCAGGTGCTGCTCGAAGGCTCGGTCACCAAGATCGGTGAAGTGGCCAGCTCTCGCACGGTCACCGCCGACTTCCCCGCGACCGCCTTCGAGAACACGCTCGAGTTCATCGACGAAGACACGCTGGTCTACCTCGACGACGATACCGATCAACTCCAGGCCGGTGCCGAGTTCGACAACGAAATCCGCATCTTCAAGCGCATCGATACCACCCCGACCTACAACGCCACGACCAACGAAGGCGGCTTCACCAACGGCTCGGAAAACTGGACGTCCACGATTGTTGGTCGCGTCAACCTCGACAGCACGCCCGACGGCAGCGGCGGCTTCCTGCCCGCCAAGAGCAGCCCGGAAAACTTCGCCGCGTACCGCGACCCCGTCTCGGGCATCACGGGCGTGTGGATTCAGGAATCCGACGGCGGCAGCGACGTGCCCGGCGACTTCGGCATCCAAGGTGACGACATCTCCTTCTTCGAAATCACCAACGAAGACGGCACGGCCGGCAACGGCTACCGCCCCCTGCAGTTCTTCGGCGCTGGTACCACCACGCCCAATCTGACGCCCGACGACAATCCCGTGGACGACGCGTTCTCCAATGATGGTGCCGTGGACCGCGTCATGATCGACCCGACCACCGGCAACGTCCTGTTCATCGAGTCGGACTTCTTCGACGCCACGCAGGGCGAGCCCGGCGTGGTCACGGTTGACATCGCGTCGTACGACGACGGCAACGGCTCGATCGCCATCGCCGAGAACCCTTGGAGCTACGACCAGATCGACGGGAACCAGCCCGGCGACGACGACACCGCGGTTGTGGACGGCCGCAGCACGGTTTACGACTTTGTCAATAACGATGTCTACTTCTTCGACCGCGACAATCCGGGTGAAGGCAACGGCGGCTCGTTCGATCAGGACTGGTGGAAGCTCGACCTGGACACGGGCGAAACCACGCTGGTCGCCACCGACTCGGACAACCTGCAGAACTTCGACCAAGGCGACTACTACGAGTTCTTCTTCTTGGCCGGCGTGATCGAAGGCATCGTCGGCGACTACGACGACTCGGGCTCGGTGGAACAGGGCGACCTCAACCTCGTCCTCAACAACTGGGGCCAGGACGCGCCCTTCGAGCCCAACGGCGACCCGTTCGCCAGCCTCGCGGTGGACCAGGAAGAGCTCAACCGCGTGCTCAACAACTGGGGCAACACCGAGAACCCGCCCAGCTTCGAAGGCTTCACGGTTCCGGAGCCCGGGGCCCTCGCCATGCTCGGCGGCCTCGCGCTGGCTGGCCTGCGTCGCCGCTCGGCCTAAGCCACCCCGACAACCTCAATTTCAACTCGCAAGCCCGCGTTCCTCGAACGCGGGCTTTTTTTTCGTGGCTTACGCTGCGTCCATGACCACGACGCTGACCGTGCCGATCCGCGTGCGCTACTGCGAGTGCGACCCGATGAACGTCGCCCACCACTCGGCCTATGCGGTCTGGTTCGAGATCGCGCGGACCGAGTTGCTGCGAGCCCAGGGCAGTGTGTACGCCGAAATGGAAAAAGCCGGCGTGCTCTTCGTCGTCGCCAAGCTCAGCACCCGCTTCCGGAAGCCGGCGGTTTACGACGACGAGTTGCGGGTTGAAGTCACGGTCCGACAAAGCGCCGGCGTCAAGATCGAACATACCTACCGGGTGCTCCGCCGCCGGGACTCGGGTGCAGTTTCTGGCGGGGCCGGGAGTGCGACCGGCGCGGCCGCCGGGGACGACATCCTGGCGATCGGCGAGACGACGCTGGCGTGCGTCGATCGCGACGGGAAGCTCCGGCCGGTGCCGGATGCGTTGCGGTGAAGTGAGCCCCCCGCTGAGCCCGCGGTCTGTTCACACCGTCTGGCGCGACGGCGTTGCGTCCGTCCGGGGTTATCCGCACGGTCGTTGCGTGATGGCCCAAGCGTGGTGGTGATCGGCCCGAGGTTCTCCGCGTCCGGCGTGTCGTTCCCTGTGGGAGCGGCGGCCGTGCGGGAGGTGGTTGCCGCGTGTTGTCGGGTATGGACGAGGTCAACTGGTTCGGGCTGCTGGCGATGCTGTCGGTCTTGGGTTGGCAGGTCGGCGTTCGGCTGGGTGAGCGGGGCGTCGCGTCGGCCCGGGCGACGGTGCTGGTGACCGCGACCGCCATGGTGGTGCTGACCTATCTGGTCAAGCACCCGTCGGTGGGCGTGCAGGTGTTGCCGCTGGGTTTGCTGGCCCGGGTGGAGGGGGTGGCGGCGGTGCCGATGTTCGCGGGGATCATGGGCGTGGCGTGGTCGCGGAGCCGGCTTCGGCGCCAGCGGGTCGTGGTGGGTTGGGCGATTTTGCTGGGCGCGGTGCATTTTGTGAACGGCGGGATGTGGATGTTGCAGGCCACGCCCAGCGAGGTCATGGCCACCGATCGATCCGGCGCGGACGTCCTGCAGAGCCAGGAGTACACCTGCGTCCCCGCCGCGGCGGCTTCGGCGCTGCGTCGACTGGGCATTGACGCGAGCGAAGCCGAGATGGCCAAGCTGACGCGGACCCGCCCGGGCACCGGAAGCACCACCGTGCGGGCGCTGTACGGGATCAACCTCAAATTGGAACAAGCGCAAAGCGTTTGGCGGGCGCATCTGGTGGAAATCGAAGCGAGCGAACTTCAAGGCATGCCGATGCCGCTGCTCACGCCGCTGCGCTTTGAATCGACCCGCCGCCACATGGTCATGGTCTTTGGCTTGACCGCGCGAGGCGTCCGCGTGGCCGACCCGGTGGACGGCCAGCTGATTTTCCAGCACGACGAATTCGCGGGCTACTTCACCGGCGAAGCGATCGTCTTTATGGCCGAAGAGTAAGCGCACCTCGGCGACACGCGTGACTCCTCGGGCGACGCGGTTGATCTCGTCAATCCGCGTCGCCCCCTTGAGACCCGCGACGACGGACGGACAACCGGCGTACGGGTGTGCCGTCTTGCGTGCGCCGCTGAACCCACTATTCTCTCTCTCCCTGCGGAAAAAACACCGGTTTGGCGATTCCGCCGCGCGACGCCGCGGTGCACCCCGGCTTGTTCCGCCACGTCCACGCACCCTGACCCGTTCCCGGAAGCGCGGCTTCCGATTCCCTCGAGACGAGAGCACCTCACGTTATGGCTAAGAAGTCCACCAAGAAATCCACCGCCAAGTCGGCCAAGCCCGCCAAAATGGTCTACTACTTCGGCAAGACCAAGACCGACGGCAACGCCACCCAAAAAGAACTCATCGGCGGCAAGGGCGCGAACCTCGCCGACATGACCTCGATCGGCCTGCCCGTCCCGCCCGGGTTCACGTGCACGACCGAGTGCTGCGACCAGTACTACAAGCAAGGCCGGAAGCTGCCCAAGGGCCTGATGGACCAGGTGCACGCGGCGATCAAGCTGCTCGAAAAAGAGAACGGCAAGAAGTTCGGCGCGAACAAGGATCCGCTGCTCGTGTCCGTGCGTTCCGGCGCCGCCCAGTCGATGCCGGGCATGATGGACACGGTGCTTAACCTCGGGCTCACCGACGAATCGGTCGCGGGCCTGGCCATCGCCACGAACAACGAGCGTTTCGCTTACGACGCCTACCGCCGGCTGCTCAACATGTACGGCGACGTTGTGATGGGTGTAGACCACCACGCCTTCGAGGCCGAGTTCGACAAGATCAAGAAGCAGCAGAAGGTCAAGCTCGACACCGACGTCGACACCGCCGGCCTCATCAAGCTCTGCGACGCGTACAAAAAGGTCATCAAGAAGCACACGGGCAAGGAGTTCCCGCAAGACCCGATGAAGCAGCTCGAGCTGGGCATCACCGCGGTGTTCGCGTCGTGGATGGTCCCGCGTGCGATCCGCTACCGCCAGATCAACGAGATGACCGGCCTGCT
>JBCCDN010000158.1:0-5531 GCA_039030755.1 Planctomycetota bacterium | reverse complement strand
GGGGTTCTGCGTCGCGAGCACAAAAAACGGGTCCGGTAAATCGTGCGTCTCGCCGCCGGCGGTGACGTGACGCTCCTGCATCGCTTCCAGGAGCGCCGCCTGGGTCTTGGGCGGCGTGCGGTTGATCTCGTCGGCCAGCAGACAATTCGCGAACACCGGGCCTTTGACGAAGCGGAATTCGCGTTTGCCCGTGGTGTGGTCTTCTTCGATGACCTCGGTGCCGGTGATGTCGCTGGGCATCAGGTCGGGCGTGAACTGGATGCGGGAGAAGCTCAGGGCCATCGACTTGGCGACCGTGGACACGAGTAGCGTTTTCGCCAGCCCGGGCACGCCGACGAGCACGGCGTGGCCGCGACAGAACAGCGCCAGAAAGAGCTGATCGATGACGTCGCTTTGCCCGACGACGGCCTTGGCGACCTGCTCGCGCAACTGGGCGGCGGCCTGCTGCGCTTCGGCGACGAGTTGCGGGGCATCGGGCACAGATTCGAGGTCGGTGGACATGCGTGCAGGGTACGCGAGGGGGCCGGGGACTTACGTGTTGTCCACGGACAACCCACGCCGGGCGCGGCTAGCTGTCGGCGAGACGGTCTTACCATGTCGATATGCCCGAATTGCCGGAAGTTGAAACGGTGCGGCGGACGGTCGCGGCGGCAACCCGGGGAAAGACCGTGATCGGCGGCGCACTCACGCGGGCGGATATGTGGAACGGGGATTGTGCGTGGAACGATCTGATCCCGGCGTGGGTCGGCCGGCCGTTGAACGAGCCGACCCGGGCGGGCAAGCAGCTGGCGTTCACCGCGGCAGGGAATAAACGCTCCCCGGCGGTGTGTGTGCACCTGGGCATGTCGGGTCGGCTGTGCATGCATCAACCACAGGGCACGTTGCCAAATCACACGCATTGGTGGTTGACGTTCGATGACGGCACGAAGCTAGCGTTCACGGACCCGCGGCGTTTCGGCGGGTTGTGGGGGTTTGAATGTCTGGAAGCGTTACAGGCAAAACGGTGGTCGGCGTTGGGGGACGACGCGCTGACCATCGGCCCGGCGAAACTCCACCGCGGGCTAAGCGGAACACGACGGGCACTCAAGGCGGCGTTGTTGGATCAGTCGCTGGTGGCGGGGCTAGGCAATATCTATGTGGATGAGTTGCTGTTTGCGGTTCGGCTGAGCCCGTGGACCCCCGGAAGTGATGTGTCCCGCAAAGACTGTGAACGCCTCGTACGGGCGATGCGGACGCTCCTGCAAAAAGCCATCGCCGCAGGTGGAACGACCCTGCGGGATTACGTAGATGCCGATGGAAACGCGGGCGGCTTCGCAATCAAGCACCGCGCTTACGGCCGAGGCGGCCTCAAGTGCACACGCTGTCGTGCGGCGTTGTGCTCGGCTTCGCTGGCTCAGCGGACAACGGTGTGGTGCGGACATTGCCAGGGCGATCCACACCAGGCGTTAGCTCTGGAGAAGAAAGAAGTCCTTTAGAGATTTCTCTCTCTTCGTTCTTCTTATGCGTTGGCGCATTGGGGGAAAGCCGTGCGCAGTTGTGGGAAAGCGTGAAAAACCAAGGCAGTGATCATCATGTCGCGATGGGGAAACCTTGATCGCAAACGCGTCGTCGCGCTCGGGAGCGCTCGGTGATGCGGTGAGTTGGGCTTTGAAATGTGATGTTCGTCCGCGTCGCGCTCGGCACGATCTAAGGTTCGCGCCGCGGGGCGGCGCATTGCGGCGCGCGGTTCCCGGGGTTTTGCACGGGCGTTGCGCCAACGCTGGAAGCGGGCAAGACTCGTGATCAGGTCACCCGAAGGGCGACGAGGGTGCAGTCGTCGGAGCCGCGACGGGGACCGGTGTGTTCGCGGAGCTTGCGGAGGGTGAGGTTGAGGAAGTCCTGGGCGGTGCCGAACTTTGAAGGCCCGCCACGTTCAAGGACTTCGTGAAACAGCGCGTCGATGCGTTCCCGGCCGAAGCGGTGTTGGTCGGGGGACATCGCGTCGGGTAGGCCATCGGTGTAGAGCAGCACGAGGTCGCCGGGTTGAAGGCTGACCACGTGGCTGTCGTAGTCTTGTTCGCGGTCGACGCCGACGACCATGCCGCCCTCGTCGAGCGGTTGGAGTTGGCCGTCGCGTAGGAGCAGCGGCGGTTCATGGCCGGCGTTGCAGTAGGTCAGGCGACGGGCGGCGGGGTCGAACACGCCGTACCACAGCGTGGCGAACTCGGCGTCCAGCGTGTCGCGGCAGAGCGCGACGTTTACCCGGCGAATGACGTCGGAGAGGTGGTACAGGTCGTGGGCGTAGGCGCGGAGCGAGGCGCGGACCGAGGCCATCAGCAGCGAAGCAGCGATGCCCTTGCCTGCGACGTCGCCGATCGCGAAGCCCCAGTTGCAGGTCGGGCCGGGCTCGCCCAAACGCACGAAGTCGTAGAAGTCGCCGGACAGATGGTACGACGGGACGTATTTCGCGGCGACGTCGAGGCCGGGGATGTCGGGCGTGCTCGCGGGCAGCATGCGGCGTTGCACATCGGCGGCGAGGTTGAGTTGGCGGAGCGTGTTCTGGTTTTTTTGCCGGTCGGCCTCAAGGCGTCGGCGCGACACGGCGGTGGCGGTGAGCTGCGCGACGGCGCGGAAGAGCTTGACCTGTTCTTTGGAGAACGTGCGTGGCTGGGTGGTGTACGCCTGGATGCTGCCGATGGGCGTGCCTTGGTCGATCATGCCCACGGCAAGCATGGACGCGAGGCCTTCCTCCTTGGCTAGCGCGGGGAAGTAGGTGCGTGGATCAGTCGCGAGGTCGGCGACGTACATGGTTTGCCCGGCGAGGACTTTGCCGAACAGCTCGGAGCGATTCACGAGCAGGTGGTTTTGGTTGATGTAGGACTCGGATAGGCCGTGATTGGCGGCGCGTTTGAGTTCGGGGCCGTCGGAACTGTTGGGGTCGTTTTCAAGAAGTCGAATGACGACCGCGTCGACGGCGAGGACTTCGGCAACTTCGCGGGCGGCGGTGCCGAGCACGCGTTGCGGGTCGGTCGTGCCCGAGAGCACGGTGGACACCCGGTAGAGGGCGGAGAGTTCGTGGAGGTGGTGCCGAGCCTGGTAGGTCTGGTAGCAGAGCCGGGCGATGGCGTTGGCGATGAGGTAGAGGAACTGGACCGCCGCGGCGCGGTTGGCGGCGAACGCGGACTCGGCGGTGTGGATGAGGTTGTCGCGGTCTTGGTCGGGCAGGTCGAGCGCGTCGGCGAGGGCGTCGAGGCGTTGCGTGTTGAGCGACGTGGTTTGCGAGAGGTCGTCGGCGCGGACGACGATCGAGCCGAGCGTCCGCCCTTCGATTTCGATGGGCGCGACGAACTTGCCGTCTTCGAGCTGCGCGTCGGCGGTGATGAGTTGGCCGAGTGCAGCGTCGGCAGCGAACTTATCGTCGGCGTTGGTGGATTTGACGAGCGGCTCGCCGAGCGCGTCGACGATTTCGGTCTCGAGCTTGGTGACCGCGGCGAAGGCGTCCTGCACGCTGCGCAGGGTGTCGAGGTCGAGGAAGTCGGTGAGCGAGAGCCGGTCGAGGGGCAGGTCGACCGAGTCGGATCGGCGTCTAGCTTTTTGGCCCGCGCCTGGGCGTGGGTGGGCGTCCGCCGGATTCGCGTGGGCGTCGGTCACGGCGGGTTACACCAGCAGCGCCGCGGGGTTTTCCAGCAGGCGGCGCAGGGTGGCGAGGTATTCGGCGGCGACGGCGCCGTCGATCACGCGGTGGTCGCCCGAGAGCGTGACGTTCATCTCGTGGCCCACGACGATCTCGCCGTTGCGGACGACGGGCTTCTGTAGCGCAGCGCCCACGGCGATGATCGCGGCGTTGGGCGGGTTCACGATGGCGGTGAATTGGGTGACGCCGTATTGCGGCATGCCCAGGTTGGAGATGGTGATGGTGCTGTCGGACATCTCGTCGGGTGACAGGCCGGACTTTTTCGCTTTGCCGGCGAGCTGCTTGACGTCCTGGCTGATCTGACGGAGGCCCTTGCGTTCGACGTCGCGGACGGTGGCGACGAGGAGACCGCCGCCGCTGCCGTCATCTTGAATGGGCAGCGCGATGGCGACGCCGACGTTCACCGCACCGTGGTAGACGACGCTGTCGCCGTTCCAACTCGCGTTGACCACCGTGTGCTCGAGGCAGGCGAGCGCCACGGCCCGGGTGACGAAGTCATTGACGCTGAGCTTCACGCCCTGCGATTCCAGTTGGCCGTTGATGGTTTTGCGGAGTTCCATCAGCGGGTCCATGTCGATGGCGACCGAGACCTGGAAATGCGGCACGGTCGTCTTGGATTCGACGAGACGCTTGGCGATGGTTTTCCGCATGCCCGAGACCTGAACGGTCTTGGCTTCGAGCGCGGAGGGGCCGGCGGCGATGGGCGTGACGGGCGCGGAAGCCGCCGCGGTTCCCCCTCCCCCGGCCCCTCCCGAGGGGAGGGGAGATTTTGCGCCGCCGCCCTTCTGGGCTTCGAGGATATCCCGTTTGATGATCCGCCCATCGGGACCCGAGCCTTCGATCTGGGATAGATCGAGCCCGGCGGTTTCGGCCATCTTCCGGGCCAGCGGAGAGACTTTGAGTTTGCCGCTCCCGGAAGGTGTGGTGGGCGCCGTCGTGGTTTTCTCGGCGGCGGCGGTTTCTTCAGAAGCATCGCCGGCCGGCTCGGCCTTCGCCGCCCCGTTGGTCGCCGCCGAACCTGACCCCGCCGCGTTGGCCGCGTCGTCTACCGATTCCCCGTCCTCGGCCAGGACCGCGATCAACGAACCCACCGGCACGGTGCCGCCCTCGTCAATGGCGAGCTTGGCGACCGTGCCCTCGTCGAACACGTTGAGTTCCATGGTCGCCTTGTCGGTTTCGACGTCGGCGATGTGGTCCGAGGCGCTGACCGTGTCGCCGGGCTTGACCAACCAGCGCACCAGCGTGCCCTCTTCCATCGTGTCCGAGAGGCGGGGCATGGTGATTTCGATCGGCATGGGTCGGGCTCCGAGGACGTGCGCTTCCCGAACGCCACGCGTCGAGACGCCGGCTCCAGGGTGGGTGAGGGAAAGTTCAGCATCGTAGTGCAGGCGCGATCCCTCGGGCAAAACGCGGCCGGCTGACGCTTCAACCACCCCCCCCCGCGGCGTGCCGGTCCGTGTGAACGCCGGCCGTCAACGCTGGCCGCGCTACGCTGACCGCGCGAAACCACTTCCCGCCCGCCCCACCGGTCCGCCCGATGGATCGAATCGGCAACCGCGTCCATATACTCGCTACGTGAAACGCAATCCACATCGCCTGCTCGGGGGACTCCGCCTGCTCTTAGGACTGTCGCTGTGTGTCCTGGCCTTGGCGGGGATTCCGCAGGAAACCAACCCCTCCGCCCCCGCAACCGCCAGCGCCGCGCCGCCACCCACCGCGGGCCAGCGCGTGCTCAACGCGATGCCCTCCGGTGGTCAGATCGCCGTGATCCCGGTCCAGGGCATCATTTACGGGTACACGACCGAATCGATCGAACGCCGCGTCGACCGCGCGATCGCCGCCGGGGCCAACATCATCG
>JBCCDN010000157.1:0-5586 GCA_039030755.1 Planctomycetota bacterium | reverse complement strand
GCGTGCCCGTGTTCGCCTGGAAGGGCGAAACCCTGGCCGAATACTGGTGGTGCACCGAGCAAGCGCTGAACTTCGGCGACTTCCAAGGCCCGGACCTGATCGTCGACGACGGCGGCGACGCCACCATGCTCATCCACAAGGGCACCGAGTTCGAGGCCGCCGGCTCCGTGCCCGGCCCCGAAACCACCGACAACGCCGAGTACAAGGAAGTCCTCAAGACCCTCGCCCGCACCATCGCCGACACCCCCGGCCGCTGGACCAAGTGCGCCGAAACCTGCAAGGGCGTCTCCGAAGAAACCACCACCGGCGTCCCCCGCCTCTACGAGATGGAACGGGATGGCAAGCTGCTCTTCCCCGCCATCAACGTCAACGACTCCTGCACCAAGGCCAAGTTCGACAATCTTTATGGTTGCCGCCACTCCCTGATCGACGGCATCTTCCGCGCCTCGGACGTGATGGTTTCCGGCAAAGTTGCGGTCGTCTGCGGCTACGGCGACGTCGGCAAGGGCTGCTGCCAGTCGCTCCGCGGCCAGGGCGCCCGCGTCATCGTTACCGAGATCGATCCGATCTGTGCCCTGCAGGCCGCGATGGAAGGCTACGAGGTCACCACGCTTGAAGCCGCCATCGAAGAAGCCGACATTGTCATCACGACCACCGGCAACTTCAACATCATCACCGTCGACCACATGCAGAAGATGAAGGACAAGGCGATCGTCGGCAACATCGGCCACTTCGACAACGAAATCGAAATGGCCAAGCTCGAAGCGATCACCACCCGCACCAACATCAAGCCGCAGTACGACGAGTTCACCTTCGAGGACGGCCACAGCGTCCTGATCCTCGCCGAAGGCCGCTTGCTCAACCTCGGTTGCGCGACCGGCCACCCGTCGTTCGTCATGTCCGCGTCGTTCACCAACCAGACGATCGCCCAGATCGACCTGGCCCTCAACGCCCAAGGCAAGGAAACCCTCTCCGGCGTCAAGTACGACGAGAACAAGGTCTACATCCTGCCCAAGAAGCTCGACGAAAAGGTCGCCCGCCTGCACCTGGACAAGCTCGGCGTCAAGCTCACCGAGCTCAGCCAAGAACAGGCCGACTACATCGGCGTCCCGACCGACGGCCCCTACAAGCCCGCCCACTACCGCTACTAAAACCGCGGTTCAACAATAAAAACCAAGAAGCCCACGGACGCTGTCCGTGGGCTTTCTTTTGCCACGTCCTAATGCACTTGCCAAAGAACGCCGGCCACCGGGCAGGCGTGGGGAGGGACCGGACGCATCCCGCGCCGGTGTGCCCGCGCTCGACGTGTCTTGGTCGCCCCGGTGGGTTCCCGCCCAGCGCTCCGCCAGTACCCGCTGAGCAGAGCCGGTGCCGCGTGCGGTACGCGCGTCCGGATACACCTCGGGATTGCACAGAGTTGAGCGAGCCTGCCCGGGCGCATCCGCCACGCCGTAAAGCCGCATCCTGAAACCGTGCGTGATTTTAGCGCGGCGTCAGACACGCCCGCCCCGCGTGCGCACAGACCGAACCACCAACCATTCCGGGCACGCGTGCCAACGGCTCGCACGTGCGTTCACTTGACGCGCAGCACATACGCCCGCCCCTGCACGCTGTGGTTGCCCGTGCCGACCACCAGCGTGTCGTCCGAGATCACCGCAAGGTTGCTCGCGCCGCCGGAAACGTCGGTCGCGAGTTCGATCCATTCGTGCCAAGTTTCGCCCGCATCGTTGGAGATCAGCACGACGTGACGCTTGAGGTCTTCGCGTTGGTCGGTGCCGGCCAGCAGGTGCCACGTCTGCCCATCATATTCGAGCTCTGCGTGTTGCCCGAGGAACCCCTTTTCCCAGATTTGGGCGTGCTTGCGCCACGTCTGCCCAGCGTCGTCGCTGACGAAGATCGTCGAGATCCCCGACGACAGGACGAACACCCGATCGCCGATGATGAAGAAGTTCATCAGGTCCCGGGCATCCGGAAACTCGGCGGTTTGCGTCCACGTGGAGCCCGCGTCCGTAGACCGAAAAATCTTGCCGGAGGCCTCAAAGCCCACGCCCGTGAGCACGACGCCTTCGCCCAGATCGATCAGGCACGTCGTATTCTGCCGCGGGAGTTCGTCGTCCACCACGATCGTCTCGAACGTGTCAAAACCGTCGTCACTACGGAGCACGCTGATGCGATCGTTTTCCGAGCGGCGCAGCCCAACGAGGATGTCGCCGGAATCCAGTTGCTCGAGCGCGACCGTCCGCGACGCCTCGGCCTCCGCGACGTTGTCCCACGTCGCGCCGTCGTCGTCGCTCCGCAGCACCAAGGCCGGCTCGGACGTGGTCGCATACATGCGACCGTCGTCGGCCCGCAGGAAATTCCGCACGTCTTGGATACCCCAGGTGTCGCCGCCGTCGATGACCTTGGTCCACGTCGCGCCGTCGGGCGAAAGCTCGCCGCGAAAAATGTCACCGGTCTCTTCGGTGCCGACGAGCACGACGCCGCCGCTCAGCCGAAACGACGAGCGGACGTTCGACTCGCCCGGCGGCTCGAAAACATCGGCGATCACGACCTCGAGGAAACGCGCTTCGGAGGTCTGGGTCTCGGGCGTCGCGGCACAGCCGACCGTTGACCAAACCGAAAGTGACAAGAACGACAAAGACTTAAGACGCGAAGTGATTTGCATGTCACCAGCGTATCGCCGCAACCCGATGCATCATGTCTCGATGCGCTACGCGGGCCGACTCAAACGTCGGAGGCGTGGACGGTGACTTCGACCGTGCCGTTTCGGCCCTCGTCGCCGGGCGCGGCGTCCACATCCGTCGATCCCACGCCCGCACGCTGCGTCGACCAATCCTCGACCCGCCCGTCGGGGCTGTCCGCCGGGTCGTCGTGAACCTTCAGCAGTTCGTACCGGTTGTTGCGTTGGGCCGGGACGTGGCCCGCGTCGCGGATCAGCCGGCAAAGCACCGCTTCGTTGAGCTGATACGTCGTGCCCGCGGCGCTGACGACGTTCTCTTCCATCATCACGCTGCCCATGTCGTTGGCCCCAAATTTCAGCGCGAGCTGGCCGATGTGCGGGCCCATGGTGACCCACGAGCTGCCGATGGAGTGCACGTTGTCCAGCACGAGTCGGGAGATCGCCTGCGTGCGGAGGTACATATGGGCCTCGGCCATTCGCAGGCTTTTGCCGAAACGCGGCGCGGCGGACGCAATCGCACGTTTGTCCTCCGGATCGGTGCCATGAAAGTGCACGGCCTCCGCCGCCACATCCCCGGGGAAGGCCTCGCCGGTGTCCGAATCCCAATCCATCAACTTGCCCAGCGGCGTGTTTTCGCGTTGGTACGGCCAACTAATAAAAGCTTTGGTCTGCCCGGCGTAGCCGCGTTCCAACGCCAAGTCTTGGCGATCACGCACGGTCAACATGTGGTGGGCGCGGTCGGCGAAACCTTCGAGATGGCCAAACATCATGGTTGCGGACGTATTCATCCCGAGCTTGTGCCCAACGGTCATGACGTCCAGCCACTGCTGCGCCGTCGCCTTGCCCAGACCGATGCGCGAACGCACGTGCTCGGCAAAGATCTCGCCGCCGCCGCCCGGAAGCGAGTCGAGGCCCGCGTGTTTCAGTTCGGTCAAAATCGCTTCGCACTTCGCGAGCCAGACGTCGTGCTCCAGCGTGTGCGACTGCCGGACGCCCGGCGTTGGGAATCCATCGATCTCGAGCACCGCGACAAACTCAACGATTTCCGGCGGGCTAAAGCCGTGAATATGCACCCGCGGAAACGCCGACTTCATCTCGCGGAGCATGTGCACGTACCACGCGAGATCCAGGTCCGGGTGCATGCCGCCTTGCAACAAAATCTGCGTCCCGCCGATGTCGACGAGTTCTCGGATTTTCTGATGCAGCTGTGCCGTGTCGAGCACATACGAATCGTCGTCGCCCAGGTTACGCTTGAACGCGCAGAACGTGCAGTTGGCGGTGCAAACGTTCGTGTAATTGATGTTGCGGTCGATGACGTAGGTGCGTGGAGCGGGCGCGCCGCCGTGTATGCGGTCGGCGACGGCCGAGGACCACGTACCCAAATCATGAAGCGACGCCTCGTTGAACAGCCGCACGGCGGCGGGAAGATCCAGGCGGTGCGAGCCGGCAAGGACGGCGTCGATCTTCAGGTCGCGGTGCAGGGATTCGGCGTGGATCGCGGGGGCGGACATAAGGTGCGATCCTAGGCGTCCTGGCCCGGTCGTTGAAGCGACGAGGCCGGGCGGGGCCAAGATTCCGGATCGCTGGACTTCAGACTTCTTCGATCTGTTTGGTCTTGTCGCTAACGAGCGATTCGACTTGCGATTCGTACTGCTTCACGAGGTCCTGTACCTCGTCCTTGGCGCCTTTAATGTCGTCTTCGCCCAGCGAGAGGGCTTTGTCTTTTTCGGCGGCATCGATGTGCTTGTTCGCGTCACGCCGGGCGTTGCGGATCGTGATCTTTGCGTCCTCGCCCATGCTCTTGACCGACGCGATGAGCTGCTTGCGGCGGTCGCCCGACAGCGGCGGGATGTTCAACCGGATCGTCTTGCCGTCCTTCATCGGGTTCAGGCCCAGCCCGGCCTTCTCGATGCCCTTGACGATGTCGCTGATCGTGCTCGGGTCGAAAGGCTTGATCAGCAGCTGCGTCGGCTCGGGCACGGTCACCATCGCGAGGCTGCGCAGGTCGGACTCGGCGCCGTAGGCCTCGACCTTGACGAATTCGACGAGACCGGTCGTCGCGCGTCCGGTGCGGATGCCGCCGAGTTCCTTCTTCAAATATTCGACGCCCTTGTCCATCGCCTCTTCGGCTTCCATCTGGATTGTGTCGAGGTCCATGTGTATCTCCTAAATGCTCGATCGGGTCTTTCGTTCAGCCGACGCGTGTGCCGATGTTCTCGCCGGAGACCACCGCCGCGATGTTGCCGGGGCGATTCATGTCAAAAACGATGATCGGGATTTTCTGGTCTCGACACTGCGCGAACGCCGCGACGTCCATGACCTTCAGGTCTTTCTCGATCGCTTCGTCGAAGCCCACCCGGTCGTACCGTTTCGCGTCCGGGAACTTGTTGGGGTCCTTGTCGTACACGCCGTCGACTTTGGTTGCCTTGAGTACCGCATCCGCGCCGATCTGCGCCGCTCGCAGGCTCGCGGCCGAGTCGGTTGTGCAAAACGGGTTGCCCGTGCCCGCCACGAAAATCACGACCCGCCGTTTGACCAGGTGACGCAGGGCTCGGGCGCGGATGAACGGCTCGGCGACGCTGTTGATGTGTAACGCGGTCATCACCCGCGTCGGCTGACCCATTTGGTCCAACGCCTCCTTGAGCGCCAATCCGTTCATCACCGTGCCCAGCATCCCCATCTGGTCCGCGATCGCCCGGTCGATGTGCCCGGCCTCAAGTCCTACGGCCGCCATCTCGGCCTCGCGTTCCAGCTGATCGACGACGTGCTCGACTTCGCGGGCGACGCCAAGACGCTCGGCAAGAATGTTGGCGACGACCTTCGCGAAGGCAAAGCGACGCTGCCTGTGCTCATCGCCTATGGCCGCGGGGACGAGGCGGACGGTGCGTTCTGGGCGCGCTGCATCG
>JBCCDN010000156.1:0-5604 GCA_039030755.1 Planctomycetota bacterium | reverse complement strand
CTCGTGAATATTCGATGCGCCCCGGTAGATGCTTGGATCGGTCTTTTCCGTCTTCTGGTTTCCCGAACCAAAAACCCCTTCTTTGGTGAATTGTTCAATCTCGTTACCGGTTGGAAGCTTACTCATGTAGGAACGATATTGGGTTACCCGGTGCCACACTTCTCAGGCGGCCTCGCCTCGTCAAAGGCGATGTGTGCGGGTGGAGCGTGAAACGTATCCATCGGCTGCGCTGAGGGGTGGCACCCCGGCAGAAGCCAACCCGTCCGTCGCGCGAGGAAATGGTTGGGTCCGGGAAGAACATCGATCTGTCGAGGAGGAAAATGATTCGGAATCGAAGGGGATTGTTTTCGCCCCGGGCGACAATCGTTCCGCTCTCGAAGGAAATCGTTTCGTCGCGAGTGGAATTATTTCGGCCCCAGAAGGCGTCCCGTTCCTCGAAAGAGGCCGGGGCGTTTTTTCATTGGAAGCGTGTAGGCGCGGCCGACCGGCTGGCCGGGATGTGGAAGACGTCAGAGAAATACGTCCACATCGAAGTCGCCGCGCTGGATCATGGGTTCGGCAAAGGTGGGGATGTAGCCGGTGTGGCGGAGGCGGGGTTGTGATGGGTCGCGCAACACGAAGATATCTTCGAGGCGGATCTGGCCGGACTCGGGGTCGATGGCGGTGACTTCGCTGATCTGCGTGACGCGGCGGCGGCCGTCGGCGAAGCGGGCGACCTGGACGACGAGGTCCAGGGCGGTAACGACCTGTTCCCGGATCGCGCGGATCGGCATGTCCACGGCCATGAGCACGAGCGCTTCGATGCGTTTCATGGCGTCGTTGGTGTTGTTGGCGTGGACGGTGGAGAGCGAACCGTCGTGGCCGGTGTTCATGGCCTGAAGCATGTCGAGGGCTTCGGGCCCGCGGACTTCACCGATGATGATGCGGTCAGGGCGCATGCGGAGGGCGTTTTTCACGAGGTCGCGGATGGAGATGGCGCCGCGGCCTTCGACGTTGGCGGGTCGGCCTTCGAGCTTGACGACGTGGGGTTGCGGCAGTTGGAGCTCGGCGGATTCTTCGACGGTGATGATGCGTTCGGTGGGTCGGGCGTAAGCCGAAAGAACGTTGAGTAGCGTGGTTTTACCCGAGCCGGTCCCGCCGGAGATGACGGTGTTGGAGCGGCCGAGGACGGTGCCCTGCAGGAAGCGTGCGACGGGTTCGCTGAGCGCTTCGCGTTCGACGAGGTCGTCCATGGTGAACGGCACCCAGCCGAATTTGCGGATGGTCATCACCGGGCCGACGAGCGAGAGCGGGGGGATGACGACGTTGACGCGAGAGCCGTCGGACAGGCGGGCATCGACCAAAGGCGTGGACGTGTCGACGCGCCGACCGACGGGGGTGAGGATGCGCTCGATGACCGAGAGCAATACTTCCTCGGAAAAAAACGTGCGGGTGGACGGTTGGATGACGCCGTTTTTTTCGACGTAGATGCGGTCCGCACCGACGACCATGATCTCCGATACGGACGGCATCGACAGAAGGTCCGTCAAAGGCCCGAGCCCAAGCAAAATGTCCTGTAGGTCCTTGGCGATCATCTGCTGCACGAGGTAGCGGCGCAGGTCGGGCGAGACCGACGCGAAGTGCGGCTCGAAGAGTTCCTCGAAGGCGTCTTCGGCGACGGCCAGATCTTCGGACACGCTGGCCGGGTCGAACAGCAGCGGCATCATGTCCACGATGCTGACGACGGTTTCCGCGAGTTGTTGTTCGAGGTGCGGATCGAGCAGGCGTTCATCGGCGACGCGGTAATCGGTGGCGACTTTGCCTTGGCATTGCCGAACGACCTCGGCCAACACGAGCCGACGCAGGTGCGTCTTGCCGGCGAGCACCGCAACGTGCGGGTCCATACTCGCGATACGCCGGCGGAGGATGTCGTCGAGTTGGGCGTAGAGTTGGGCGACGAACTGGGGATCGTTTTTGTCGAGGTGCCCGGTGATCCGCAGGTTCATGCGATCGACGAGCTCCGCGTGCGCGACGCGTTCGAGCTCCATGAGTTGTTCATGGAGCAGCCGTTCGTCAGGAGAGCCCTCGGTGGCCTTGTCGCGGCCGACGGGGGCGAGGGAGAACTGGCCGACTTGAACCTCGTCGCCGAAGTCCAAGCGGGCGGGCGTGCCGGGTTGGACCTCGCGGTTGGCGACGCGGGTGCCGGCTCGGCTCAATGCTTCGACGAAGAGTTGGTTGCCGCGGCGAACGATGCGGGCGTGCTTGCGGGCGACGAAGGGAGATTTAAGCACGACGTGGCAGGCTTCTTCACGGCCGATGAGGATGGGGTCGGCCTCGAGCTCGAGGGTGCTGCGGGAATTGGCGGCGTGGTCGTAGAGCCAGAACTGCATGACGGGGGTTCCGGATTTACGATTCGGTGAGGAGCTTCATCACGTCGGGGTTGACGCCCGGGCTGCCGATCTTGGGACGCTCGGTGTCCGAGGGGTTCCGGGTGTGGACGCGGAATTCACCGGCGACCTGGCTGAGGATGAATTCGAGGTCGGACGCGTGGTCGGGCGTGACCTCCAAGGTGATCTTGCTGACGCCCGAGCCGCCGCCACCGCCACGACGCTCGTCGACGATGTTGGTGGTGCCCACCGCGACCACGCGCACCATTTCCATCACGGGCATCACGCGGACGCGCCCCGCGCGGCCGCGAAAGGGCGCTTCGATGTCCACGAGCATCTCGGGGCGGATCGGGTCGGGCAGCGATTGGCTCTGTACCGGGATCGCGATGCCGCGCATGCCCGAGCGGATGAGCAGTCGCGTTTCATCCTGCGTCTGGAGATCGAAGTGGCGGGCTTCGAGGATGTCGCCAGGTTCGACGGGTCGGGTCATCGGGTCGCCGACGCGGGCGGGGGCGGTGCCCGCGGCGTTTGCCGCAACGGCGCCGGCAAAGGATTCCCGCAGGCTCATCGGTACGCGGACGGGGCTGGCGTCATCGGGCTGAAGCACATCGCCTGGGCTTTTCTGCACGTCCATCCGGAACACGACAAACTCGTCGGACTGGATGCTGCGTCGGCTCGCGGCCACGTAAAGATTCACCAGGACGACCGCGAGGATCGCCAGCACGACCGCAACGATCAGAAGTTTCGTACTGCCCTGCGGCTTGTTGGGGTCGACGTTGCCCGGGCTTGCGGGGGTTGGCGGCGAGTAGATGGGAGGCGGGGCTTGGCTCATGCGGGCGGTGGACTTTGGTGGGACAAGCTACTCATCGTACCGGTCGGCCGGGGTGTCACAAAAAACCGCCGGCTTGGGAAGGCCGGCGGCGTGCGAGGTGGCGAATAGAGAAGCTGATGATCGTGGTCGTTAAAGGTCGAGCTGATCGCCGGCCGGCGGGGTGTCTTTCGGGCCGTCCGTTGCGTCTGGACCGGCTCCGCGCTGCTTTCGCTGCGGGCGTTCACCGTCTTCGCCGCGTTGCTCACGGTGTTCCGCGCGTTGCTTCCGTTGAGCTTCGCGTTCTTCGCGGCGCTGCTGGAGTTCGGCGACGTTGGCGTCCAACACTTCCTGCTGCGAGGCGTTGAGCAAGCCGCGGACCTGAGCGGTCAAGGCTTCGCGATCAACTTGCGGGCCGGCTTCGCGGAGCTGCCGCATTGTTTCGCGGGCGGCTTGGCCGGCTTCCCGATCGCGGTCGGCCCGGGCTTGCTCCATGGCGTCGCGGGCTTCACGCAGGGCGGCGGCGTTGTTGGCCATGTATTCCTGCATCGGCCCGGTGGCTTCCCGAACAACCGCTCGGATCTGATCCTGCTGTTCTTCGGTGGGATTCACATCGCGGAGCAACATACGGAGTCCGTCGCCGCGTGGCCCGGCTTGTCCTTCGGGACCGCCGCGGCCCTGATGCCCCGGTCCTTGCTCGTCTCCGTGCATTCGCTGCTTACCTTGGCGTTGCCATTGTTGGCGTTCGCCGCGTTTCTCGCCGGCCTCTTGACGGCGTTCGCGACGCTCTTGTCGGGTCCTGTCGCCCTGCGTTTCGGAATCCGGGGCGGCTTCTTGGGCCGACGTTTCTGGAGCAGTTGGCGGTGGGGTGTTCGCGTTTTGGGCAAGGGTGATCCCGCTGGCGATCATCAGCAGCGCGGCGGCGGTGGGAGCAGTGCGGGATAGATGCAACGATTGGAAACGGCGGGCGTTCATGGCGAACTCCTTGGGGTGCGACGCGGGGGATTGGCCCGAGTTATCAGGTCGGTCGACTCACCGTGAGTCGTCGCCGACAAGAGGCCAACGCGTTGCCCGTGGGCTTATTGCGTGTCCTGAACAATTCGGGACCAAACTTTCGCCGCGCTCCGTATCATCGCCCGCCATGCCCGAGCATCCCACCCCCGGAACCGTGACCAAAGCCCACGTCGTTGAGACCCTCCGCCGGGTTGTGCCATCGGGGCAATCGCAGGACATCGTGTCGCTCAACGTCGTGCAACGCGTTGAGGTTTCGGACACGTCGGCCGAGATTGAGATGACGCTGCCGGCGGGCCTGGCCAAGCAGCGGGAGCCGATCCGTGCCGCGGTGGAGTCGGCCGTGCGTGAACTTGGACTTGACCCCAAGGCCAGTTTTACGATGCAGCTCGCCGGCGGAGGCGACGCCAAAGAGACGACCGGGGGTGGCGAGGGCTTCGATGCGTCCGCGTCGAACAACCCGCTGCCCGACGTAAAACACGTGATCGCCGTAGGAGCGGGCAAGGGCGGCGTGGGCAAGTCCACGGTTGCGTTGAACCTTGCCGTGGGCCTCGCGCGATCCGGCAAAAAGGTCGGATTGCTCGACGGCGATATTTATGGTCCGTCGTTGCCGACGATGTTGGGGACCGACCGTTACGAAGTCCGCGCTTCGGGCAAGACGCTGATCCCGTTTGAACTGCACGGCATCAAAGCCATGACGCTCGGTGCGCTCGTCGAAGACGACAAGCCGCTGATCTGGCGGGGCCCGATGGCGCACGGGGCGTTCAAGCAACTCGCCACGCAGACCGACTGGGGCACGCTCGACTACCTCATCGTCGATCTGCCGCCGGGCACCGGCGACGTGCCGCTCACGCTCGCCCAGACGTTGCCGCTGTCCGGCGCGGTCGTGGTGTGTACGCCGCAGAAGGTCGCCCAGGACGACGCGCGTCGAGCGGTCGCGATGTTTCGACAACTCCAAATCGAGGTGCTTGGCGTCGTCGAAAACATGAGCTACTTCGTTGGCGACGACGGCAAGGAGTACGACCTGTTCGGCCGAGGCGGTGCCGAGATGTTGGCCACGCAGATGGGCTTACCGTATTTGGGCGGCATCCCGATCAACACGAACCTGCGGGCCAATGGGGATGCCGGCGATCCGACCGCCAATTTCACCAACGACGATGCGCTCGCGGCCGACCTCGACGCGTTTGTGAAGTGTTTCGAGCGGGAAATCGCGGTGGTGGCGATGGGTGCTTCGGCGGCGGGGCCGAGCTTGACGATCCGCTGATCGTGGGGTTTGCACCGCACTTTTATGCGGTACGCCACATCCTGCTTCACTTGCCAAAGAACGCGGGCGGGCCCGGCCCAACCGAGGCGGCCCGCGAATCGCATCCCGCGTCGCATCGCCCCCGGCCTCGCGTTCCGCCCACCGGGGGTTCTCGG
>JBCCDN010000155.1:0-5780 GCA_039030755.1 Planctomycetota bacterium | reverse complement strand
CGTCGAAATCGAACCACTGATCGATGCCGTCGATCACGGTGGTGTCGTAGGCGGTGGTGGTGGGCAGGTTTGAGCCGGCGGTACGGGTGTAGGGGGAGTTGTTCCAGGTCGCGGTGGTTTGGTCGAAGCCGGTGGGGGCGTCGAAGAGGGTGACGTCGATCGGCGTGGCGGTCGAGGGCGACGCGGTGGGGAAGCCGAACTGCGTAGAATCGATGGCGTAGAGCGAGACGGTCGCGCTAACGAGATCGGCCGGGTCGACGCCGGCCAGGTCGGCGAGGTCAAACTCAAGCAAGCTCTGGAAGTCGCCGCTGCCCGAGGTGTCGCTGACGACGAGCAGACTGGTGAACCCTTGGAGGAGCGGGTTGGCCACGCCGCCGGAAAGGTTGTCATTGGGGAAACGCTCGTAGAGCGCGACATCATTGGCGTCGATCACGCTGGGCTGAACCACGATCGGGTTCGCGGCAGCGGAGCCGACCATGAGCAGTGCGGACAGGACCGAAGAGGCGAGCAGGCGGGCGGACATCTTTTTCTCCAGAGTTCCGGGATGGGGTTGGCACCACACGGGGAGCAGGGCCCGTGCCGAGGTGCGCCCCGAAAGCGGAGCAGTTTATCTACATAAAATCGGAATCTCAAGGCCTCGGCCCGCGACTTTTCTCCACGCCACGGGTTCCGCTCGATAACCTCGCAGAATCGCTGACACCACGAGGTGTTTTTTTCTATCTCCGGAGCCGTCATGCTGCCCCGCACCGCGTTTGCCCAGTTCATCCCGCCGCGTCTGGACAAAGCCCGTCGGCGGCTGAGCGACATGATTTGGACGGTCGATCCCACGCCGTTGGCCGTGACGCAAAGCCCGCCGACCCGCGACGCGACGCCCGTTCAAGACGCCGACACCCTCAAGTATCGGCCGGCGAAACGGACGCCGAGCTATTGGGGGCGTGCGTTCGAGCATTGCTGGTGGACGGTGCAGGTTCCCTCCACCGGGCGGTCGACGCGCGGCGAAAAATCACAGCCGCGATACCTGCGCTGGTGCGATCAAGGCGAAGCGACCGTGTTCATCGACGGGATCGCCTGGGCCGGCGTCGATCCGGGTCACACGCACGTGGCGTTGCCGAGCAAGCTCGATGCGCGTGGCGGCACGTTGCGGATCGAGTCGGTCTGCTGCCGCACGGGTATTTGGGTGCCCGGGGCCGGCCAAGGCATCGACGAGCGGGGCAGCCGGTTTGATGGCGCGTTTTTGGCGAGCCGGGACGACGACGCGTGGCACGCGTTTCACGATGTGGATGTGTTGCTCGAAGTCGCGGTGTTGCTGCACGGCCAGGCGTATCCGCTCACTTCCGACTGGCCCAAGGGGTTTGGTTTTCGTCGGCCGATCGAAGGCTTGCCGCCGGTGTGCCGGAAGATTCTGGACGGCCTGGACCGGGCGGTCGATGCGCTGGACAACGTTGGGCCCGCGGCGATGCGCAAGATCACAAAACGACTCTTCGCCGATCTCCCCGCCGACGCGACCGCCCTCGACGCAACGCTCACCGGCCACGCGCACATCGACCTGGTCTGGCTCTGGCCCGAACGCATCGGCGAATTTAAAGCGACGCACTCGTTCGCGAACGTGCTCGATGTGCAACGTCGGTATCCCGAGATGACGTTCGGCTACTCGCAGCCCGCGAGTTACGAGGCGGTGGGGCGACGGAACCCCGAACTGCTGCGTCGCGTGAAGCGTGCCGCCAAGGCGGGCGCGTGGGAGCCGACGGGCGCGCTATACGTCGAGTCCGACACGCAGCTCCCTTGCGGCGAAGCGCTGGTCCGTGCGTTTTCGCTTGGCCAGCAAGGCTTCCGTGACCTGCGTGGCGACGGTTCGGAGGCCAGCGTCGTCTGGATCCCCGACGTGTTTGGCTACTCGGGGGTCATGCCCACGTTGATGAACGGCTTCGGCGTGCCGTACTTCTTCACCACCAAGATGCACTGGTCCAGCGCGAATCAGTTTCCCTATTCCAGCTTCAAGTGGGTCGGCCACGACGGCAGCCAAGTGCTCGCCCACCTCGCGTGGGAACACTACAACCTCGCCGCCACCCCGCCCGAACTCGACCGCGCGCAAAACAATCACCGTCAAAGCGCGGTGCATCCCGAAGCGCTCGTGCCCACGGGTTACGGCGACGGCGGCGGCGGCCCCAACGACGCGATGTGCGAACGCGCCCGACGTTTGGCCAACGTCGCGACGATGCCCAGGTGCAAATGGGGCACGATCGAGATCTTCTTTGATCGTATGGCCGAGCCGAAAGTACGCGACGAACTGCCGACGTGGGATGGCGAGATGTACCTCGAATACCACCGCGGCGTCCAGACCACGCACGGCGACTTGAAGGAAGCCTTCCGCGCTGCCGAGCGTGGCTTGCAACAGTGGGAAGCCGCGCGCTGCGTGCTGGGTCTGGACGACCGTGACGCTGCGCTGACGCATGCGTGGAAGCGCGTGGTGTTTGCCCAGTTCCACGATGACATCCCCGGCAGTTCGATTCCGCAGGTGTACGAGGAGGCCGTGCCCGAGCTGCAACAAATTGCGGAAGAGACGCACGCCGAGGCGCGGGAAACGTTGGAAAAACAATCGAAACATAAATCCAATCCGAAGCCGCAGCCCTGCGTCTTCAACCCGTTGCCCGTGTCGCGCACCATGCTGCATAACGGCCAACGCGTCGAACTCCCTTCGCTGTCGGGGACCGCGGTCGCCGATTTGAACGTTCTCGATTCCCAGCCGGTGAAGGCCAGCACCACCACGCTCGACAACGGTCGGGTCAAGGTGAACTTCAACGCCAAAGGCGAGATCCGCGCGATGCGTGTGGATGGCCAACCGATTCAACTCACCCAACCCGCGGCCCAGCTCTGGACTTTCCCCGATCATCCCGCCAACTACGACGCCTGGGATTTGGATCGATCCACGCTGACCAACGGCACCCGCGTCACCACGCCCGCGCAAAAACAACTCGACCCCGCCGAGCCGCTCGCGCCGTCCCTCGCCTTTACCCGCAACGTCGGCCGCCACAGCACCGCAACCGTGCGTTACACGCTAGAAGCCGGCAGCGCGGTGCTCCGCATCACGATCGAGCTGGACTGGCAAGACCCGCAGGCGCTGCTCAAGTTCGTCATGCCCACCGACTATCGCGGCAAGTACGCCCGCTACGGCGCGCCCTTCGGCAGCGTCCAACGACCTCAACTCGCCGGCCCGCTCGCCAACGATGCCATGTTTGAAGTGCCCGGCTCCCGCTGGGCGTGTGTCAGCGACGACACCGAATCCCAAGGCGCGATGCTCATCACGCAAGCCAAGTACGGCTTCGGTGCCTACCGCGGTACGCTTCACCTCTCCCTGGTCCGCTCGGCCGTCATGCCCGGCAGTACCTACGGCGGAGGCGGCAACCACAGCGCCGCCTCGTCCGATCGCGTCACCGATCTGCAACACCACACCATCGAACTCGCGCTCGGCGCGTTCGCCGCCGATGCGCCGCGTGACCAGCAGCCTGCCGCGCTCGCCGACACGCTTTTTACGGAGCCGTGGACCTATCACGGCGTTCCGTGCGATGCGGGCCTGCTCGCCGTCGATCCTGTGAACGGAGGCGACAGCCTGATCCCCGCGTTCGCCGTCCCCGCAAGAAAGGGCACCGATCCCCAGGGCGCGTGGACGCTCCGCCTCCACGAAACACTCGGCCGACGTGGTACCGCCCGACTCCGACTTGCTCCGGGCCGGATCGCCACTCCGACCGACCTCCGCGGTCACGACATCGGTCCCCCGCTCAGTGCCAACGGCCACTTCGACTTCACGCCCTACGCCGTGATGAGCTTCCGCATCCACAGCGCGTAACCAGTGGTCAATGCTTCACGCCACATGGGTTTTTTGACCACGAACGCTGCGGCCCTGTCAGGTCTGGACCGAGCACACCAACACCTACCGCGAAGTCACCTACCGCGAAGTATTGGTTGATCACTTCGGCCGTGACTTGTGGGCGCTGCGGGCGGGCTAGACGCGAGTCTTGGTCGGTGGGTTGGTGTGATTTAGAATTGCCAAATGCGAGGTGCGTTTCGAGTCTTGGGTTGGCTGGCGGCGTGTGCGTTTTGGATCACGTTGCCGACGCGGGGCGAAGCGATTCATGAATCCGCCGTGGTTCCGGCGTGTTGCGCTCCCTCGGTGCCGGCGGGGGCGCGCGTTGCGGCTGATCTTGAGAACGACCCCGTTGTCGTACCCGTGGTCTCCACCGACGGCATGATCTGGGTGCCCGGCGGCGAGTTCACGATGGGTGGCGACGACGGCTTCGCCCAGCCGCACGAAAAGCCGCTGCATCGCGTACGCGTCGCTGGCTTCTGGATCGACGCCACGGAGGTCACCAACGCGCAGTTCCGCGCGTTCATCGAGGCCACGGGTTACGTCACCGTCGCGGAACGCCCCGTCGATTGGAATGAGATTCAAAAACAGGTCCCGCCCGGCACGCCCAAGCCCCCGGCTCACATGCTCCGGCCCGCGTCGTTGGTGTTCAGTCCGCCGGCGTATGACGTGGACTTCAGTGACTCTCGCGCGTGGTGGAAGCTCGTGCCTGGCGCAAGCTGGCGCGCGCCGCGCGGCCCGGGCACGACCATCGACGGCCTCGACGATCACCCGGTCGTACAGGTTTGTTGGGAAGACGCCGCGGCCTACGCCGCGTGGGCGGGCAAGCAGTTGCCCACCGAAGCAGAATGGGAATTCGCCGCGCGCGGCGGGGTCGACCAACACACGACCAATGTTTGGGGCGACGATGTCGTGGACCCGACGCGGGCGAACTATTGGACCGGCAAGTTCCCTCGGCAAAACACCGCCGAGGACGGCTATGTCTACACCAACCCCGTCGACGCCTTTCCCCCCAACGCCCTGGGCCTGTACGGCATGGCGGGCAACGTCTGGGAATGGTGTGCCGATCTCTATCGCGTGGATGCCTATGCACTGCGGGTACGTGACGCCGAGCGTGATGCGCAGGCTCACGCGATTTTCGCCGATCCGGTCGGGCCGTCGCGCAGCTTCGACCCACGCAAACCGCATGCCCCCGAACTGCGCAGCCAGCGCGGCGGGTCGTTCCTGTGCAACGATGCCTACTGCGCGAACTACCGGCCTAGCTCGCGCGAAAGCGCGACGCCCGACTCGGCGATGAATCACCTGGGGTTCCGCACCGTCCTGATCGCGCCCGGGCCATCTTCGAAAACCCCGGAAGCGGATTAACGCTTCACGGCAATTGAAAAACGCACGGGATGGGTTGTATCGACGTGTCCGCGGCTTCGCTGGCCAGCGCCGCGAAGAGGTGCCGTACCTGCGTCTGCCACTTGGCATTGGTGGGTTCGGTCTGCATGCCCGCGACGGCTCGTTCGAAGTCGGGGGTTTCGACATGGCCGATGAGCAGGCCGTCGTCGCGGAGGAACAGGGAGTCATGGTGCCAGCCGTGGCGGGTAAGGGCGTCGCGCATCTCGGGCCAAACGTCGTCGTGGATCGCGCGGTAGGCGTGTCGTGGTTCGGCATGCGTCAGCTTCAACGGGGGTTGGCCATGATCTGCCGTGGCGGTTGTTGGGGTTGCTCGGTTTGGCGGCGGCGGGTGGGCGTGGTTGGGGGTGTGCGCAGGGACGCGTGCCGGCATCGCCGGCGCGCCAACAATGAAACTCGGACGGCGGATCAGAGGCCGACGGCGCGGTGCGGTGCCGGGGGTGAGCGGTTGGGCGTTGCCATCGCGTTGCCGGGCGAGACCTGCGTCAGGTTTGAACGCGGGTTTCCGGATCCCGGG
>JBCCDN010000154.1:0-5814 GCA_039030755.1 Planctomycetota bacterium | reverse complement strand
GGCCGGTGTGGGGATCACACGTCGAACGCGCGGGCCCGGCGGCGACTTGTTTAATTCCGTGGAGCCGTTCACGGACGACCAACGCGAGCTTGTGCGGAAGTCGATGCATGTGGTCTATGACCAATTCTGCGAGCGTATCCAGATTGGTCGAGGTGACCGCCTACCCGATCTGGACGCCGTGGATGAAGGACTGCTCTTCACCGGTGCACAGGCAGTTCAGAATGGCATGGCCGACGATTTGGGCGGGCTCGACGCGGCGCTCTTGGCATTGGCCGAGCATGTTGACTTGGAAGAAGGCGAATACGACGTGATCGATTTGCCGCTCCCGCTTTCTTTGCCGGAGTACTTGAACGAAGTGTTCGGCATCAGTGGGCCACGCGTTCAAGCGACCCTGCCCGAGGTTGCGGCATTACGTCAATTACTCGGCGAAGCGCGTTGGAAGCAGGCCGCGTCGTTATTGGACGGCATGTCGCAGTTGCGGAATGAGTCGGTGCTGTTGTTGCATCCTTCGGCACTTCGGGTGACGACGGGACGTTGATTTAAACCGGTGCATCGGTGACGCAGCCGTGTGAAGCGTCCTGCACCAGGCGGATGTATTTGGCCAAAGTTCCGCGTTGCGCTTTGTACGTCGGCTGACTCCACGCGGCTTTGCGCTTGGACAGTTCCTCGTCGCTGAGGTCGACTGTGATTTCGTGCGTTTCGTCGTCGATTGTGATGGTGTCGCCGTCCTGAACGAGTGCGATCGGACCGCCTTCCTGGGCTTCGGGCACCACGTGGCCGATGATGAAGCCGTGGCTTCCACCCGAGAATCGGCCGTCAGTGATCAGGGCGACATCGTCGAGGAAGCCCGCCCCCGCGAGGGCCGAGGTGGGCGTGAGCATCTCGGGCATGCCGGGGCCGCCCTTGGGGCCTTCGTAGCGGATCACGATGACATCGCCTGAGGCGATCTTGCCGGCTTCGAGGCCGGCGATCATGTCTTCTTCGCGATCGAATACGCGGGCCGGCCCCGTGAAACGCAGGCCCTGCTTACCAGTGATCTTGCCTACAGCACCGCCGGGCGCCAGGTTGCCTTTGAGAATGCTGATGTGGCCACGAGGCTTGAGCGGATTGTCGAGAGGGTGGACGATGTCCTGCTTGGCGTCGAGTTCCGGAAGGTTCGCGAGGTTCTCCGCGAGCGTCTTGCCGGTGACGGTCATCGGAGTGCCGTCGAGCAACCCCTCGGCCAGTAAGTATTTCATGACTGCGGGCACGCCGCCGATCTTGTGCAGATCTTCCATGACGTACTTCCCCGAGGGCTTGAGGTCGGCAAGCAGGGGGATCCGGTTGGCGACGCTAAGGAAGTCGTCGATCGTGATGCTGATGCCAAACGAATCTGCCATAGCGATCAGGTGCAGCACGGCATTGGTCGAACCCCCGAGCGCGGTGATGAGCACCATCGCGTTCTCAAAGCTGGCCCGCGTGACGAGGTCGCGTGGCTTGAGGTCGCGCTCCAGTAGAACACGCATGGCTTTCCCGGCCGCAACGCATTCTGCGATCTTCTCGGGGTCTTCGGCGGGCGTGCTCGACGAGTAGGGCAGTGATAAACCCAAGGCTTCGATGGCGGACGCCATGGTGTTGGCCGTGTACATACCGCCGCACGCGCCGGCTCCGGGGCAACTGTTCTCCACGATCGCAGCGCGTTCGGCTTCGGTGATGCTGCCCGCGATGGATTGGCCGTAGGATTGGAACGCGCTCACGACGTCCAGCGTCTCTTCTCGGCCTTGGAGCGTGGTGCAACCGGGCTTGATCGTGCCGCCGTACACCATGATCGCCGGACGGTTTAGACGACCCATGGCGATCACGACGCCAGGCATATTTTTGTCGCAGCCGGGCAAGGCGACGACGCCGTCGTACCACTGGGCTCCCATGACCGTTTCCACCGAGTCGGCGATGAGGTCGCGCGATTGCAGCGAGAAGCACATGCCGTCGGTGCCCATGCTGATGCCGTCCGACACGCCGATGGTGTTGAACCGCATCCCGATCAGGTCGGCCTCAACGACGCCGCGTTTGACGTGGTCTGCTAAGTCCCCCAGGTGCATGTTGCAGGGGTTGCCTTCGTACCAGCACGCGGCGATGCCCACTTGGGCTTTATTGAGGTCGTCGCTCGACAGGCCGGTGGCGTGAAGCATCGCCTGCGAGGCGCCTTGGCTACGCGGTTGCGTGATGCGGGACGAGTATCGGTTCAGGGTCGGGTCGGAGTCGGGCATGACGAATAGCGGGGCAGGCGTTAGGGTTTAGAGTTCGAGAGGAAAGTGATTCTAACCGTGCGTACAGACCTTGTTCTGTTCGGATGCCGCCATGGAGGCTCTGTGGATTCCGCCGCTGCTCGAACGCGATTGGACGAAGACACCATCAAGACGCTCGTGGAAAACGAGTTGCTGGGCTTAGCGCGTCACGCGATACGGCAGGGCCGGCGTTTCGTCTTGGGCATCGCGGGCGTCGCGGGTTCGGGGAAGTCGACGCTTGCATCGCGCTTGGTGAATTCAGTGAACACGGCCGCGCAGATCCCAGGTTTCGCGGTCTATGCACCCATGGACGGCTTCCATTTCCCAAACCGCACCCTGAAGCATCAAGGCTGGACGGATCGAAAGGGCGCCCCGTTTACCTACAACGCCTTAGGCTATCGCGAACTTCTCGAACGCTACCGTTCTTCGGCCAACGTTGGCCCGGTGCCGGTATACAGCCGGCGTGAGCATGAGCCTGTGCCCAGCAAACACCCCGTCACGTCCGACACTGCCTTTTTGGTGGCCGAAGGGCAGTATCTACTGCTGACCGAAGAGCCCTGGTGCTGGCTGGCTGACGTGTTGGATCAGACGTGGTGGCTCGATACCCCCGAGCAAGCGGCGAAGCGCTGGACGATTCAGCGGCACATTGACGTCGGGCGAACGCCGAGAAGGGCGGAAGAAAAATACGCCAAAAACGACGGGCCGAATAGTCGTCTGGTCCGCACAAAGCGTCGTCCCGCCGATCGCGTGGTTGCTTGGTAGCTCAAGTTGGCCGGTTGCCCCAGGTCGGCCGTTAGAGCCCGGCTCGCCGCGTGCGATTCGGGACCACGTTGTCGTGACCGCACACAATTTGGTCGGCGATTTCGATCGCTTCCACCAGTGAATCCATCGCTTGATTCACGTCGAACGCCGACCGCAAAACCTGCGAGCTTTCCAGGTGCTCCACTGTCGGCACCGCGTCCCCCGCAACCAGTACAGTCTCGCCGGCAAGGCTGAGGAGGAGTCCGCAGGTGCCCGGCGTGTAACCCGGCAGTGGGAACAGGTCGACATCCTCGGCCAATCGATCCGGCGCTGCTTGCGTTTTCTTGAGCAGCCCAATCTCGTACTCGATGAGACGGCGGACCTGGTTGTCCTCTTCCTGATCGAAACGAGCCAGCAGCTGTCTGCCGATGCGTTCCCGTTCGGTTTCGAAGACTAACCACTGAGCTTGATCGAAGGCTTCGAGTCCCATGCGGTGGGCCGGTCGAAAATTCGTCAAAAAGATCGTTGTGATGTCTTCGGGTCGAAGCCCGCAGCGTTCATTCAGCCGGGGCACCAACGCTTGGGAAGGAAGCGCAGGATCAACCAAAATGACGCGATCGCCGCTTCGGATCAGTGTGGTCGTGGCGTGCGCCGTGCGTAGGGTCGCGCTGGCGGCGTTTCCCTGCCAGAGGTCGTGTCGGCTGAGGGCCCCGATACTGATGATGCGGAAGTTGATGGCCAATGCGTTACCCCCTACTCCTTGAGATGGTCCACATGCGACCAAGGCACGACCCCGTCATTCGCGTCTTTCTTCTCTCGGAGCCGCTCGAGAATAAGGCTCGGGAGAAGCGGCGAAAGTCGGTCGATATCTCCGCCCGACGCGATCTGCTTGATGAGCGTGCTGCTTGTGAAGGCGTGGACCTCGCCAGTCATGATGAAAACGGTTTCCACGTCGGCAATCGCCCGGTTGGTCAGGGCCAGCTGAAACTCGAAATTCAGATCGGTCACGTTGCGGATCCCGCGAAGGATCGCCGTCGCGCCAATATTTTTGGCGTAGTCCACCGTCAGCCCGCTGAACGAAGCGACCTCAACGTGCGCGCCGCAGCGGTCCTCGACCAGTTCCTGGATCATGTCCACGCGTTCGTCGGTGGTGAAGACTTCACGTTTCGCGGGGTTTCGCCCGACCGCGACGACGAGCCGATCGAATAGTCGCTGTCCGCGGACGATGACGTCCAGGTGACCGTTGGATAACGGATCGAAAGTCCCAGGGAACAGGCCGACTTTTTCGCCGTCGAACGGGTTTGGCTTGATCTGCTTCGCTTCGGGCATGCGGTCGGAGTATACGGAGCCTCCGATCGGCACGTCACGCGTTGATATGGGCTTCTGAGAAGACCAAACGTCACAGCCGTTAAGGCAGCCCCCGCGGTTGAACATTTTTCGATAAAGGCTTTCGCCCCGCCAGCTATCGAATTGGACTCTTCGCATGTCGCCGTCACACAACGTGCATGGCGCGACAAACGGTGCCGCTAAGGAAGTCAGCACTGAAAACCACCATCGCCCTGGATCGGGTCTCGTGCCGGTTGCCTCCCCGGCCGAGACCTTTTTTATGCGCCCGAATCAATGCGAAGCTACGTTTCGATTAGCCGTTTACGAAATAGCAGTTTGACCGCGACCCGGACAACCTTCGTGTCTACTCCGTCTCGTCTTGCTGATGATCCCAATCAAGCATTACACGCAGTTTCACAGCCCCCGACGCTCCCGCTGAACCTTCGAGAAGCAGCAGCGATCGGCCGGGATTGGGTTCGTCGAAACGGAAGGCCGGCTCGTTGCGAGCGGGGGCCGACCGGAAGCGATAGTCACGGGGCGCTTCTGCTTTCACGCTCAGTGTTTTGCCGCCTTGAGTCAACTCGGCGGACTTGCCATCGCTCGAGATCGCAATTTCAGCACCGGTCAACATGGCCCAGCGCACCCGCGTGCCGGGCTCCATTCCGACGATCACATCGGTGACGCGGAGCGATCCCCCATGCTCGAGCCGAAAGTTACGAGTCCATCGCTCGCATGCAGGAAGAATCTCGCCCAAGGCGTAGGTCGCTTCTCCGAAGCCTTCGCCGGAGGTGACGTCCATGAGTTTTCCCGTGGCGTCGGGATCGTGTAGGCCATCGTTGAGGGTTACGGTGTTGTGAGAGTAGGGGCCGAGTCGGAACAATGACCAACGCGGGCTTTGGACGTCTCGGTCGAAGAGGCGTTCGAAGCCTTGCGATTCCAGTGCGTGATAATTCTGTCGGCCCAGATCGTGTGCCCAACGAATCCCCATGGCTTCCAAAACAAAGCTGCCTGCGTCCATGTGGCCGTGATTCACCGAGGCACGGCCGCCTTTGGTGCCTAAGTAGGACGCATCTTGGCCTTGCCACGAACTTCGGAAAATCGCGACAGGTTGAGGACCCTGGCCGTGCCACGCCAGCGGTAGCGGAGCTTGCTCCGGGCTCCTTAACGTGACGAGATCCCGGGCTAGCCAGATCGCTCGCAACGCTTCAAAGCGGATCGACGCAGGCGAAGTCACCGCTTCGGCCGGCAGTGGGAGGGCGGCCATCGTGTCGTACCGTCTGCCGAATTTCCATGCGAACCAGTTCAGGGCGGGTTCGTTTCGGCGGTCTGCCTCCGGGTCCGCGTCGGCAAAGTTAAAAGTCATCCCGCTCGGAGCCGTGGCGTGGATCAGAAAACGATCCGTCTCGGCAAAGCCCGGCTCAATGTGCGTCAGTCCCAGATCGGTACCTAAGGCGGACTCCAGTGCATCGATCAAGATGACTTG
>JBCCDN010000153.1:0-5950 GCA_039030755.1 Planctomycetota bacterium | reverse complement strand
CGCGCGTGTCGCTGAGGATGTGCCAATCAAAGGCGTCGGCGTAACCGGTTTGCCGGATCGAGCGGATCATGGCTTCGAGGCCGGCGAAGACACGGACGGGGTCTTCGTTGTAGATGGGCATGACCACGGCGGTGCGCGGTAACTCGGAGACCGGGAACCGGGGCGTAGGCTCACGCCGGAACGGCACGATCGAGGTCGGCGAGCTGCGGAGCATGTGCAGCAGGCCGATGGTTGCGGTCCAAAAGCCTTGGGCGACCCACATGAACAGCACCACGAAAAGGAGCCAGAGCACGATCGCGCCTGGGCCGAGACCGTCACGGAAAACCAAGTGACCAAACGCAACGGCGGCGACATACGTGCTGGCCAAGGATGCAAGCACCAAGCCAGCCCGGGAAAACAGCACGGCCGCCTCAAAACGCGACGCGGGCTCTTCCATCGGGTTGGCGGTTTGGGACGGGGCAGGGGTCACGCGGGATCGCTCCGTGCGGCGGGGCGGCAGGCGGGTGTCGGGTGGCAGATGCGAAGCATCTGCCAACGATCAGTTTACCGAGGATTCCCGGGTGTCGGTCGATGGCGGCGTGGCGTCCGCGTGAGCGCCACGGCCGAATCGTGGCCAGGCCCATCGCGCGGTGCGGGACCAGAACGAACCACGCAGCACGGCCGGAAGATCGCCCAGCGGTTGACGCGGCATGGCCTTGGGCTTTGCCTGGGGCAACCAAGGACGGCGAACGTCGTCGGATGGGCCTTGAGCGATCAACCGTTCGTAGGCGTCGATCGCTTTCACGGTCGCTTGTGGCGAGCCGAAGACCAACCGGTCGTGCGACTCCACGTCCTCAAACAACCGATCGAGCCATCTCTCGCGTTCGCGTCGGTCCTTGATCCCCCGGGCGACGAGATAGCCCAACACGCGGTGCCGCGCATCATGCCGAAAGTCTTTCACCGGCGGTTCAGATGCGGCAGCGTCGTCGGTCAAGGCAGGCCCCAGTCCCAGCGGTAGGACCACGTCTCGGTGAGCACGTGCTCGTTGCGCTTCAGGTGAGCCCGAATCTCCATGGGGTTGCCATTTTCGTAGGGCCGTGCGTCGATCATGACCTGCCACTTGTCCAACTCGGGGATGCGGACAGCCGAGGGGCTACCGAGGATTTGCCCATTGGTGATCGTGGTCACGACTTCGGGGAGCCCAGCGAATTGTTCTTCCAAGCCGCCGCCCTCGGCGAGCAGCACGAAACGCAGCGCGCCGTTCTCACGTCGGTTGGGGAACAGGGCTTGGGGCACGCCGCGGTACGTGTCGGTGAATCGGCCGGCCGAGGGAACCGGCGGCTGGTCGTCGCAGAACCATAGCGTGTACCCCAAGTCGAGGCGCTGGCCGGATTGCAGCACCGAATCGTCTTGCGGCACCCAAAACGCGCCGAGGTTGTCGAAGTCTTCGTCCTCAGAATGGAACTCGATGAGTTCGACCCAGCCCTGGCCCCAGTCGCCGTGGGTCTGCACCCAGACGCTGGGCCGGCGGTGGTACTCCAACGCGGGGTCCATATAGCTTTCAAACCGTCGGTCGCGCTGGATGAGGCCGAAGCCTTTGGGATTGTTGAGGGCGAAGCGGGAAACGCGCGAGGCGGCGGGATTGTCGAGGGGGCGCCAAGTGTGTTCGCCATTGCCGTCGATCATGAGCAGGCCGTCGGAGTCGTGGACCTCGGGCCGCCACGCGCCGCTGCGGCCAGGCTGCTCTTCGCCCATGAGGAACATGCTGGTGAGCGGGGCGAGGCCGAGCTTCTGCACGGGCTTGTCGAGGTTTTGACGGAAGAACAAAGCGACATCGGTGTGGATGGCGGTCTGGTCGCCGGGGCGGGCAACAAAGCGGTAGGCACCGGTGACGGACGGGCCGTTGAGCAGCGCGTAGACCACGGCCTCTTTGTCGTTGGGTTCGGGGCGCTGAAGCCAGAAGGCCTCGTAGGCGGGGAACTCCTCGGCGACGCCTTCGAGGAACGTATTGATCGCAACGCCGCGGGCGCTGGCACCCCAGTGGTGGTCACTGCCGATGGCACGGAAGTAGGACGCGCCCAAGAACGAGAGCTTCTCGCGGAACGTGTTGGCTTGGGGGTCCAAGAAGTGCAGCGTGACGCCGGCGTGCTCGATGTTTTCACGCAGCATCTCGGGCGATAGTCCCGAGCGGGTGAGGTCAAACCGCTCGGGCGAATAGGCGATAGGCGCCGTTTTATTGCCGATGATTTCGTTGACGCGGACGGGCTTGTCGAACCACGCGCCTCGGTGGAAAAGCTGGAAGCGGATCGGCAGGCCGACCTCGGTCCAGAGCGCTTTTTCGGGGATGAACGGGATCGAACGGGTGCCGTGCTCGGGTAAGTCGGCCACGACGGGGGGCAGAGCGGGGCCGATACTTTCGTAATCGCTTTGTGCGAGTTGCTCGGCTTGTTCGACGACGCTTTCGAAGAACGTGTCTTCGCCGATTGGCGGCGGAGCGGCGTAACCGACGTGCGTTTTGGTCAGCAATAATGCGGTAAGCAAAGCGAGCGACATCGTCCGGCTCGCGCGAAACATCATCCGTGATGAGAGCATGTTGAGATTCCGGTGGTGTGGCCGTGCGTGGCTAGATCGAGGGGGAGCGATCTTGGGTTCGGGGATGTTCTCCTCCGTGCCGAACGTTGGGGCAAGAGTTTAACCGGATTTTGCAGGGGAATCCGGCTTTGGGCGTGCCTGCGCGCAAAGGTGGTCAGTCCTTGGACTTGCCGCTTGATTTGGCGGAGTTGACCTTGGACGCCGGCTTGCTCTCGGGTTTGCCTGTGGGCTTGGTTTCAGCCTTTTTTGCGTCATTGCCGGACTTGTTCGCTTTGGCATCCTTGGGTTTGGCGGCCTCGGACTCGGCCTTTTTCGCCTTGTCGTAGCCTTCACTGCGGTAGTCGGTTTCGTAGAAGCCCGAGCCTTTGAAGATCACGCCAGCCCCGGTGCCGATGAGGCGTTGGAGTTTGAGCTTGCCGCATTGCGGGCACTTGCGGAGCGGCTTGGCGGTGATTGCCTGGAACTCTTCGAACTCGTGACCGCAGGCGTTGCAGACGTAGTCGTAAGTCGGCATGGGTTTCCTTTATTGCGCGACCGCGACCTGCGCCGGACGTACGGGCGTGTCCTTGACGAAGTAGCCGGGCATGAGCGTCTCGACGACTTGGCCGGATTCGAAACCTTCGGTGGGTTGGAACATCAAGGCTTCGTGGCGGTTGGGGTCGAACTCGTCGCCGGGTTGAACCTCGACGCGCTCGAGGCCGAACGCGGCGAGGCCCTTGAGTAGTTCGTCGCGGATCGAGCCGACGCCTTGGAGCACTTCTTCGGTGGTGGTGCTGGCCGGGTCGACTTGCAAGGCGCGGTCGAAGTGATCGAGCACGGTGGTCATCGCCCGGGCGACGTCGACGATGCGTTGCTGCCGGGTTGCTTCGATCTCACGGGTCGCGCGGCGGACGTAGTTCTGGTAGTCGGCGGCGGTGCGGAGCAGCTTGGCTTCGAGCTCGTCACGCTCGGCTTGTAGCGTGGGGTTTGCAGCACCCTCTGCTTCGTCGGCGTTACGGGTGGCGTTGCCGAAGTCGAGGTTGTCGAGCATCTGCTCGTCGGACGCGTCGCCGGTGTCCAGCGAGGGCTCGTCGCCGTCGGGCGTGAGGTCGATGAAGTCGTCGGGGGTTTCCGGGGTGTTGGGATGGCGGGCGTCGTTGGTCATGGCTCGCTGCGTGCGGTAGTTCGTTTCGGCAAAGGCAGTTTCCGGGGGACTTAGCTGCCTAGATACGTTTTGATTTTGTCCCAAAAGCCCTTGGAGTGGGTCATGCGGTTGGCGTCGTGGTCTTCGGTTTCAGCGAACTCTTCGAGGATTTCGCGCTGGCGGGCGTTGAGTTTTTTCGGGACTTCGATCATGAGCACGGCCACAAGGTCGCCGCGCCGCCCGGTCCGGAGATTCGGGAGGCCTTCGCTCTTGACCCGGACGAGGTCGCCGTGTTGGCTGCCGGGTTTGATTTCGATGGCGGTATCGCCGTCGAGCGTGGGCACGGCGACGGTGGCTCCGAGTGCGGCTTGTGCGAAGCCCACGGGCATCTTGAGAATCAGGTGATCGTCCTGGCGGTCGAAGAGGTCGTGCTCTTCAACGCGGACGACGACGTGCAGGTCGCCGCGTGGTCCGGCCGTGCCATCGGGGCCGACGCCGGGTTCGCCTTCGCCGGAGACGCGGATGGCTTGACCGTCGTCGATGCCGGGCGGGATCTTGACCGAAAGCTTGCGTTTGAGTGGGCGGCGTCCCTGGCCGTCGCAGTCGATGCACGGCTCGGCGAAGGTCTTGCCTTGGCCGGCGCAGGCGGGGCAGGGCGTGACCATCTGGAAGAAGCCGCCACCACGCCGGACTTGGCCGACGCCGCCGCAGGTGACGCACGCGGTGGGTTGGGTGCCGGGCTTGCCGCCGGAGCCGCCGCACGTTTCGCAGACGTCTTGGCGGGTGAAGTCGATGTCTTCTTCGGTGCCGTGCAGGACATCATGCAGCGTGATGGTGGTGGAGGTCTCGAGGTCGTAGCCACGCTGCACGCCGCTACGGGCACGCCGACCGCCACCCCCGCCGCCGAACACGTGATCGAACATCGAGAAGATGTCCTGGGCGTTCATGTGCGAGAAGTCGTGACCGGCTTGGCCGCGCAGGCCGTCGTGGCCGAACCGGTCGTACTTCGCACGCTTCTCGGCGTCGCTGAGCACTTCGTAGGCCTCGGCACACTCTTTAAACTTGGCTTCCGCCTCTTTATCGTCGGGATTGCGGTCGGGGTGAAACTTCATCGCCAGCTTGCGATACGAGCGCTTGATCGTGTCGCCGTCCGCGTTGCGTTCGACGCTGAGCACTTCGTAATAGTCGCGTTGCGTGGCCATGGAGAAACCGTGTAGCTTCTGAAGAAGGCCCGGGGAGTCTTCGTCCCCAGGCCTTCGGGTGTTTTACAAACGCTTAGCCGTCGAAATTAGGCGACCGCGCCGTTGACCACGTCGCCATCGTCGTCGAGGTCGGCGACCAGGACGTTGGTGGTGAGCATCAGGCCCGCAACGCTAGCGGCGTTGAGCAAGGCGGTGCGGCTGACGAGCGCGGGGTCGAGGATGCCAGCCTTGACCATGTCGACGTACGTCGAGGTCGCGGCGTCGTAGCCGTGGGAGCCTTGTTTGGACTTGACTTCATCGACGACGACAAAGCCGTCTTCGCCGGAGTTATTCACGATTTGGCGTAAAGGCAGTTCGAGCGCGGCGGCGACGATGTCGAAGCCGAGCTTGTCATCCCCCTTGGCCTTGCTGCGGCCGGCTTCAACCGCTTCGATCGCGCGGATGAAGCTGACGCCGCCTCCGGGCACGTAGCCTTCGGCGGCCGCGGCTTTGGTGGCGTGCAGCGCGTCGTCGACGCGGTCCTTGGCTTCCTTCATTGCGGTCTCGGTCGCGCCACCGACGTTGACGATAGCGACGCCTCCGGTGAGCTTGGCTAGGCGTTCCTGGAGCTTCTCGCGGTCGTAGTCGGACGTGGTGGTTTCGATCTGCTTGCGGATCTGCTCGCAGCGGGCGGTCAAGTCTTTCTTCTTGCCGGCGCCTTCGATGATCGTGGTGTCGTCTTTGCCGATGGTGACCTTTTTGGCGGACCCGAGTTGGTCGAGTTCGATCGCTTCGAGTTGGATGCCCAGGTCTTCGCTGATGAAGGTGCCGCCGGTGAGGGTGGCGATGTCGCCGAGCATGGCCTTGCGGCGATCGCCGAAGCCCGGGGCCTTGACGGCCGCGACCTTGAGTACGCCGCGGAGCCGGTTCACGACGAGCGCGGCGAGCGCTTCGTTCTCCACGTCCTCGGCGATGATCAGCAGTGGCTTCTGCGCCATCGCGACTTTGTTGAGCAGCGGCAGCAGGTCGGGCAGGTTGCTGATCTTCTTTTCGTGGATGAGGACCAGGGCGTCTT
>JBCCDN010000152.1:0-6137 GCA_039030755.1 Planctomycetota bacterium | reverse complement strand
GGCATCGCGGGCTTTTGGCGGCGACACCGACGGAAGCAGCGATCTGTGGGTGTCGTACATGATTCGCCAGATCGAGGACAACAACCCGGATCAATTTTCTTCGAACAATGGATCGACGTTCGGGACGCAATTCAATGAAGCCGCGGCGCCGAACCGAGAGTTTCTCGTTCGGCCCAAAAGCAGCAGCGGATTCGACAGCACCCACGACGCCAACGTGGGTATCTTCAAAGACCCCATCGCGGTTGACGAAGACTTTAATATGGTTGACGGGGTGACGTACTTGGTGGTGGCTAAGTTCTCTCCGATTGATTTTGGCGCGTTCACGGGAACCACCAGCGAGGCCACCCTCTGGGTTCTGGACCCCACGGATGTGGCCGATGCCTTGGTGTCGGGTCTCTCCGAAGTCTCGCTGGATAACCAAAACCAAACCAGCGTGACGGGCAGCATCACGCCGACCTTTGGCGTCAGTGGGCTTGACAGTTCGGATGTCCTGAACGTGCTGGCCTACAACGGCACCGCACAGTTTGATGAGTTGCGTTACGCCGACACGTTGGCCGATGCGGTCCTCGTGCCCGAACCCGCCACGCTCGGGCTAGCGGTTTTGGGCGGAGGCATGCTGCTGGGGCGCCGCCGCACCGATTGATCGAACCAATTTCGTCCGCCGCCGGTCATGCCGGCGGCGGACGTTGCCGATGCATGTCGGAGATTCATTTTTTTCGTTTCTACTCGCTTCGTCGAAAGGTCTTGGCATGTTTCCGCGTTTTCGCCGTAAATCGGGTTTCACGCTGATCGAGTTGCTCGTGGTGATCTCGATCATTTCGCTCTTGATCTCGCTGTTGCTGCCGGCGCTCTCGGGGGCGCGGGAAGCGGCTCGCACGGCTGCTTGTCTCTCCAACCACCGCCAACTCGGGATCGCGCTGACCGTCTACGCTGAGGATTACGAGGGCGTGTTCCCCGCGGCTTACACCGACAGCAACCCAGGCAACAACAGCAAATTCAACTTCGGCGATCCGAAATGGTTCCATCGACGCACCTACGGAAGCATCGTCAGCGACTACGGTGTGCTGGGCTGTCCCAGCGACGAAGACCCGAAAATCGAAAACGTGAATTCGGGGACCGGTGAACCCGCCGAGCAGCAAGGCATCAGCTTTTACTACAACGCCGGCATCGATCGTGTCTCGGGCTACCGAAAACGCGACAGCATCCGCAGCGCGACCGAACTCCGTGCCCTGGGCGATTCGCCCAATGTCCCCGCGGCGCAGCGCGGCTGGGCGTTCCGCTACGGCGGCGGCGGCTTCCCACCGTCCGAATGGATCGGGAACTTTCCGCTCAACCGGCACGGCGGGGGGACCACCAACTTTGCCTACTTCGACGGCCACGCCGCGACCACCGGTGGTGCCGTCGATCCGTTGCTCGCCCCGGAAGACCTGAGTTTTGCGTGGGACGAGGATTCCCCCTTCGGCCGGGCGTTCGACCCGTACTACAACCACAGCGCGATCGTGCAATTCAACTGGTGAATCGCGCGATCGCTTGGGATCATGAGATGCGTTCAGTTTTCATGCATCGTTTTGCACGTAGCATCCGTGCATGATCCTTACGCTTTTCTTCACGCTCACCGTCGTAGCACTCCTGACCGTCACCGGCTTCCTCCACCTTGCCCGTGATTGGTTCGGAGACAAGCTTGGCGACTGGCTTTGCCGCGCTCCCGGCTTGGATGTCGTGGTTTTCACCCTCACCGTTCTGCCGCAACTGGTCGGCCTCACGCTCGGCGGACTGCGCGGCGGCTTCTTTGTGGCCCTAGGCTGGTTGGCGGTTGCCGTGCTCGCGCAGTGTGTGGCCATGATCATCTGGATGCGCGTGCACGAACTCGCCCACCGCGAAGCCATGCAAGGCCCACGCATCACGCAAACCCTCAACCGCACCGTCGGCCCGGTCCGCAACACGCTCGCGGTGTGGTGGACGGCGTGGGCGGTCCCGCTGTTTGCACTCGTCCGCCTCGTCGAACTGACCGTTTATCCGATCGTCGCCTGGCTGATCCAGCTGCCGACGTACGATGCGAAGGACTGGGTGAGCGTCAGCCGACAGAAGCACCACCACCTCGTCGGGGCCGATCGGATTTGGTGTCTGTACTGCGACTGGATGACCGGCGTGTGGTCGCTGGGCAGCGAGATGCTCCGCAACATCGAAAGCTTCTGGTGCCCGATCCGCTTCCGCGACGACACAAAATGCGAGAACTGCTCGCTGGAATTCCCGGACGTCAAGGAACGCTGGTCTCCAGCCGACGGCACGATGCGCGACGTCACCGACACGCTCGAAAAGTACTATCCCGGGCCCGGCGGCGTGAATGGTTGGTTCGGGCACCCCAACCGCTCGAAAACGCAGGTCACCGTCGAGGGAAAAACCGCGGGGCAAGACGAATCGACGTCAGAAACCGGCGATCAATCCTGACGGCGGAGTTCAAACAAGAGTTCAAAACGTTCCAGTCGTTCCGGCTCGGTGTCGCCGGGTTCGCCGAGGCCGAGCGTCTCGAGTCGGTAGCCCCGGCCGTCGTCGTCGAGCCGATACGCGAACAACTCGGTGGTTACGGGGCCGAACGGCGGCTGGTCCAGGGTCTCGTGAAGCGCCGCGAGCGTGGCGGGATATTGGCCTTGCTTGGCCCGCGTGTGTTCGAGCGCGGCGGTCAGCCGGGCAAGCATGAACTTCATATCCCGGGCCCGTTCGGTCCGGAACGCCGCGTTCATGGACGGAGCGAACTGCGCCAAGAGCTGGTCGGTCACCGCGTCGGTCAAGGCTTCGCGGGCCGGCATCTCGGGGGCATCGGCGGCAAGTTCGCCCACGGTGCCGACCGCGAGCAGGGCGGTGAGCCACGCGGGCGGCGAAATCGCTTCGAGTTCCGCCTCGACCGCCGCGACCGCCTCAGCGGCCTCCGCATAGGCCGGCTCGCGCATGGCCTCGACCCAGCGATCGAAGAGCGCGTTGCTGCGCGCCTTGGCTCGCGGCCGATCGAAGCCCGGACCCGCCGTGACGCGGAGGAGCACCGCCATGTCCGGTTCGCCAAAATCCAGTTGCGCGGAAGCGTCGGGGCTGGCGTCCGGGTCGCGTTCGCGCCGGGCCATCCAATCGATCGCGTCGAGCATGAAGCTGCGTTCGCCGAGGTCCACGTTGTCGGCGATGCGGAAGCCGTCGATCTCGGCGGGCATAGCCCAGGCCAGGCGTGTCGCTTGCTCGGTCGTCAGAGGCTGCCCGCGCACGAGATCGCCGGCGACGTGGGCCGTGATCGAATCGATCGACGCCCCCACCAGATTCGAGATCAGGATCGGCTCGTGACGCAGGTGGTCGGCCAGCGCTCGCATCGTGACGAGGTTCCGGAGTACGCCTTCCGTATCGCCCATGGCGAGGTCGCGGTTGGCTCGGATCCAGAGCAACCGGGCCTGCCGGCGGGCGTCGCCCAAGTGCGGGAGCAGCACGGAGGCCATCGAATCTGACATGCGCTCACGCACCAGCGGCGCGAAGTAGGCGGGCCGCGCGATTGCCGCTTCGAGCGCCGCAAAGCCCTCCGCCTGCGAAGTCAGCCACGCCGCCGCCGCGGGTTCGTCGGCCGGGGACCAGGGACCGTCGGTCAGCCTTTCCTCCAACGCGTTCTGTGCTTCCTCGTCCGGGAACGTCTCACACACGCCGGGCCACTCCGTCACCCAAACGATGGCGGGCCCCGCGTCGGGGTCCACATCCACCCCGAGTACGGTTTCCACGCCCGCCAGCCAAGCCGGTTCGTAAGCCTCTTGATCCGCGGGCCGAAGCAGCGGCAGCAGCGCCACGAACGCGTTGTCCTCCGCCGCCACGTCCGCCCCGATCCGTTCGTTCAGCCAGCCAACGTAATCCGGCAAGCCCTCGACCGGCGGGCCGTCCGCCCGTGCCACGCCCAAGGCCGAACACCAGCACAGCAACGCAAAAAGCCAACGCATGAGAGGTCTCCAAACAAACACGGGTCCGCCGAGAGGACGCGGCTGCCAGCGCGGCGATTCATCACGCAGTGCCGAAAAAGCAACCGCCCACTTTTTGGGGCTTACGCGAGCTTCGGCGTGGCGACGGTGCCGTCCGGGCCGGTCTTCACTTCGTAGCCCGCGGCCTGGAGTTCGTCGCGGATGGCGTCGGCGGTGGCGAAGTCTTTGGCCTCGCGGGCGGCGTCGAGGGCGGCGCACTTCGCGGCGGTGTTGTCGTCGCTGCCGGAGCTCTCGGCTTTCCCGGGCAGTACGCCGAGCACGTGATCGAACGCCGCGAGCGCATTCCGAGCTTGCTCGGCTTCCGGGGGCGGTTCGGCGATGAACTCGAACACCACGCCCAGTGCCCCGGCGATGTTCAGGTCGTCCGCGAGGCATTCGATGAATCTCGCGACGGCGGGTTGTTCCGTGTCGATCGGACCCGCGTCCGCGCCGGCGTCGTAACCCACGCTTTCCGCGAAGCCGCGCAGCTTCTTCACCGCCGACGCCGAGTCCAGCAAACCTTTCCGCGAGAAGTCCATCCGGCTGCGGTAATTCGCCTTGATGAGCTCGAACCGCAGCACCGCGGGATCGACCGGGTTGCTCGTCAATTCGCCATCCAAAATCTGCCGGACGGTGAAGAAGTTCCCCGTGCGCTTTGACATCTTTTGCCCCTCGACCATCATGTGGCGGGCGTGCATCCAGAAGCTCGCGAAGCGGTCCCGGCCGGTCGCGCCGCGGGACTGCGCGATCTCGCATTCGTGGTGCGGGAAGATCAAATCTTCGCCGCCGGTGTGGATGTCGATCACGGGCGAGCCGAGCACCTCCATCGCCATGGTGCTGCACTCGATGTGCCAGCCGGGGTAGCCCTCGCCCAGCTCGGCCACCCGCTCGGCCGCCGCTCCGGTCAGCCCCATCTTCCGGGGGTCCCACTTCATCAGGTGCGATGGGTCGCGCTTCCAAAGCATGAAGTCGGCGGGGTGCTGCTTGATGGCCTGCGTCGCCGCGTCGACGCGTCCGCCGGCGCCGCCGCGTAGCGCACTGAGGTCGTTGCCCGAGAGTTGGCCGTAGTCCGGGAACGACTCGACGCGGAAGTAGGTCGCGCCGTCCTCGGCGACGTACGCGTGGTCCCTCGCGATCAGCGTGCCGATCATCTCGAGCATCTGCCGGATGTGCTCGGTCGCCCGCGGCATGTTCTGCGGGTGCTCGTCGATGACCTTCAGGCCCAGCGTTCGGCCGTCTTCGAGGAACGCGTCGATGTAAAACTGCGCGACCTGATACGGATCGTTCGGGTCGTCGATCACCGCGGCGTGGGCCTCGCCGGCCTTCTTGCTTTCGAGCAGACGCTGGCTCGCCGCGGCCATCTTGTCCTGCCCGCCGCCGTCCGCGAGCGCATCGTCGGTCATATGCCCGACGTCGGTGAGGTTCATCACCTGGTGCACCTCGTGGCCGATCAGTTCGAGGAACCGCCGGAGCACGTCCGCGAAGAGGAACGTCTTGAAGTTACCGATGTGGGCGAAGTCGTAGACCGTCGGCCCGCAGTTGTACATCGTGACCTTCCCCGGCTGGAGGGGCACGAAGTCCTCGAGCTGGTTGGTCAGCGTGTTGTAGAAACGTGGCGTCGGGGTTCCGGGGGCGGGCATGGGCAAAGGGTAGCGGGCGGGCCATAGGTGAGGTGCTGTTCGGGGCGTGCGCAGGAAAGCGTGGAGGATTGACACGCGGGTCAATCATGAGATTCGGACGGCGGATCAGAGGCCGACGACGGCGGTGGAAGCCGGGAGCAAATCGGGCACGATCGGGTTTCAAGTTGCGACGCGGACGGAGGCCCACGGATTCAATCCGTGGGCTTCGCGCGGGAGACCGCTGAGACTTTGGGGCATGCCCGTGGACATTCCTCTCGGTGGAAGGCGCGTCGGGCCGGGGCAGAAGCGACGGCGGGACGCCGCGTGACGGGTGGACGCAAGGCGTCGTCCACCGGACCCGAATCTTGATTCAGCAAATACGGCTGGCCGGGTCCGCCCGCGTTCTTTGACAAGTGAATTAGGACGTGGTGGGAACAGCCGCCACCGGCGGCTGCTTTATAAAGCGGCGGCAACGAACAGCTCGTGATCGAACCCAGCGCCAATGAGCTTGGAGACACCAACGGACCGCAAGTTGCCG
>JBCCDN010000151.1:0-6393 GCA_039030755.1 Planctomycetota bacterium | reverse complement strand
GTAGCTGATGAGCAGGCTCTGCTGCTGGATTTCTGCGGGCCCGGCGGTGAGGTCGTTCACGCCGATGGTGCCTCCGCCGTCGGTCAGGCCATCGGGATCGATGGGGTCTGCGTTGCCGCGGCGGTTGTTGGTTTCGGCTTGATCTTCGAAGTTAAAAAGCGGGTTCAGATCGACCGCGCCGTAACCGAATCCCAGGGCCGCGAGTTCGTTGTCGGTGAGCAGGAAATCATCGCGGTCGCCGTTGATGAAGTCGATTTCTGCCTGCTCGGCAAAAAAGATCAGGTCGGCGATCCGTTGCGCTTCGTTGCTCAGCGTGATGATCTGGCTGTCGGACAGATACGCCCCGGTGGCGAGCGTGTCGTCATCGGTTCCGCCCGTGTTGTCTTCGCCCAGAGCCGGGATCGCTCGGGTCGAGATCGGAATCCCCAGCAGCGAGTCGCCGATAAAGACCCCGCCGCCGCTATCGCCGACGGCCAACCCAACCTCAAACGGGACGCGGAAGTCTTCCTCGGGAACTTGACGCGGGTCGGCGCCGCCGGCGGCACCGCCAGAGATCGTGAATTCGCCGGTATTTTTCAGTGCGTATTGATCTTCAATCGTGATGTTGAGGTCGGTGAAATTATCCGGCGTGAGGTCATACAGATCGTCGTCACGGTCGACATCAAAATCGACTTCGAAAACCGTCGCGTTCAATTCTGGGTTCAGCCGCGGGTCGGAGTCGAGCCAATCCTCCACGCGGTTCTGTCCCCAGCGACGGTTGCCGTCAAATGTATTGCCTCCCAATGCGCCGTTGCCGCTTTGGCCAAACCCCACGATCTGAACCGTTTCTCCGCGGATTTCGTCCACGAGCGTTTCTTGAGGACGGCTGAAAATCGACACGGTTTCGATGCCTTGGGCGGCGGCTTCTTGCGGCGTGAGGTCGAGACGGACCAAGCCGAAGTCAAACGGAGATAGTGCGGTTGCGTCGTCATTGGCCCCGAACGAGACGTACCAGTCCAAGACGTCGATGACGTTGTTGGTGAAGTAGTTGCTGCCGGTGCCTACGGTGAAGGATGGTTCCCAGATATCGCCGGCGTCGATGTCTTCGTCGTACCGGCCTTGCACGGCCAGGTTGTGGCCGGCGGTCAGCATCCAGACGTTGTTTTGTCCCAAGTCCAGCAAGACGCCGCTGGCGATGCCTTCGCGGCGCAGCCCGCCGATGGTGTTGGGGACCGATTCGGGGCCGATGTATTCGAACTCCAGGGACACCACGGAGGTGGCGACGCCTTCGTTGGCCTTGGTCAGGGCAAAAGGCGCATGCTTGGGATCGAGGTAGGTAATGCCCATCGCCGGACTGACCGTCGCAATGGTCATGGCTCCGCCCATAGCCAAGAGGCAGGCCCGGGTGGAAAACATCAAACGCGGGGATGACTTAAGGCGTGCGGTCATGGCGGACATTCAAAAAACCTCGTTCGAGGATGGCAAGACGTGATGCTGCGTACACACTGCAACATCCAGATTCTGGCACGTTCAAAAGCGAACGGCTCGGTTCGGCGTCGGCCGGGTGGGCCGGCTCCGATAAGTCCCGGAAACCAGCACGATACCCGAATCTGACCAGCCGCCCAAGCCCTGTGAACGCGGAGCGGATAGGCCCGAACCGGCGGGATTAGTCGTTCGGATCGCGGGTCCACTGCCCCTTTAAATCCTGACGGTCAATCTCGTTAGGTCGTGGGTCAAATAACGAACCTGCGGTTTCGTATGGCGTGTCCGAGCTGGCCGATCCATCGGCTTTCAAATAATTATAAATCCGTCCGGTTTCCAAGTACCCCAAGGCTTCGGGTGAGCCCACATGCCAGCGATCTTTGGAATGAAGCCCCAACATGTCGCGCACCGCGGGCAGAAGCTGCTGCTTGGCGGATTCAATGGTGGCGCCGTTCGCGGAACCCTGGATGTTGTAGTAGGCGTATTGCAGGGGCGGAAAAAGCTTCCCGCCGATGATCCCGCCGGTCCGGGGGTACTCGGTGAGGAGGATCGTGCTCGAGGCCGCGGGGACATCGGCATCGATGGAAAATTGGGTCCGACGGACGTTGCTGGCCGCGGGCCCGGGCGCGGCCCCCAAGCCGCGGGCTTCACGGGGATCGAGCGTGAAATCGAGGCCAGACTGCGGCATGGCGTAGGTCCGGATCGCGACTTCCGGTGGGCCTTCACGCACCGCTTCGTCCGCGGGACACGTGAGAATTGGAGAGCCGAACTCGACGGGCACGAAGGAGGCTTGTTTCTGGGCACGGGTTAGGGTGTGGCCCAATTCGTCGGTGAGTGCGTCGTCCCAACTCAGGACGGCCGTGCCGGGGGCCGTGGGGTCGTCCGCGAAGGGAATCAAGCCGTCGTGATTGGTGAAATAGGAGTGGAATGCGATGCCGATCTGCCGCTGATTGCTGAGGCAGGCGATCGTTTTCGCTGTGCCACGGGCTGCGCCCAAGGCCGGAAGAAGGATGCTGATCAGCAGCGCAATGATTGAAATCACGACGAGAAGTTCGATCAGCGTGAAGCCGAGCTGCCGAGCGGATCGGCGGAACAAAGGCCGGAAATTGGATGTTTGGTGGGGAACGGCTTCCAAGGGTCTTCGAGTCTAACCCAGCCAAGTTGCGAGGCCAAGGAAAACCAGCCCGCGTGTTCAACGTTGACTGGGTTCGGGCTGCCGTCTCAGCAGGAACCCGCCTGGGCGGGGGTCTATCAGGGTTTTTCCCAGCGCGAAACGCCCTATTTCGGTGATAAAAACCAGTAAGCTACGTTTACTCAAGAGGAGATCGCACCGGTGAAGCGCACGCGCTTGACCGCATCCAAACCGAGAGAGGATTGCCCCACCCACCCCGCGGAGCTCGCGACTTCACGTTGCGAGCTCCGTTTTTTGAGTGGCGGGGTGTTCACGCCAGCGTTTGCCGGCAGCGTTGGGATCGATCCACCATCCTTGCGGGTTTCGTAGGCTCCGCGGATGAACGCGACACTTAAACGCGAACTGGGCGTGCCCGGAGCCGTCGCGTTGGGCCTGGGGTCGATGGTGGGCACGGGCGTGTTCGTCGCGCTGGGGTTGGGAGCTGGCGTTGCGGGGGCGGGGGTGTTGTTGGCGATCGTGTTGGCGGGCGGACTGGCGCTGTGCAACGCGCTGAGTTCGGCGCAGCTCGCGGCGGCGCATCCCGTGGCCGGCGGGACCTACGAGTACGGCCACCAATACCTGACGCCGGCGCTGGGCGCGGTGGCGGGCGTGACCTTTCTCGTGGCCAAGTCGGCGTCGGCGGCAACCGCGGCGCTGGGGCTGGCGGCCTACGGCCTGTCGTGGCTGGGCGTCAACGAACCCGGCTTCCGTATCGGGATCGGCATCATCGTGCTGTTGGGTGTGATGTCGCTCGTGCTCGAAGGGATGCGGCGGACGACGGTGGTCAACACGATTATCGTGGGCGTGACGCTAATGGGATTGGTGGCGTTTGTGGCGGCGGTGCTGTTCCAGCCATGGACTTGGTTGCCCGCCGAATACGATGATCTTCCGTATCCACCGCCAACGTTCGGGCAGGTGCTGGGCGTTCCGGGTGACGGGTTTTGGTTACTTGCGGTGGCTCAGGCAACCGCGTTGATTTTTGTCGCGTACACGGGTTACGGACGGATCGCGACGTGTGCGGAGGAAGTCCGCGAACCGGCACGAACGATCCCACGTGCGGTGTTGGTCACGATGGCGGCCACGATCTCGATGTATCTGGTGGTATGCGTGGCGGCGTTGCTTGTTGTGGAGCCGAAAGCACTGGCTGCTCTCACGCAAGAGACCGCCGCGCCGCTCGAAGCCATCGCCAAGCAGATCGGCACCCCGGCCCCGGTCACCCTGCTCATCGCCGTCGCCGCAATCACCGCGATGTTCGGCGTGCTTTTGAATCTGGTGTTCGGGCTGTCACGGGTCGCGCTGGCGATGGGACGGCGCGGCCACCTCCCAAGCGTGTTTGCCAAGGTCGATGCCACCGGCACGGCCCCCGCGCCGGCGATCCTGCTGGTGACCGCGATCATCGCCGTGCTCCTCGCGCTGGGGTCGATTCAACACGCCTGGTCGCTCTCGGCCGTGACCGTCCTGATCTACTACGGTCTGACTAACGCCGCGGCGCTCCGCCTGCCTCGGAAAGATCGCCGGTTCCCGCGCGCGTTGGCGTGGATTGGTTTGCTGGGCTGCTTCGGCCTGAGTTTCACGCTTGAGCCGGTTTATGTCCTGGTGGGTTTTGGCTTCGTTGCGGCGTCGTTGGTGCTTCACGTTGCGACGGCGAAAGGACGCAAAAAACCCGCGGATTAAATCCGCGGGCTTTGGCGGTGGGTTGCATCGGATTCCGGATTACTTGATCAGTCGAATCGTCAGCGGGTAGCGGTACGCGATGCCGTCCTTGGCTTTCAGGGCGGCGACGATCGCGAGGATCAAGGCCGCAACCCAGACCGGAAAATAAAGGAAGACGCCGAATCCGCAGGTGATCACCGTGACGGGGACCAGGATGAGGTACGCGATGAAAACGGTTAGCTGGAAGTTGAGGGCTTCTTTGCCCTCTTGATCGACGAATTTGGATTCATCTTTTTTGATTAGCCAGATGATGAGCGGGCCGACGACGGAAAGGATGATGCCCAGCAGGTGGGCGAGCATGGCCATGTTCTTGTCGTCGTCCGTCGTTGGAGCGGCCGGCGGGGTCTCGGCCGCGGGCTCGGTCGGCGGCGCGGGCTCGGCGGGCGGCGGCGTGGGTTGATCGGCGTTTGGTTCGGGCGTGTCGGACATGGGAACCCCTGCGTGAGAGTAAAAGGACAGACCGCACGCATCATGCGAAGCGCGACGGGCCGCGTCAAACACAACTGTCGGTAAAGCCGATCACGACTCGGCGAGGCCGAAGGTCGCAGCAGCGTTGTTGATCAGACGATCGGGCGGGGCGGAGCCGGTGATCGCAGTGGCGATTTTGCGGGCGTGCTCGTGGCAATTCTCGATAAACAGCGAGAAGCTGACTTGCGTGCCCGCCGCGGCGGTGCCCGCGACAAACAGGTTGGGCACGTTGGTCATCATCGTGTCGGGGTCGACGCGTGGCGATTGGTTCTGGCCTTCGAGCGTGACGCCCGCCGAAGCGAACAGCGTCTTGTCCTGCTCGTAACCCGTCAGCAGTAGCACGAAGTCCGCGCGGTGCTTGGTTTTGTCTTTGGCGCCGTCACAAGTCCGTAGCGTGACGCCGTCGGCTTCGATCCGCGTCGGCACGGTGCCGGGATGAAAGTCGATTTGGCCGTGCTTGATGAGGGCTTGAATTTCGGGGAGCAGCCAATACTTAATCGCGCGTTCGTCGAAGTGGTCCTGCCGATAGCTGAGCGTGACCTTCGCGCCGGCGTGGTGACAACGCAGCGCCGCCTCGACGGCCGAGTTGCGTCCACCGACGATCAGCAGCCGTTGCCCGACATACGGATACGGCTCGTCGAAGTGGTGCGACACATGCGGTAGATCCTCGCCGGGAACCTGCAACCATCGAGGGTGGTGCATGTCGCCGATCGCGAGGACGACGTGCTTCGCATGGATGGTGCGGTGTGGCGTGGTGGCCTCGAAAGTGCCGTCGTCATGACGCTTGAGGCCCGTGACTTTTGTGTATCGCCGGATGGGTAAGTCAAACTGCTTCACGACACCTTGGAGATACGCGAGGTAGTGCTCGCGGGTCGCCTTTTCGCCGTTAACGGTCGACAGCGCGACGCCGGCGATGGCGATGCGCTCGGGCGACGAGAAATACCGCGTTTGCTTGGGATAGTTGATGACGGTTTGCCCGACGTTGCCCGCGTCGAGGTGCAGATAGTTGGCCCCGAGGTGCTTCAGGCACACGGCCAGTTCTAAGCCGATCGGGCCGGCGCCGATCAGGAGCGTGCTAGTGGATTCTGAGGGCGTCGCGTCGTGCACGACCGGAGTTTATGCGGCGCGACGGAGGCCGAACCAACGCGTCCACGCGGGTCGACGATGGCGACGCGGGTGGTGGGGGACAATGGATTGTCCGTTGAAGTTGAGCGTTCGCGGCGCGTCATGCGTGAGGCCGATCGCGTCAACGTCGTCGAAGTCGAGTTCGCGTTGGATGGCTTGCTGATCGCGCGGGTCGAAGTCGTGGTCGGAGCGGGTCGCCTTGCCTCGCGATTCGGCTAAGGCCGCTTCCTCATCGCGTCGCAGTTCGTCCGCGGTGGCTTGCCAGGCTTCCGCTTCTTCATCCACCATCCGTCGCAACCGCGCGACGTGTAAACGAAAACGTCGTAGCTCGGTTCGGCTCAAAATTTCGAGCCGGTTTGCGAGCAGGGCGGTGGCGACCAACTCGCGAAAGTTCGGCTCACACTTTTCCAAATATGTGAGTGCTTCGGCGGGCGTGTCGGCGGCGTCGGCGTGGG
>JBCCDN010000150.1:0-6584 GCA_039030755.1 Planctomycetota bacterium | reverse complement strand
GCCTGGAACATGTTGCCCCCGCCCAGACTCGCGCCCATCAAGAACACCGCAAAGACCACGGCCAACACCTTGCCGATTGTCGCGACGCCGGGCGCGTGGGGATAGGCCTGCTTGAGTCCGGCCGAGAGGAAAAACATCGGCCCGCCCGACATCGAGCCGTCCTTGTTCTGGATCCGAAACATCTGGCTCAGCGTCGTCTCGTGGAACTTGCTCGCCATCCCGAAGAACCCGAGCACCATCATCCACAAAAGCGCCCCGGGCCCACCGATCACCATCGCGATCGCCACACCCGCGATGTTGCCCAGGCCCACCGTCGCCGACAGCGCCGAGGTCAGCGCCCGGAACGGCGAGATGTCGCCCGTGTCGTCGGGCGCGGCCCACTTGCCGCGGACAATGTCGATCGCATGTTTGAAACCACGCAGATTGATGAACCCGTGGTAGACCGTGAAGAAGATCGCGCCCAGCGCGAGCCAGACCACCAGGAACGGCAGCTTGGCCCCGTCGGTCACCGCCGCGCCGTCGGTGAACATCGGCTTCCCACGCGCGTCCACCTGATGCACCGACGCGCCGGCGGGAAAGACGGTGAGGATGGCTTCGCCTTCGTCGTCGGTCGGCACGTTGCCCGCATCGTCCAGCAGCGCCGCTTCAAGATCGGCGTCCAGTTCGAGCATCACCGGCTCCTGCGCGAACGTCGGGTTGCCCGCGTCGTCCAGCACCGGTTCCTGGAACGCGCCGAACGCGACATCGAAGAACAGCGTCGTGAACACCGCGCTGTTAATCGGGTTGAGCACCGCGTCGATGCGATCGCCCAGCGTCGGCGGAGTGTCCGAGGCGGGGCCGACCCGCGGAACGTCGAACTCGGCCGCCGCGGCGCTGGCGGCTGCCCTGGATTCCGGGTCTTGCGCAGCGGCGTTAAGCGTGGGCAGCCACAGCAGCGCGACGGCAAGCAGGCACACGGGCAAAGCGGATCGGCGGACCGGGACGCGGCGGCGGTCGTTCATCACAGGCTCTCTCAGATGGGTTGGCGGGCCATGGGTCGGCGGGTTCACGGGAGACATGCAAGCAATTCGAGTTTAACGGCGTCGCGGACTGTGCGCTCGGCGTGCGCACTCACCGAAGCGAAAACTTCCAGGAGACAAGAATGAAGCTCGGACGGCGGATCGGTGGTCGATCGCGTGGCGAGGTGCCGGGGTGTGAGCGGTGGGGTGTCGCCATCAAGTTGCCGGGGCAAGCCCATACCAGGATGGCGTGGGCTTCTGAATCCCAAGGAACGACTTGGATGGAGCACGCTTTCGAGAACTCTCGGCGGTCGATACGCGAGGCCGGGGGCGAAGCGGCGCGGGATGCGTCGTGGGCCGCCTCGGAGGGGCCGGGTCCGCCCGCGTTCTTTGGCAAGTGAAGCAGGATGTGGCGGGAGATTGAGTTCTCCCCGAGCCGGCGGTCCGCGACCGCCGGTGCACGCGCGAACACTCGGAATCACTCGGGAAGATCGAGCGTTTGCAGCAAGGCCTGGGCTTCCTCGGCGGTGGGCGTCTCGGCGTGGTTGTCGAGGATGTCGCGGAGCAGGACGGCGGCCTGTTCTTCGTTGAATGCTTCGGCGTGGGCCTTGGCCATCATGAGCTTGCCGCTGGCGATCACGTCGGACTTCTCGGTCGCGATCTGCGTCATGAGTGCTTCGTCGGCTTCATACCGCAGCGCGCGGATCAACGCTTCGTCGGCTTCGGGCACCCCCAGCGCAACATTGAGAATCGATTCGAACGTGTCGTACGCGTCGGCGTGACGATCGTTGCGGGCAGCACGGAGGCCACGCTCGACCCGGGGCGTCACCCGGGAGGCATCGGCCACGGGTTTGCCCTCCATCGGATTCACCTGGCCGGCCGCGGCGAGGTAGGCGTCGAGCGCGAAGCCGGCTTCGGGCAGCGTGTCCCGAGCGGCGAGCAGCGCGTCGCGGGCGTCGGGTTCGAGGTTTTGGATGACGCGTTCCCAGCGCTGACCGTGGGCCGCGACGAGCGGCTGGTCGTAAGCGATTGGATCGATCGTGGCGAAGGCCTTGAGCGCGGTGGCGTAGTCCGGCGTCTCTTGGGTCCAGGCGGTGTCGGCGTCCAACAGGGCCACGCGGGCGGCGCGCAGGGCGGCGGCTTCGACCTCGAGTGCGGCGAGCGCGGCCGTGGCATCGATCTCTTGGGGCGCACCGGCCTCGGGGAGTGGGATGGCCAAGTCCGGCGCCTCGGTGTCGGTCGGCGGGGTGTCTTGCTCGTCGACGTCGGCGGCGAGGCTTGCCGTGGGCAAGACCGTCGGCGGATGCGTCTCGAGAAAGCCGATGAGCTGCTCGGGCAAGTCGGCGGGGTGTCCTTGCCAAAGCGCATCGCCGGCGGGTGAAACGATCCACACGGCGGGGATCGCGTAAGGCTCGGAGAAGAACCGCGTGTCGAGGCCGGGCATTTGCGACAACGCGAGGGTGTGGTCCCAGGTCTGTTCCTCGGTGAGCGCGGAGGTGGACCCGGCGAGCATGGTCTGCATCATGACCGTGCCCTCGTCGGGGTCGTCGAGGCAGATGCCGACCATGGCGACGCCCAGCGGCGCGGTGTGGTCGAGGACGGCTCGGAGGGTTTCGAGTTGGCGGACGCTGGGCCGGTGCCAGGTGGACCAGAAGTGAATCACCAGGAGTCGGCCGCGGTAATCCTCGGCCTTGATGACGCGATCGTCGAGGGTCTTCGCGGCGAAGTGCACCGGGTCGCCGGCGGTCAGTGGTCGAGCCCAGGGCGCAACCCCGTATGCGAGGAGCACGGCAAGCAGCGGCACAAAAAACGATCGGTGTGGCATCAAGATTCCCCGTCGGTGAAGGTTTGCGTTGATGCTACTCAAACGCGGATGCCACGCACAAGGGTCCGTCCGACTTCCTGCGTCTAAACTGCCGCAGTTGCCTTGTTCTTGCCCAGGAGTGTTGCATGCGTGGTTTTGGAATGGTTTGGTACGTCGTGGGAATGCTAACGGCCATCTCGGCGTCGGCGGAACTCGTGGAGCTGCGTTTGGAGTACGAACTGGACGGGACCAGCTTCCGCGGGACGCTGGTCTACGACGACACGCTGGTGAGTTCCGAGAAGCCGGCCCCGGGGGTGATGGTCGTGCCGGAGTGGTGGGGGCTGAACGATTACGCCCACACGCGGGCTCGACAGCTCGCCGAGTTAGGCTACGCCGCATTTGCGGCCGACCTCTATGGGCTGGACGAAAACGGCAAGGTCAAAGTCACCGATTCGGGCGAGCAGGCGGCGGCGTGGGCCCAAGCGCTATACGGAGATGTGCCGACTTGGAGGGCGCGGCTGAACGCATCGCTGTCGGTGTTGTCGGCCCAGCCGACGGTGCAGGCGGACAAGCTCGGCGCGATCGGGTTTTGCTTCGGCGGAGCGAGCGTGTTGCAGTTGGCCTACAGCGGTGCCGACGTCGATGCGGTGGTGAGCTTCCACGGCACACCGGTGGTGCCCACCGAGCAAGAACTAAGCAACACGCGAGCGGCGATCCTGATCGCACACGGCGGGGACGACCCATTCGATCCGCTTCGCAAGCTTGTCGATCTGATCGAAGCGCTCGAACCCAGCGACGTGGACTATCAAGTGAATCTCTATGGGCACGCCCGACACAGCTTTACGAACCCAAACGCGGACGGCTCGTTCAACCCCGGCGCGATCTACAGCGAGACCGCCGAGCCGCGGGCGTGGGCGGCGATGCGGCGTTGGTTGCGCGAGCATTTTGTTGATGCGGAATGATCGGCGGATGTTGGGGCAGAGACTTGGTGTTCACTTGCCCGCAAGGTTGGCTTCGAGCTGCCGCAGGTGGGCGGTGATCGCGGCCTTGCGTTCGCCGTCCAGTTCGTGGCGACCAAAGCGGATGTCGTAGAACGTGTCGGTGAGCGCGACGAGGGGTCCAAACTTCATCGGGTGGGCCTCGGCGAGTTCGGCCGCGAAACTTGCGGGGGATTGCCAGGCCGGCCGTCGGTAGCCGTAACGCTCGAGCAACGCCACAAGTTCGAGGAAAAAAGTCAGACGACGAGATAATCCGCGCGACTCGTGGGCGGGCAAACGATCGAGCCGAAGACGTTTCCGCCGATGCCGTCGACGCCAAAGCGCGACCCCCATGGGCACGGCCACGATGGTCAGCAACGCACATCCTCCGACCACCAACACCCAGCCGACCCACTGCAACCGCAGGCTCGGCGGCCAACCGCCCATCCAACCGCCGAGCCGCCCGAGCGCGGCCTGCGAGGTCCGCGCGATCCACCCTTCCTCGCTCGAAACCGCGGTCTTAAAGCCGGCATTAACACTCCGCAGCACGTTCTCCCGGGTCCGCGCATCGAAGGCGACCACCGAACGGACCCAGGAGAATTCCAGATATTCGTAAAGCTGACGGGTCGCGGCAAACCAACCGGGCGCATCGCCGGCGTGTTGCTCGGCGACTTCTGAACCGGGCGTTGCGTCGTAGGTCCGCCAACCGGAAATGGGCCCGGTATCGACCTCGGTCCAAGCGTGGGCGTGGTTCTGCCGGATGACGTAGTAACCCCCCAAGGCGTTGTATTCCGAAGCGCGGTAACCGGTGACCACGCGAGCGGGGATGTTCAGCGATCGGCACAGCGCCGCGTGCGCCGCGGCGAATAGTTCGCAGTGCCCGCGACGGTGCTCAAACAAGAATCGCGTGACTGGATCTTGTCCAGCCATCGCACGCGGGTTGACGCGGTCGTACTGAAACTCCGACCGTAGGTAATCGGCAAAAATCCACGCGATTCGGCCGTCGTTCTCGTCGTGCAGATCACCTGGATCCCTGGACAATCCGTAAGGCTCAAGAATCTCCAGCGCGAGCGCTCGGACCCGCTGAACCTCCACAGGCCACTGCCGGGCATACACCTTGCGCGACCACGAATCTTCGAGGCGGGGAGCCCCCATCAGCGGTCGGCCCTGCATGCGAGGCTCATCAAAGCCAGCCGACGGCCCGTAGGCCTGCTCCCCGAACGCCTCGACAGGTTGTTGCGGACCGTCCGCGAACCACACGCTGCGACCTAGCCATCGTTTTGCCGGTTGGGCCGACGGATCAAGCGGCGGTTCGGTTGAGAGCACGCGAGGGCTTCGGCGTGGCCGTTCAAGCTGTTGGTACTGAGTGTCGAGCTCTCGAATTGGTAGCCCGGCGACCACCACGCGATAAATCAGCGCCGCCGAACGCGGGTCGCCGGCCCCCAATTGTCGATCAAGGGGACTGAAGATGACTTGGCCCAAATGCTCAGACTGAATGTTCCCGATCGCCGCGGCCGACATATTGGTCTCGCCGGGCACGAACAGCACCCGGGAGCTGGTGTCCCGAAGCGTGATGGTGGCGACGACGTTGGTGCGGTCGGTGGGAAATTCTGCGAAGTACGCCGTGTTGTTTCGGTTAAGTCGGAACGGCGTGTCGGCCTGGGTTGCGACCTGGCTGCGTCGCCACTGATGGGCGCGGGGATCGTACTGATCGAGTGCGACGCCACGCAGCAGCAGCGGACGATGTTCTCCCCCCGCCGATGCTCCGAATTGTTCGAGCGCCACGTTCATCACCGCGTCGGTGCTGCCATCGCTCAACGCCCCGCCCGAAAGCGTCACGGTGGTCGAAAAGCCGACGCGTTTATTCAGGCTGCGTTGGGACTGATCCATCCCGAGCATGGGCATGTCGCCGCTGCGGGGCAGCAACACAAAAATCACCGCTGCAAGCAAGCCCGAGCACACACCCACCACGACCCAGGCACCGCGCAGGTGCCACCGCAGACCGGGCCCCGCCACCACCGGGGCGCGTCGCGGACGGGTCGCCGTGCCTTGCGCGATCGCCACACCCGCCGAGCGCAAGTGCGAACGATGAACCGCGTCTCCGGTGCTTTTGAGTTGAAACAGGAGCACGGTCACCAGCGACAACCCGCAGTAGGCCGTGAGCAAAACGCCGTACACAATCGAAACCGAAAGCACCGACGCCCCGATCATCTGGATCAAGGAAAGCACCAGGAGCATCGAGTACTCGCGGTTGGTTTTCCGGGCGTACAGCATCAACAGCTGCAGCGCCATCGTGAAGTGTCCCATCGCGACAATCATGCCGCCGCGTCGCGCGAAGACCTCGAAGACCATAAACACCACCGCCATCAGCGAACCCATGTTCACAAACCAACGAGGAAGCGGGCGGCCTTTGGGTCCCTCGGCGATGGTCCACGACGCGGCACCGAGGCCGCCCGCGATCAGCAGCAACGACACGTTCGCCTCGGCCATACAAAACGCGGCGATGCCCAGCAGCACTTGTGCAAAGACCAGCAAGCGAAATCGGGCGTCGAGGTTCAAGCGGCCCCCACGGGTTGCGACGCGGCCGATCCGGTCCGTCCGCCATGCCATTCCTGGTCGGTCAGATCGACCGTGTCCGAATCCAACGCCGCGCCGAGCGTCGCTAACTCTCCGCCGTAAAGCACACGCGCCGATCGGGTGCTGGCGGTGGCCAACGCCACGGCGGGATCACCCGAGCCGCTGACCGGGGGCAGGCCGGGCGTGACGATGACCGACCGCACGATCAGGCCCGCACGCGGCGTCTCG
>JBCCDN010000149.1:0-6668 GCA_039030755.1 Planctomycetota bacterium | reverse complement strand
CCAACCCCACGCTCGGGATCGCTTGCCCGGTCAGCTTCAAACTGATCGCCACCGCCGGGATCAGGAACGCCGTGATCAGCACCCAGAACTGCGCGACCTGCGTCCACGTGATGCCCTTCATCCCGCCGAACACCGCGTAGACGAACACGATCGCCATCCCGATGAACACGCCCACCGCCGGCGTCACCCCCAAGAATCCCGAGAAAACCACGCCCACGCCCTTCATCTGCCCCACGACGTAGGTGAAGCTCACGAAGATCGCGCACAACAACGCGATCAAGCGCGCCGTGGAACTGTCGTAGCGGTCGCCAATGAAGTCCGGCACCGTGAAGTGCCCGAACTTTCTCAAGTACGGTGCGAGCAGCAGCGCCAACAACACATACCCGCCCGTCCAACCCATGAGGTACACGCCGCCCGCAAAGCCCATCCCCGAAATCAAACCCGCCATCGAAATAAACGACGCGGCCGACATCCAGTCCGCCGCCGTCGCCATCCCGTTTGCCGGGGCCGGCACGCCGCCACCGGCGATGAAGAACCCTTTGGTGTCCTTCACGCGTGACGCCCAAGCGATGCCCAGATACAGGCCGAACGTCAGAATCACAAACAACACCGTCCACGTCATCAGCGTGGTCATGCCAAACAAGCCCGCCAACGTCGGGTAGGCAGAAGCGCTCAAGCGTCACCGCCCTTCGCAAGCTTGCCATCTTCATCCTGGGCTTGCTCAAAATCTTCCGGGTCGTGCACCGGCAATTCGGCCACGCCGCCCGTCTCCCGATGGAACTTCGTATCCAAACGGTTCATCGTGATCGCGTACATAAAGATCAGCACCACGAACGTCGCGATGCTCCCCTGCTGCGCGAACCAGAAGCCCAAAGGCACCCCGCCGATCGCCCACTGGTTCAGCCAGTCCGCCCAAAGCACGCCACAGCCCAATCCAACGAACGCCCACACGCCCAGCAGCGCCGCCATAATCAACACGTTGGCTCGCCAGTAGCGACGCGTCGCGGCGTTCATCGACACGGAATCCGCAGCCGGCGTCGCCGACAAAGGAGAACTCGACATAAAAAAGACCCATGCGAAAAAGAAATGCAATTCACGTCGCGTCAGCCAAGCCAAGTCCGCTACCCGCTCGACGACGCCGCCGCGATGCTAAATCTTTGCGCCCCAAGAAGCAACGCCTGCGTATCAACGCCCCGACCTCAAGCGTCGGGCATCGTGAAACGCTTCCGTGCGTTCCCCGCCGTCGTGTCCGCGAAAAACTCATATGTCACGCCTGGCTCCAACGCCTCGCCATCCCGCGGCGTCTCCGGAGCCGGCCGCATCCCCAGACCCCAGCGTTGCCCATACGTCACCGCCATCTGCGGCCGCGGCTCGACCTCGTCACCGTCGTCATCCACCCGCGGCACGAGGTGCCAAACCACGCGAGCCTCGCCGTCCGGGTCGGCCGTGACGATCAACTCCTCTAGACCCACACGGCCGTTGAACAGAAACGTCATCCCCTCGGGCCCCCGCGTCAACTGCACCTCGAGCGTCGGCCCACCGGCACACCCGCGATACAAATAAATCCCCGCAGCCAAGACCGCGAGCACGATCAACAGAATCACCGGCTTGGACGTCAGGGTTTCCGGCATGGCAGGTTCCTCGCGAGACTAAAACCGATACGATACGTCGGTTGTCAACCTGCTTCCGTGGCGTCTTTCTAGGAGAAACCATGCATGTCCGTCCCCGCCGAAACTGCTCTCAAACCGGCTTCACGCTGATCGAACTGCTGGTGGTCATCTCCATCATTGCGCTCCTCATCGGCATCCTCCTGCCCGCCTTGGCCGCCGCCCGCGGCACCGCCCGAACCATTCTTTGCAGCAACAATCAGAAACAGAACGCCACCGCCCTCGAACTCTTCGTCGAAGACGGCGGCTACGGCCGACCCTCGGCGTCCTACACCGCCAGTTCCCCCGCCGTCACCACCGGCACCCGCGACGTCAAGGGCCAATACCCAAGGCGCGGCGGCAACGAGATGACTAGCGACAGCCTCCCCGGCTTCAATCTGCCCACCGGCATCACGCTCCCGCCGCTGGGCCCGGCCCGCAAGGTCCGGTGGACCGCCCTGCTTAGCAGCAAGCTCCGCACCATCAGCGTGCAAACCTCCGCCTACAGCAGCGACAACATCCCGTACAACCCGACGTTCATCTGCCCTGAGGACGAAAACCCTTCCGAGCCCGACAGCGCGAGCGTGCTGTGGTTCGACCGCATGCCGCGAAGCTATCTGATGAACGGCTTCAACGACTTCCGCTTCCCGATCGACATCCGCGGACAATGGTCCGAGGCCGACGACACCGCCATGGTCCGCGACGCCATCCGCGATCCGTCCACCACCGCGATGTTCGGCGAACTCATCTCGAGCAGCCAAGGGTCGTTCGGCGGCTTCTACCTCGACTTCTACGCCAGCGACCAGTTCCGCCGACTCGAACAGTCACGGCACGGCGGAAAAAACGGGGTCGGCGGGGCCGCCAACTACGCCTTCGCGGACGGCGGTGCGCGGTCGTACACCCCGCAAGAAACCATCACGCCCACGAACTTCTGGGGCGTGACCGAAGGCGCTCGGACCGAGCTGTTCACGGACTTCTTTCCCGACCAAAACTTTTAGTCGGCGCTCAACCGAGTTCATTCAACGTCAACTCCACCGCGTCGAACATTGCGTTGACTTCCGACTCCGTGATCACCAACGGCGGGCTGAGCGCAATCAAGTCGCGGATGCCCCGCACGATCACGCCCCGCTCCCGCACCCGGCTTGCGAACCAAGGTCCGAGCGGTTGACCTCCCACACCTTCGCGATCAATCAACTCGATCGCGCCGATCAGGTTCACGCCCCGCACCTCGCCCACCGCCGGGTGATCCGCGAAACTCCGCAGCTTGGCTTGAAAGTAAGGCCCGATCCTGTCCGCAACGTACGGCACAACGGCTTCGTCTTCGAGAATCTTCAGATTCGCCAGCGCCGCCGCACACGTCGCCGGGTGGCCCGAATACGTAAACCCGTGGGCTAAGTAACCCGCGTCGTGCATCGTGGTCGTCACCTCGTCGGAGACCATCACCGCCCCGATCGGCAGATACCCCGAGCTCAACCCCTTGGCCGTGCAAATCAAGTCGGGCTGCAAGTGACAGATGTCGGAGGCGAACCATGCGCCCAGCCGCCCGAAGGCGGTGATGACTTCGTCCGCCACGAACAAGACGCCATACTCCCGACACATCTCACGCAACGTCGTGAGGTAGCCCCGCGGCGGCACGATCACCCCGCCCGCGCCTTGGATGGGCTCGGCAAACACCGCCGCCACCGTGTCCGGCCCTTCCGCGACAATCATTTGCCGCGTCTGCTCCACACACCAAAGCCCGTAATCCTCAGGAGACATCGCGCGCCGCGCTTCGTCCCGTTCGATGTACTGATACGGGGCCGGGGCGTGCGAGAAACCTTCTAACGGCAAGCCGAACGGCTTGAGGCACGTCTCCAACCCGGTCAGTGAGGTCGAACCCAACCCCACGCCGTGATACGCGAACTCCCGCGCGATGATCTTGGTGCGCTTCGGCTGGCCCTTGGCGTGGAAGTAGCCCCGCACCATCTTGAGCGCCGTCTCGTTACTCTCCGACCCGCTGCTCGTGAAGAACGCTTGCCCCAAACCTTCGGGCGACAACTCCGCGAGCTTCGCGGCCAACTCAATTGCCGGCTTCGTGGTCGAGTTAAAGAACGAGCAGTAGTACGACAAGTCGCGCATCTGCTTCTCGACCGCGTCGACGATTTCTTGTCGGCCGTACCCGACGTTCACACACCACAACCCCGCGATGCCGTCGAGTAACGTGCGACCTTCCGCGTCGTGCAGGTACACGCCCTTGCCGCCGGTGATGACGTGCGTACCGGTTTCGTGCATCTGACGGTGCGGCGTGAACGGGTGCAGGTGGTGCGCCGCGTCCTGGGCTTGCAGGCGGGCGAGTTCGTCGGCTTGGAGCGTGGGCGAATTCATGCGAGCATTGCACCAGATTCACGGACCCCATGCACGAACCGATCCTCCGAGACTGGAATCAACTCGCCGCGCCCGGCGACCGGGAACGCGGCGTGCCGGAACTTGACGGCTGGACGCTCCAACGCGTTGAAGATGCCGATGACCCGGCGTTCGCCGATGCCTACGCCACGTTGCATCAAGAGTTCGCGGCGGCCGGTGAAATCGAATCGCAGCAGGTGATCCGCACCCGCCTTGCAGGCCCACGGCCAACCCCGGCCGGTCAAACCCTGCACTACCGGCTGCACGCGATGACCGACCCCGACGGCCACCTGGCCGCCGTCCGCGATCACACCATCATCACGCCCCGCGACCCCGAGCACGAAACGCTCGTCCACCTCTCGCACGCTTTCGTTTTGCCCGCCGCAAGGGGACACGGCGTCGGTGCGCTGCTTCGCACGCTGCCCGTGCTGGATGCCCAACTCGTCCCCGGGGCCACGCGTCGCGTCACACTCATCGCCGAGATGGAACACCCCGATCTGTCCGACACGCTGCCCCGGGAAGAGCGAGCGGCCCGTGAGCGTCGGCTAGACGTGTACGAACGCGCGGGGTTTTCCATGATCGAGCCGTACACCGCGGCGTACGCCCAGCCGTGCTTCACGAACGATCCGGACTACCCGGTGGTTCCGCTGCGGCTCATCATCCGCCGCGTGGATCGCGAATCGATGAAGACCATTCCGAATCGGCAAGCCCGCAAGCTCGTCGCGGCGCTATACGCGATGTACGCCGTCGACCTGCCCGACGCGGCGATGCAAGAGGTCATGCCGCGTTTGAAACGCATGCCCGACACGGACCAAACGCTGCCGCTCTTGCCGCCCACGCTCGCGCTCTGATGACGCCGACCATGCTGCCCGTGTTTTTCCATCCCGATTACGCCGCCCCCATCGGCAACGACCACACGATGCCGATCCGGAAGTTTGGGTTGGTCGCCGACGCCTTGCGAATGGACACACGTTTGGCCTTGGACTTCCGCGAGCCGCGAGCGGCGACCGATGAACAACTGCTCGCCGTCCACACGCCGCAATACGTCGAGGCAATCCGCACGGGCAAGCCGCGCGAGCTTGCAGAATCTCAGAAGTTCCCGTGGACACCGCAACTATTTGACAGCGTCAAACGAACCTGCGGCGGGATCCTCGACGCGGGCCGCGCCGCGCTCGATCCGATGAACGAATACCGCACCGCCGCAGCGCTGGTCTCGGGCTTTCATCACGCCCACGCCGACCATGGCCAAGGCTTCTGCACCTTCAACGGCCTCGCGGTCGCGGCCGACGCCCTGCTCGCCGAGCGCCACGCGAAACGCACCGCCGTGCTCGACCTGGACCTGCACTACGGCAACGGCACGGCGTCGCTCTGCGAAACTCGGCCGCATCTGGCCAACCTCTCGATCTACGGCAACGATTACCGACGCAACACGCCTTACCGGGACGTATCGATCCCACGCCACACCGACGGGCCGAACCACCGCGGCGTTGCGCTGCCCAACGGCAGTGACGGCGATCATCTGTTGGCCACGCTCGAAGCCGAATTGCCCTGGCTGCTCACGTGTTTCGACGGGCGGCCGCCGGACCTGATGATCTACCAGGCGGGGGCCGACCCGCTGCGGGACGATCCCTACTCGCCGCTTGATTTGGGTCACGACGACTTGCGAGCGCGCGACGCGTTTGTTTTCAACTTTGCCCAACAGCACGGCCTTCCGGTCGCGTGGAACCTCGCCGGCGGGTACACCCAAGACGTGACCCAAGTCGTGGAAACGCACGTCCACACGTTCCGCGCGTTCTTCGACCGCTGATGCCGCACCGGGTTTTCAGCCGGACGACGGCGTCGCCCGATGCGGCGGCCGCCGACCGCCGGCTGAAAGGGACATGTCTGCACGCGCCCCCACCACTTCCTGCTTCACTTGCCAAAGAACGCGGGCAGGCCCAGCCAACCGGGGGGAACCTACGCGAGCCTCCCGCTGCGCTTACGCCCCGGCCTCCCACGCCTACTCCGGGAACTGAAGGCGACGCCTGCCCAACCCCCTTCCAACCGTGAGATCGGCTTCTGACCCGCCGTCCGAGGTGGATTCTTGGCGTCCCCGGGATTTTGCTTTGGGCCGGTGCGCACACTTCCTACACACAAATAAGCCTCGCATGTTCTTGCGAGGCTTCGGGTGAAATCAGGCGGGTGGGGTTACTCGTCTTCGAAGCGTTCGATCTGCCAGTACTCGATTTCGAGGGGCGTCGATCGGCCGAAGATGGTGACGATGACGCGGACCTTGCCCTGGTCGGGAAGCAGTTCGTCGACCGTGCCTTCCATCGACTCGAACGCGCCGTCGATGATCTTGATGTGGTCGCCCTTCTGGTACTCCATCTTGACCTGCGGCTGCTCTTCGGCGGGCTTGGCCGCGTTAAGCATCTTCTCGATCTCGGGGATCGACATGGGCGACGGCCGGCCGGCGGTGCCGATGAAGTCGCCGACGCCGGACGTTTCTTTGATGAGGAAGAAGATGTCCTGGGGAATTCGGCCGTCGGGCTCGAGCTTCATTTCGACGAAGACGTAGCCGGGGTACAGCTTGGTCTCAACGATTTTCTGTTTGCCGGCCTTCATGGTCTTGGTCTTCTCGGTGGGGACCAAGATGCGTTG
>JBCCDN010000148.1:0-6676 GCA_039030755.1 Planctomycetota bacterium | reverse complement strand
GGGGTGTGGGGCATATTGACCGTGCGATGGCTCTAGCTTTCGGTAAGAATCAAGCACCTCAAGAATCAAGCACCTCCTCCGTAGGTTATGATCAACCTCGGAAAGGGACAGGTCATCACCTACGGAGGAGGTTCTTGATTATCATCGATGGCTAGAGCCATCGCGCAAGAAATTTGCTTTTCTACGTCGCCTCCCGGAGGAAGAAGAGGGTGGGCAAGTAGAGGAAGCGGAGGCACGAGCAGCGAAGATGTCCTCGTACGCCGATGTGTTGGAACCACGGTCATCAGCCTCGTGGTCCGAGGGGCGGTCGAGTCATTTATCGTCGTCCGCGCCCTGATCCAGAACCGCATACTGATTCGCTAGGTTTTGGGGATGAGATTTCGGTTTACCGCTACTACGCGCTCATATCGCTGGCGCGAGGAGGGTGCGCCTGAGCTCTCGCTCTCGCGCGTGTTCGGTTACTGCGTTTTTCCGGGAGAAGTTGGAACCGGCGCGGTTTTGGTGTCCGGATGATTTTGTTTCACTTCTCCACGCCCAAAGTCACAACGACGCTCGCCTGAAGAGTTCATTGAGTCATCACGAGCGAGACAACGCGTGAGTTCACTGCGTAACCTAGGTTCCGCGATATCTTCGTTGATATCAATGAAAAATACCACCGCGGGAGAGCACGGGGAATTCCATGATGGTGATGCCTACCTTACTACTTGAGGCTGGCAACTTCTGTTGCGGATGTATCGCGAGGAAGACCAAGTTTTTCGAGTGTGGAATGGTCTCACTTGCACTCGATTTCAGTAGTGACACGTGGCTTACGCAAGAGTGTTCTCAGTCGTGCTGGTTTCGTCATGATGGCTATCGATTTCGGAGTAAGCTTCGATTTGACTTTTCTCGTCTCAAGATGTTCAGTATAGAGCTAACTACGTCACAGGAGAAGAGTCGAGGGTGTTCTCAATACAAGCAGTGGTACGTTCGCTCCTCAAGCAAGATCACACGTCCTCCCGCGTATGTTCCCCGATCAAGAACCTCAAAGACGCGGCTTCGATTCCGACCGCTCTGGGTTCATCACACACTCGCACTTGAGTCCCATCGGTACTGTTTGCGTACTTCGAAGGCGCACTTAACCGTGGCCTCCACACAAGGTGTCCGAGCGCTGCACGAGAAGTACTTTGATGGCGTGAGTCTACAGAAATCCAAATGATGTAAGTAAACGTCCTCGGTAAATATGAGTAGAGCAGCACAGCAGTATTCGAAAAATGAACTTTTATTCTACACACCTTTAAGAGGTACTTCGTCACGTAAAATCCGGCAGGCCCTGACCCCACCACACATACGCGCAGAGGACGTCCAGCAGCGGGGCCCGCCGCCTGTTGGAGTGGTGGAGTTGCCGAAGCTGAAGAGGTGGTCGTGCTGAGGCCAGCTCGTCGAGGCAATACCTGTGTTTTCGGTCGCACAAGACTTGCATGAGAAACAGAGCACAGACTCCGCCAACAAATCTTGGTAATATACCTCATCCCCCCACTCGGTAGGAATATGCCAGCCGCAGCTTTACTGCTCGCTGTGGTACTGACTGCTGTGTCGGTCGTCGGTCGGGTGTTCTGGGCGCAGGCGGCACCAATGAAGAAAGGAGTGCGGCGAAACTGGGAAACTCCGCACTCCGCACACGCAGTCATGTTACTGCTGTACTGTATTACAATGGGGGTTCCGCGATTGTACGCGTGTGGGGCGTGGCGCGTGAGGGGGTGTGGGCGTGGGGTTGTGGGCGTTTTACGGGGCGTTCCCTGAGGCGTTGACGGCCGACGATGTCGCGGCGCTGGACGCGAACACCGACGCGATCTTCCCGATTTTCATTTTGTCGCAGGTGCCGATCGGGTTGCGGGGCTTGATCGTGGCGGGGATTTTCGCGGCGGCGATTTCGTCGCTGACGTCGATCCTCGCGGCGCTGTCGCAGACGTCGCTGTCGGCGGTGGTGTTCCCGATCAAGCGGATCGACCCGGATCAGCCGATTCCCGCGGAGCGCAACGGGGAGGTGTTGTGGTGGAGCCGGGCGCTGATTGTGGTGTGGGGCGTTTTGCTGTGCGTGATGGCGGTGGTGATCGACATCTACGTGCGGGGCGAGCAGGCCAAGGGCAACGAGGTGTTGTTCCTGAACTTGGCGTTGGGGTTGGCGAGCTACGTGGTGGGCGCGTTGTTTGCGGCGTTCCTGTTGGCGTGGCTGCCGCTTCGGCGAGATGCGTACGGGTTGGCATTCTCGGCGCCGTTGTCGGTGTTCGCGGTGTTTGCGTTGCGGTTCCACGAGCCTTGGGCACAAACGTTTTTAGCGATCGTGTGCGGGGTGTTTGTGTTGTTGTGGGTGGTCTTCGCGTTGGTGCTGCCGCGGCATCACGGCCGGGTGGGTGTGGTGTTGGCGAAGACGGGTTGGCTGTTGCTGGCGTGCGGACTCGTGATGGTGTTGACGTATTTCCTGGAGTTCGGGTTAGTGGATCCGGACACGGGGGCGGTGGCGTTGGACGACGACGGCGAACCGAAGACGGCCTCCATCGCCTGGCCGTGGTACGCACCGATCGGCGGGAGCTTTGCGTTCGTGTTTGGTTACCTGCTGGGCCATCCGCGGGAGCAGACCGGCGGCCGGGGAGAAGCGGCGGCGGGTGAGCCCGAGCCGGCGCTGAGCGCGACCGCGAACGCGGAGGTCGACGCGTGAGCGAGGTGATCGGTGAGTTTGAACTGACCATGCCGATGGCCGAGGCGATCGCGCTGGCGCGGGACTACGAGCTGCCCATGCAGGATGCGCCGGAAGGCGGTTGGCTTGACGACGATCTTGTGGACGTGACCACGATTGACGACACGTTGAAGCTGGATGTGCGTTACGCGACGGACGACAACTTCATGGGCACGGCGGTGTACGACGTGGCGGCGGCGGTCTTGCAGCGTGAGGTGGCGGAGGACGTTGCGCGGTGCAACGCGGAGTTAAAGCAGCGGGGGTACGGGATCGTGGTATTCGACGGGTATCGGCCGTATTACTTGACGGTGGCGATGTATCTGGCGACGCCCGCGACGCTGCGGGATGAATTTCTCGCCAAGCCGGCCCGGGGTTCGATTCATAATCGCGGAGCGGCGGTGGACCTTGGGCTGTATCACTTGGATTCGGGCGAGGCGGCGGCGATGCCTAGCGGGTTTGACGAATTTACGGACCGCGCGGCTTGGGATTACGACGGCGGGCCGGCCGAGCTTCGGGAGCGCCGGGACTTGCTGATTCGTGTGATGCACGATCACGGGTTTCGCGTGTATGCGGGGGAGTGGTGGCACTTCAACCATCCCCACGCGCGGCGGTACCGGATCGGGAACGTGGCGTTACGCGACGTGGTGCGCGCTTGATGTGGTTTGTTTTCGCTTGGCTTGAAAGGGTTTGCTTGTGAGTGCGTTGGAGTTGCCGAGTTCGCTTGCGTCGCGGTTGGGCGTGTGTTCGTGGTCGTTGTTGGCGGACGACTCGGCGACGCTGGTGGAGCGGGTGCACGCGACGGGGCTGTCGCGGGTGCAGTTGTCGATGACGCCGGTGTTCGATGACCCTCGGAAGTGGGCGGACGTGTTTGATCGGCTTAAGCGGGAAGGCATCGAAGTTGTATCGGGGATGATCTCACCGTACGGCGAGGACTATGCGTCACTGGCGAGCATCCGCGCGACCGGGGGCGTGTTGCCGGACGGAATGTGGGAGCGCAACCTCGCGATGTGCGAAGGCGTGGCCGACTTGGCGAAGGAGCACGGCGTGAAGACGCTGACGTTTCACGCGGGGTTCGTGCCGCACGATCCACAAGACCCGACGTTTGGCAAGGTGCGTGATCGGTTGGCGGTGATCGCGGGTTTGTGTGTCGAGCGTGGCGTCGATCTGCTCTTGGAGACCGGGCAGGAGACGGCGGCGGACTTGACCGTGTTTTTGGATGCCGTGGACGCGGCGATGGGGGTTGTGGACTCGTCTTTTGACGTTGACGTTGACGTTGACGTGGGCGAGGGCGTGGGCGTGAACTTCGATCCCGCGAACATGCTGCTGTACGGCAAAGGCGATCCGATCGCGGCGCTGACTCAACTGATGCCCCGTGTTCGGCAGGTGCATCTCAAGGACGCGATCGCGTCCGGGCAGGCCGAGACGTGGGGCAGTGAAGAAGTCGTCGGCACCGGCCAGGTCGATTGGCCGGCGTTTGTTGGCGTCTTGAACGACGCGGGCTACGACGGCGAGCTGGTGATCGAGCGCGAAGCGGGCGAGGCCCGCGTGGACGATGTCCGCGCGGCGGCGGAACACATAGCCCGGCTCTGGCCGGAGGTGTCCGCGTGATTCTTGCTCCGACACCGCGGCATCTCGAAACAACCGGTGGGCGTTGCCCGCTGGCGACGCTGGAGGCCGAGGTCTCGGTCAACGCGTCGGCGACGCCGCACGCGCAGGGCTACACGCTGACGTTGTTGCCCGACGCGGTGCGGATCGAGGCGCACGACGAGGCCGGGGCGTTTTATGCACAGCAGACGTTGATCCAGATGCGTCGGCAGGTGGACGACGTCGGCGGCGTCCCGTGTACGCGGATCGAAGATTGGCCGGACTTTGCGACGCGTGGCCTGATGCTCGACATCTCGCGGGATCGCGTGCCGACGATGGCGACGTTGTTCGGTTTCATCGACGGACTCGCCCAACTGAAGATCAATCAGTTGCAGCTCTACACCGAGCACACGTTTGCGTACGTTGGACACGAGCCGGTGTGGGAACACGCGTCGCCGGTCACGCCGGAGGAAATCCGCGAGCTCGATGCGTACTGCCAAGCGCGATTTATTGAGCTGGTGCCGAACCAGAATTGCTTTGGGCACATGGAGCGGTGGCTCAAGCACGTGCCGTACCGCGGGTTGGCGGAATGCCCGGATGGGTTCGTTCGGGACGACCTGCCCGAGCCGTTCTTTTCGCCCGAGGCGAAAACCTTGAACCCGTTGGATCCTGGAAGTCTCGCGTTGGTTGAGGACCTGTTGGGGCAGCTTCTGCCCTGCTTCGCTTCCGGGAGCGTCAACGTCGGCTGCGACGAGACGTTCGACCTGGGCAAAGGTAAGAGCAAGGCGGTTTGCGAAAAACGAGGCAAGGGGCGGGTGTATCTCGACTTTGTCAAGAAGGTGCATCGGGTCTGCGAGAAGCACGGGCGGACGGTGCAGTTTTGGGGCGATATCGTGCTGCATTACCCCGAGCTGTTGCCGGAGGTGAAGGCCGAGCTGCCCGGGGCGGTGGCGTTGACGTGGGGCTACGAACTCGATCATCCGTTCGAGAAAGAGACACAGGCGTTCGCCGACGCGGGGCTGGACTACGTGGTCTGTCCGAGCACGGCGAGTTTCGTAGGCATCGGCGGGCGGAGCGACGTCGCGGTGGGCAACGCGTTCAAAGCCGCAGAAGCCGGACTGAACCACGGAGCGTCCGGCTTACTCAATACCTGGTGGGGCGACTTTGGGCATTGGCAGCCGTGGGCGGTGAACTCGCCGGGGATTGTCGCGGGTGCGTCGTCGTCGTGGTGCGGCGCGTCGAACCGGGAACTTGATGTTGCGGCCGCGCTCGACACGCTGGTGTTCAGCGACGCGTCCGCGCGGCTGGGAGAATCCGTGATGGAACTCGGACGGCTGCGGGATGATCTGAAATGCAACCGTGACAACGCGTTGGGCTGGGCGCTGATCCGTGACGAGGCGGACTTCGTGGACGGGCAGTTGCGCTTGCCGTGGGGGCCGACCGGGCCGATCACGACCGAGATGCTCGACGCCGCGCAAGCGCGGATTGAACGGGCGACGGCCGGCTTCGCACTGGCGGACCCCAAGCGTAGCGACGGCGCGTTGCTACTGGAAGAACTACGGATCGCGGCGCGGATGCTGACGCACAGCGCCGAAAACCTCAAGGCCCGGATCGCCTCGGGCACCCCGCATTCGCGCGGCCTACCTCACGCGGCGAAACGTAAACTGCATGACGACGCCGCTGACTGGCTGCCGGCCTATTGCGCGGCGTGGCAGCGACGCAGCCGACCCGGTGGCATGGCGGACAGCACCGCGGCCATCGAGCGGCTAATGGGCTACTACCAAACATGATCTCACTCGACGACGCCAACGCGTCGCGCCTTGATTAGGACACGACATGAAGACGCAACGAGCGCACCTCGGACAAGGATGGATTGTGGCTTGGGCCGCAATGGTTTTGCTGGGCTTGACCGCCGGCTGCTCGGTGAAGCCGGGCACGCTTGCCGAACGCCCCGACGACGCGATCATTGTGGGCGGCAAATTTTTCAGAATCGGGACACCGGTGGTGACGTGGCTGGACCGCGGCGGGCTGAACGCATATCGCGTGGACAAGCAGTACGCGCCGTGGGCCGAGGCGACGTGGGACGCGTTCAAGGATGACCCCGACATGCCCGGGTACGCGGGTCCGCAGCGCTACGGCTGGCGGATCGACCGGTTCAACAACGGGATGCCGGACTTTACGGAAGAAGAGATCAACGCGGTGCGTTTCAACTGGCCGCTGGAGACGTTGCAGGATGTGGTGGACCAGTTCGTGATCCACTACGACGCGTGCGGGACCAGCGGGGTGTGTTTCGATGTGCTGCACGACCGGCGGTTTTTATCGGTGCACTTCATGCTGGATGTGGACGGCACGATCTACCAGTCGCTTGATTTGCAGGAG
>JBCCDN010000147.1:0-6809 GCA_039030755.1 Planctomycetota bacterium | reverse complement strand
GGGGGGGGCTGTCGCTCCTGGGGGGCGGCATCGGTATCATTAACATCATGCTGGGGTGGGTGACCGTGGGGACGCGCGAGATCGGCATTCGCCGCGCTTTGGGCGCGCCCCGGCACCACGTGGTCGCGCAGTTTCTTGTGGAAACAACCTTGCTGAGTTGTCTCGGCGGCGCGATCGGCGTGGGATTGGGGTTGTTGACGGCGGTGGGGCTGGCGGTGGTCGCGCCTTCGCTGGAAGGCGTCGAACCGCCGGCGGTGACGCCAGCGCCGGCGGTGATTGCCTTCACGGTCGCGGCGCTGGTCGGCATCTTGTTCGGGCTCTACCCGGCCGTCAAAGCAGCCCAGCAAGACCCGATTGTGGCGTTGCGGCACGATTAGGCCGGTTTGGTGTTCAGAATTTCGACCATCAGTCGCGACGTGCTGGTTTTGACACTCATTGATAATGATTTATCATTTAGTTAAAATGCCGAGAATTGATATTCAATCGCGGTCCGCATTTACGCTGATCGAGTTGTTGGTGGTGGTTTCGATCATCGCCCTGCTCGTGGCGATCCTCCTCCCCGCGCTCAGCCAAGCCCGCCGCACCGCGAAGTCGGCGGTGGACCTGTCCCAGCTCCGCCAACTTGAGCAGGCTCACCATGCCTATGTCGTTGACCACAGCGGACAACTGATTAACGCGGGGCTTCCGCACGGCACGGCGCCGCAGAACCTTGAGATTGCGTGGATCAATCAACTTGAAACCTATGGAGCCGGCGTTGTCGTCCGAAGCCCGCTCGATGAGTCGCCGCACTGGGAAAGCACCGACGCCGTCCCGGTGCCGGGCATCCCCGGCCCGCCGGTGTATCGCCTGACCAGTTATGGCATCAACAGTCACCTCTGCGACGTTGACGAGAACGGCAAAAACGTCTGGCCTCCCGCAGACCCGCGTTCTGGCAAAGCCTGGGATCGCATCAACCTGATCCGTGATCCAAGCAGCCTCGTTCATTTCCTGCCCATGGCGCACGAAGGCGAGTTTGCCGCGTCCGACCATCCGCATCCCGAAGACTGGGACGACGGCGGTGGGCCTTACTTCAATGAAGTGGTGCAGCAGATGCAGATCGATACGGTGCAAGGGGCACCACCGATCCAGACTGGCGATTTCTTTTACGCCGCGCCGTCATTTGACGCGATGTCGAACTACGCCTTCCTGGACGGGCACGCTGCGGCCCACCCGTTTGGCGAAGTCTTTCGCGACGACCTCACGAATCGATTCGATCCCCACCCGATGATCCAGCGGCCGTAGACGCCGTAGTGATGTGTTTTTGGATTTTTGTTCCCCTGTTTTTTTCTGGAGATAGACCGATGACCCGCAAGTTTTCTTCGATGACCCGTTGGCTTCTGTGCGCCGCCTGCACCGGTGGTGGTGCGGCCGTAATTTCCACCGTGCCCGCCGGCAGCGCTAGTGCCGACGGTGCCGACGGTGACCTGATGTTCTACGTCGAGGACGGCCAACTTACGGTCGGCCGTTACGACTTCGATGGTGGCACGGGTTTGGTGATCGAGCCGGTCACCGAGGAAATTATTCTGGCCGAGATGGAACCGTCCTGGGAAATGACCCCCAACCCCGGTACCGACGAGCCGGGCCTCGCGACCGACGGTTCGCTTCCGTCGCCGCCCGATCCCGATGGCGTTGTCTTCGCGTTCCCCGCGAACACCGCGCTGACCGCCGAGGCCGCACTCATTCCCGTGCTGGGCACGAACGCCGCTTACTGGGACGGCACGGGGGCGCCCAGCTTCGGCGCCCTGCCCGCCGGTCAATTCTTGATCGTCGAAAGTCCGTTCGTCGGCCCCGGCTTGGTTGAGGAGATCGAACTCGATGGCTCGGCCGTGGCTCCCAGCGGCACACTCGCACCGTGGCAGACCGGCCCCGAAGGCACTGAACACGACCACTTCGAGTTCCTGCACAGCGCCGCCGACGCCGAAGCCGGAGCGGGCGTCTACTTACTCGCCCTTGACTATGCGACGACCGATTCGACGGTGGCCGGCACGACGCTGACCTACCTGCTCGGTTATGGCGGCACGACCTTCGACGATCCCGCGCTCGAAGACCTGCTTGAAACCGCCGAGGCATACGTCGAAGCCAACATCGTTCCCGAGCCCGCGACCGCGAGCCTGCTCGCGCTGGGTGGTTTGGTCGCGATGCGTCGTCGGCGCAACCGCGCTTGAATCCGGAAACCTAACGGGAGAGAACGGCCCGGCCGGTTGACGCCGGTCGGGCTTTTTGCACGGTCCGATCAGCCGGTGACGGCGCAACGTGAGACTTTATCATGCGTGGTATTCCCAAGCGTTTTTGTTTGTTTGTTTGCCTCACGGTTGCGGCATCGGCCGTGGGCCAATCGGCTTTGCAGCATGTCGATGCGCTTCCGTACGCGCTCGACGGCAAGATCGCGGTCGGCAAATACGACTTCGACGGCGGGGGGATCATCGCCGAGGCCCAAGTGTTCGCCGAACCGCTCGAGAGCATTCAGCCGAGCTTCCACGGCGTGAACGCACCGGGCTTCTTCTCGCTTCCGGATTCTCCGCTGCTCCCCAACGCCGACTTGTCGTTCAGCGTCCCGGCCGTGACCGATCCGGTTAGCCCGGACCAGCCGCGGAACGCCTTGTATTGGAGCGGCAGCGGCGACGTGTCCTTTGGCGATCTGCCCGATGGCCACGACATCCAGATCCGCCTGTCGCGTTTCGTCACGACTCAGGCCGACGGCGGCTCGGCCGACGTCTCGGGTTACGTGCTCAACACCACCGGCCCCACCGGCACCATCCACGAGCACGTCGGTTTTCGGGCCCGCGGCGACGGCGTCGCTCCGGACGACGGGGTTTACCTGCTCCCGTTTCAACTGCATCAGCCCGGGCTGGAAAGCTCGGACGTGCTTTACTTCGTGTTCAACGGCAAATACGAACGCGACGAGCAAGACGAGATCATCTTTGATGGCTTCCTCCCGCGTGTGGATGAGGACGCCCAGATCGCGGCCGTCACTTACCTCGAAGCGTTGTTGGCCGGCGCGGGTCAAGGCGTGCTCGGCGACTACAACGACTCCGGCTCGGTGGAGCAGGGCGACCTCAATCTGGTGCTCAACAATTGGGGCGGAGCCCGAGGTGACTGGGCGAACGCGGACGGGTTCGCGAGCACGAATGTCGATCAGGAAGAACTCAACCGCGTGCTCAACAACTGGGGCGCCACGGCCCCGCCGGATTTCGCCGGCGTCGCCGTGCCCGAGCCGGCGCTTGCCGCGGCGGTGCTTGGGTTTGGTGCCGTGTCGCTGCGTCGTCGCCGTTAGCCGTATTTGGCTTTCAACGCCTTGCCCCGCGTTGCGCTCTTGCCCGCGAGGTCGAGGATGTGAATTGGCCGACGGGCCCACTGCGGCGTGATGACGAGCTTGTCCTTGCCCGTGAAGTGGTCGGCGACGTTGCGGTAGAAAATCTTGCCGCCGTCAGATTTGGGGTGTTTGCCGGTTTTCTCGACCAGTTCGTGTTTGCGGTTGGCGATGCGCGTGGTCCAGCCCTCCCAGCCGATGTTGTAGGAACCCTTGGTGCCCACGGCCGTGAGGAAATGCTTCCGCGTGTCCGCCTCGCTCCGCAACATCGAAATGGACAGGTGCAGCATCTGCCCGCCGGCGAAGCGCACGATCGCGTGGGCCTCGTCCTCGTTCATGTCGCCCTTCCACGGGAAGTTTTTCGGCGCGACGGATTCCCAGTAGCCTTCTTTCGCAAAGCCGGACACCTCGACGACCGGGTCGGGGATGAGTTGCAGGCTGTACTCCAGCAGGTGCACGCCCCAGTCGTAGAGCACGCCGCCGGAGATCGACCGGCTGGTCCGCCACCAGTCGCGCGGCATCGCGTAGCCGCCGAACGCGTCCATGTGCGCCTCGACGCGGAAGACGTCGCCGATGATCCCCTTGTCCACCACCTCGCGGACGGCCCGAACGATCCAGCCGTCCCAGTGCCGGTTGTGATACGTGCTGACCGTGACACGCTTCTGCTTGGCGGCCGCGATCAGCTTGTCGGCTTGCGCGGTCGTGAGCACGAACGGCTTCTCGGTCACGACGTGCTTCCCGGCCTTGACGCACTTCATCGCCAGCGGGTAGTGCAGGTGGTGCGGCGTGATGTGGACCAGCAGGTTGACGTCGGATTGCTTGAGCATCGCGTCGAGCGAGCCGTACGTCTCGATGCCCGGGAAGTCTTCCTCGGCGACCTTGAGGCGCTCGGGGTCGAGCTCGCAGACGGCGAACGGCGTCATGCCTGCGGACTTCATTTCCGAGAGGTGTTGCCGGCCCATGTTGAACGCGCCGCCGTAGCCGATGACGCCGACTTTGATGTCGCTGGGTTTTTTAAACGCGGGCATGCTGAATTCCTTCGTGCAAAGCGGGTTTGTGGAGTCGCGGGTCGGTAAATCTAGCGGGCCGGCGGTGACCTGTCACCCGCGTGCGCAACGTTTTGCGGAATCGATCAAGCCGCGCCAATCATCGAATTCGGATGGCCCACCGGAGGCCGACCGCGTGGCGGACACCCGGGAGCAAGCGGGCGCGAAGGCGGCATCACGTGAGTACGCGGAACGCGGAAAACCTCTCGTGCCGTCGGGACGGCTCGCCGCTGATTCTCTTGGGGGGCGGTGCGTGGGATCGGGGCACAAGCGACCGCGGGATGCGGCGTGGGATGCCTCGATTGGCCGGGCGGGTCAGCGTTCTTTGGCAAGTGAAGCAGGAAGTGGTGGGAGATGGAGTTCTCCCGAAGCTGGCGGTCGGCGACCGCCGGGCCGGGCCACGCCGTGGCCCGGCTAAGGACACATCAACCTCTCGCCCAGGCCGCGATCGCCTTGCAGCATTCGCGGCACGCGGCTTTGTCTTTACTCTCGGTTGCCAAGGCCATGACGAAACGTGTGCCGGTTTTGTCGTCGCGGACGTAGGCCAACTCGAGGTAGTAGTTCGAGATGTTGCCCGACTTGTGGTAGTACGCCGCGTCGGGTAACGCGTCCTGCACGCCGTCTTGCCAGCCCCACGCGTATTCGGTGTTCTTGAGGCCGGTGTACCCGTCGCGGCCCTCACGCAGCAACGCCAGTTGGTCGGGTTTCAGGTCGAAGCGTTCTTCCGCGGGGATCGCTTCGTGAAACATGACGCGGCGAAGACACTCGGCCATGTCGCGGGTCGTTGAGCAGTTGCCGGTGGTCTTGCTGAGCACGTGAGCGCCGAGCTTCTCGCTGTAGGACGTGCCGGACCAGGCGTGCTTCACGGTTTCGGCTCGGCCGGTGACGGGATCGGTGGCGATGATGTGTTGCGGCTCGTCGGGGTCATAGACGTGGGGCGGGTCGTGGACGTAGCCGCGCATCAGCGCGGTGTGCGTGAAGCCGTTGGCCGCGGTGAAGAAGTTGGTGTTCAGGTCGTCGAGCCCGACGAAGCGGAGCTGCATCGTGTAGTCGTCGTTGGTCGACTCGCGGAAGATGCCGCTGCACATCTCCGGAAACATCCGGCAGGCCTCGATCCGTCCTTCCGGGGGTGGGGTGACGAAGTCGAGGCGGACGTCCGTCGGTAAGCCGAGCGCGTTGAGCTTTTCGCACGACGCGACGCAGGTGTAGAGCTTGACCACGGAGGCGGGCCAGAAGTCGATGCTGTGCTCGCTGTCGCGGTAGTGGTGCCAGGCGAAGTGGGGTGCGTCGCCGGGCCCGTCGATCAGAATGACCGATGCCCACTTGGGGATCTCGGGGGCGATGGGGTCGAGCAGGGCGTCGAGCGAGGTAGCGGGCATTGCGTCACGATACGTCAAGAAAAAACCGGCGGTGGTCAACCGCCGGCGGAGGGGGAGTTCTTAGGAAGACGCTTGGCTTACATGTCCAACTGTGGGCGGTCGGCTTCGGGCCAGTCGACGTGGAACTTCTTGCCCCGAGGTTGGTCGACGCGTTCGTAGGTGTGGGCGCCGAAGTAGTCGCGCTGGCCCTGGAGCAGGTTGGCGGGCAGGGTCGCGGTGCGGTAGCCGTCGTAGTAGGCCAGGGCCGAGCTAAACGCGGGCACCGAGATGCCTTGTTGCACCGCCAGCGCGACGACCTTCCGCCACGCGGCCTGCCCGGCGTGGACGGCGTCCTTGAAGTACGGGTCGAGCAGCAGGTTGGTGAGCTTCGGGTCCTTGGCGTAGGCGTCGGTGATCTTCTGGAGGAAGCGGGCGCGGATGATGCAGCCGCCGCGGAAGATCTTGGCGATCTCGCCGAAGTTCAGGTCCCAGTCGTATTCGTTCTGAGCCTCGGCCATGAGCTGGAAGCCCTGGGCGTAGCTGACGATCTTGGAGCAGTAGAGCGCGTCCTTGATCGCGTCGATCAAAGCCTGTTTGTCTTCGGTCACGGCCGGAGCGTTGGGGCCTTGGAGGTATTCGCTGGCGGCGACGCGTTCTTCCTTCAGGGCCGACAAGCACCGCGCAAACACGGCCTCGGCCATCGCGTTGGCGGGGATGCCCAGGTCCAGGGCGTTGGAGCTGGTCCATTTGCCCGTGCCCTTCTGCCCGGCGGTGTCGAGCACGATGTCGACGAACCATTTTGAGTCGTCGGTCGGGTCTTTCTGTTGCAGGATGTCGGCGGTGATCTCGATGAGGAAGCTGTCGAGGTCGCCGGTGTTCCAGTTGGCGAAGACCTCGGACATCTCGCCGGGGTTCATACCCAGCAGCGTCTTCATGAGGAAGTACGCCTCGCAGATGAGCTGCATGTCGATGTACTCGATGCCGTTGTGCACCATCTTGACGTAGGGCCCGGCGCCGTTGGGGCCGAGGTAGGTGGTGCAGGGCTCGCCCTCGTCG
>JBCCDN010000146.1:0-6861 GCA_039030755.1 Planctomycetota bacterium | reverse complement strand
CGGGCGGGCCCGGCCCAACCGAGGCGGCCCGCGAATCGCATCCCGCGTCGCATCGCCCCCGGCCTCGCGTTCCGCCCACCGGGGGTTCTCGGAAACGTGCTCCCCTCCAGTGGACCTCCGGGTTCCCAAAGCCCACGTTCAAACCTGACGTGGGCTGGACCCGGCCACGGGTGGCACCACCCAACCGCTCACTCCCGGCACCGCACCACGCGATCGGCCTCTGATCCGCCGTCCGTGTGGGATTGTTGGCACGCCGCACGTTTCGACCCTTGCGATTGCGCACGGCCTCGACACGTTGTTCGGGATTCACATCGCGGGCACCAACAACGCCACCACGTGGCACGCGATCGCCTCGCCCCGCCCCACCGCGTCCACCCGCTCGTGCGTTTTGCCTTTCAAACTCACGGCATTCACGTCACAGCCGAGCAACCCCGCGAGGTTCGCACGCATGATGTCGATGTGTGGCCAGAGCTTCGGGCGCTCAAGCACGACCGTGACATCGAGGTTGCCCAAGATGTAGCCCGTATCGCAAACGCGCTTCACGGCTTCCACGACGAACGCGCGTGAGTCCGCACCCTTCCACGCCGGGTCCGTATCGGGAAAAAGAGCTCCGATATCGCCGAGCGCCAACGCGCCCAAGAGCGCATCGGTGACCGCGTGATACACGACGTCGCCGTCGGAGTGCGCGACGCAACCGCGGTCGTGTTCGAGCCGGTGGCCACACACGATGAGCGGCAAGCCAACTTCCAGCCGGTGTAGATCAAAGCCATGGCCGATGCGCGGAATGGAGCGTTTGTGGGGCATCGGCGCGTTCATCGGGGGTGGGATCAGTGGGAATCGGTCATTGAGGCGGGCCACCCGGCGGACCCAAAGTCTATCGGCCATCTGGCCGCCAGCCCCAACCCACCGTCGCGTCCCATGCGATAGAGTCGACACGAGTTCACTCCAAGCCCGCAAGGATGAATTATGGTCAACGTTGGTGTCGTCGGACTAGGCATGATGGGCATGACCCATCTGGACGTGTACGCGAAACGGGCGGCGGCCCACGGCGATGTGCAGGTCGTTGCCGTTGCCGACCTCGACGAAGCGCGTCGCACGGGCAAGGCCAAGGCGGGCGGGAACATCGAAGGGCAAGCGCAAGGCGGCTTCGACTTTTCATCGGTGAAAGCCTACGCCGACGCGGCCGACCTGATCGCCGACCCTGAGGTGGGGTTGGTGGACGTCTGCCTGCCAACGCCGGCCCATGTGCGGTTCGCGATCGCGGCGATGGAGGCCGGCAAACACGTCTTGATTGAAAAGCCACTGGCCCGAAATAGCGAACAGGCGGCACAGATTGTCGCCGCGGCGGGGAAAGCCAAGGGCCTCACGATGTGTGCGATGTGCATGCGGTTTTGGCCGGGCTGGACATGGCTGAAAGATGCGGTGGACGCGCAAACCTACGGAAAGACGATGGCGGCGACGTTCCGCCGGGTTGCCGACCACCCCGGCGGCGCGTTCTACGAGAACGGCGACGCGTGCGGCGGGGCGATTCTGGATTTGCACATCCACGATGCCGACTTCGTGCAGTACCTCTTCGGTATGCCGACCGCCGTGACGAGCCGTGGCTACGCAAAGCACACCGACCGTGTCGATCACGTCGTCACGCAATACGAATTCGCAGAAGGCTCGGGCGCGCCGATCGTCGTCGCCGAGGGCGGATGGTCGATGACGAAGGGGTTTGGTTTTCAGATGCAGTACACCGTGAATTTCGAACGGGCGACCGCGGTCTTTGATTTGGCGGGCGAGTCTCCGCTGATGCTGTACGAGCCGGGCGAAGCCGGGCGCCCGATCGAGCTGCCGCCGGGGATGGGCTATGAAGCGGAGATCGCGTATTTCCTGCATTGCATCGCGGCGGGCGAAACCCCGACGCGGGTGACCTTGGCCAGCGCGGCCGAGTCGGTGCGTCTCATTGAAGCCGAGGCCCAGAGCGTGGCCGAAGGCCAAACCGTGCGGTTGTGAACCCGTGGGCTTTTATTTCAGCCCGTATTCGTTGAGCTTTCGATAGAGCGTGCGTTCGCCGATGCCGAGCATCTTGGCGGCCTGTTCGCGGTTACCCGCGGCAACGCGCAGCGCGTTGCGGATCGCCTGCTTCTCGAGTTGGTCGAGGTTCAGCGGCAGGTTGTCGCCGCCCCCGGAAGTTGAAGACGCGAGGGTTTCCGCGTTGGTGCCTTTGCGGAGTTCCGGGGGCAGGTGCCGCGGCTCAATCGTGTCGCCGTCGGTCATCACGACCGTATTTTGCACGGCATTCAAAAGCTGCCGCACGTTGCCCGGCCAGTCCCCGTTCTGGAACGCGGCCATGGCGTCCTCGGCGACGCCGGGCGTGGGGCGATCCATTTCCTGGGCGAACCTGGCAACAAAGTGGCGAACCAACACCGGGATGTCTTCACGGCGACGGCGTAGCGGCGGCAGTTCAATCTGAACACCTTTGATGCGGAAGAACAAATCTTCACGAAACTCGCCGTTGTCCACTTGTTCATCGAGGTTGACGTTGGTCGCGCTGATGAGGCGAACATCGACGTGCTTGGCGTCGTTGGAGCCCAGCCGGACCACCTCGCCGGACTCGAGCACACGCAGCAGCTTGGCCTGCAGCGCCTTGGGCATGTCGCCGAGTTCGTCGAGGAACATCGTGCCGCCCGAGGCATATTCAAACCGGCCCTGACGGTCCTTGTCCGCGCCGGTGTACGCGCCGCGGACGTGGCCAAAAAGCTCGTCTTCGAGGATGGATTCGCTCAGGCCCGCGCAGTTGATCGGCACGAACTGGCGGGACGCACGGCGCGAATGATTGTGGATCGCGCGGGCGACAAGTTCCTTGCCCGTGCCGGATTCGCCGGTGATCAGGATCGGCAGCGGCGACGGCGCGACCTGCTTCATCTGCGCGATGACCTGACGCATGGCCGGCGAGTTGCCGAGAATGCCCTCAAAGCCCAGCGTCGCGTCGAGCTGTTGCTTTAGGTCGGTGTTCGCGGCGCGGAGAAAAACGGTGTTGAGCGCGTTGCTGCAGAGCGTGCGGAACAGCTCGAGGTCCAGCGGCTTTTCGATGAAATCGAACGCGCCGCCCTTGATCGCGCGCTTGGCCGTCGCGACATCGCCGTGCGCGGTGACCATGACGACCTCGGCGTTGGGCTGCGTCGCCCGCGCCGCTTCGAGCACCTTCATGCCGTCGTCTTCGCTGGCCATGACCAGGTCGGTCACCACGAGATCGAACTGGCCGTGCTTGAGTTCCTCGCCCGCGGCCTGGACATCGTGCACCAGCGTGCAGACATGGCCCATCCGCTTGAGTGCCTCGGCCATCACCTCGGCGTGGTCAGGCTCGTCGTCGATGAGTAGCACCTGCGCGGTCACGGCGGCGGCTGAAGCACTGGGTTCGGGATTTGTTGAAGTTTCGTTCGACATAGCGGTAGCCCGAAATATAGTCCCAGACGATGTCCACGCCCTCTCCGGAAGTTCTGCCGCGTGTTTCGGACGCCGATCGGCCGGTGGTGGGCTGCGTGCCGTACCTCAACGCCAAGCCGCTGATCCACGGGCTCGAAGACACCGGGACGCCGGTCTTGCTCGATGTGCCGAGCCGGCTGGTGGACCGGCTGCGCCGCGGGGAATGCGACCTCGCGCTCTGCTCGGTGTACGACGCCTGCCGAGACCCCGGATTGGAGATTGTGCCCGTGGGCGCAATCGGGTGTGCAGGGCCGACGTGGACGGTCCGGCTGTTCAGCCGGGTGCCGATTGAATGCATTTCGCGCGTCCATCTGGACATGGACAGCCACACCTCGGTGATGCTGCTCCGGGCGTTGTTGGCCGAGCGTTTCGGGGTGACGCCCGGCACGGTGGATTTTGACTTTGCCCAGGGCAAGCTCCCGGAGGATGCCGAGGCGTTGTTGCTGATCGGCGACAAAGTCGTGACGTCACCACCGCCGCCCGAGGTGTTTTCGTACTCGTTGGATCTTGGCGAGCAGTGGCATGCTTGGACGGGCGGCCCGTTCGTGTTCGCAGCGTGGCTGACCAGGCGGGGCACGCAGCTGGGCGACATACCCGCACGGTTGGCGGCGCTGCGTAACGCCAACCTCAAGCCCAACGCCGTGGAAGTGCTGCTCGATCGCTACGCCGCAGCGCACGGCTGGCCACGCGACCTCGCGCGGGACTACTGGACGGGCGTGCTGCGCTTCGGCTTCGGCGACGCGGAACTCGACGCGGTCGCTCGATTCACCGAGGCGTGCGCACGCTGGATCACGGCCGAGCACGAACACACGACGCTGGGTCCGGTGCGGTTGCCAAGCGTCGCGGAGGGCTTCGATGTCGCCGCCCCGAAACGCTGACCCGCTGCCTGAGCTTCGTTGTACGCCGCTGACCGCGCTGCTGTCGTTGTGGCTCGCGCTGCCAAAAGGCAAAGCCCACGCGTTGGTCGGCCATGCCGAAGAACTCCACGACACGCTCGAACCCGACGCGACTTATCCACTGGATTTCGTCGCCTTCAAGCTCACCGGCTATCGTCGAGACTACGGCGACGCGTCGCTGCTCGTTGGCGTCCCCCTCGCTCACGACCTGCGTTGGATCATTGACGCGGTCACACAACGCCATCCGCTTCCGGCCGACGCGGACGGAGCGCGGCCCGTCCAGGCCTGGGCCGAAGCGTTGAACGTACACCCGCGCACGCTCCGCCGTTGGCGTGACGCCGGCTTGCGTTGGCGTTGGATCGATTCTCCTGGGCGAGCCAAGCCGATCGTCGCCCACACGCAAGCCGCCATCGATGCGTTCTGCGTCCGCCACCCGCGGCGAGTCAAGCGGGCGAACCGCTTCGCGCCTCTGACCGCCGAGGAAAAACAACGCGCAATCGAACAAGCCGCTCAACTCGCCACGGAGGCGCCGCAACGCTCCATCAGCAACGTCGCCGAGCAGGTTGCCCAAGAGCTTGGACGGTCTCACGAAGCCATCCGCCTGCTGCTGCTCAAGCACCACGAGCGTCGCCAACACTCGCCCCACTTACCGACCACGCCGTTCCCCAAGATGCTGACAGGACTGACCCCGCGAGAGCGTCGGCAGACGTTGCGCGATCGCCGCAACGGCGTATCGCTCCGCGCGATCGCCCAGCGTGTCGGTAAAAGCGGACCGACCCTGCACCGTTGGCTGCTCGCGCACCGAGCAGCGGTCCTGCGTCGGCTGCGGTTGAACCACGTGCCTTCGCCGCTCTTTGACCGCGACGACGCCGCAGACGTGTATCTGCGCGAGGCGTTGCCCGAGCCGAGGCTGGATCCGACCGACAGACACGACCACTTGCTCTCGGGGCTGCCCCCGCTTGTCGCCGAATTGGTGCGTTCGACGCGGCATTGGGACGAAGGCGAACGACGTAGCGCACTGCTCCGCATGAATTACCTCAAGCACACCGCCGAAACGGCGCGGGCGGGGCTCACCGATGTGGCCGACCTCCGCGCCGCCGACCTGGACCGCATCGAGCGTTGCGTGCGCGAAGCCGGACAGACGCGCCGTCAGCTGGTGCGGGGCGAGCTCGCGCATCTTGTGTCGCTGCTGCGTCGTCAGGCCCCCGCGGGGTTTGATCCGGCCTCGGAAGCGTTCGCGACGCTGTTTGGCGATGGGCTGGTCGTTCTGGTCGAGGCCATCGATTCCTTCAACGCATCGGGCAACCGGCGGTTCGAGACTTATCTACGAAATCGCACGCAGCGTGCGCTGGCCCCACGCGTTGCGGCGTTGAACGAACCGGAACCCGACGAGACGGGCTCGGCCGAAGCACGACGCCGCGCGGTGCGTCGCGATGCGCCCGGCGCCGACGCGCTTGCGTGGGTGCCTGTTATCGCCGAGCTTCGCCGGTGGGTCGACCGAACCCCAGAGTTGCCGCATTACAACACCGGCGGCGACCAAGATGCGTCGGCGTAAACCCGGCCCAAACCGGAAGGATCGTCCGCGTCGGCCACCATCCAAGCAAGACGTTCTTGCACCGTCGCCCACCCTTCGGTCGAGTCGTCAACTCGCAGTCGCGCTTCGGGTACCAGGTCCGCCATCGGCGCAAGCACGAACCAACGCTCCGCGATGCGCGGGTGCGGCAGCGTGAGCGTCGTGTCGTCGATCTGCACATCGCCGAACGTAAGCAGATCCAGATCGATCGGCCGTGGCCCCCAGGTTGGCCGCTGCGAGCGCGGCAGCCGACCGTGCCGTTTCTCGATCGACAACAGATCGTGTAACAGGCCGTGCGGGTCGGCGTTGGTTTCAAAAGCAATGGCCGCGTTCAAGAACGCGTCGCGACCGCCCAACGCGCCGACACCGCTCAGCGTCAAGGCCGGGGTCTCGTACAAGCGACTCGCCCGAAACGCCCGAACCCCCGGCAGCGCACGCACCGCGGCCGCCGCGGATCGCAGATGTGCGAGCCGGTCGCCAACGTTGGACCCCAGAGCGACGATCGCCGTCCGATGCATTCCCGCATCATGGGCACTCGGACGGCGCACGTCGAACGAATCGCCGTAGTTGGGGAACATCGCAGGGTCCTTTTGCGTTCAACCCGTGGTACGATTCCTCGTCGCGCCGCGAACCGACCGCCCCGCCTTCAGCCCCAAGCCGATGTCCGCCACCTCGTCCCAAACCCCCGCCCCGCTTTCGCCGGACGCTCCGCCGCAAGCCCCCAGCGCCCCTGATCTTGACCTCGACGCCCTCGAGGCCGACCTTTCCCAACGCTCCGCCGCCGACATCGTCGCCTGGGCCTGCGACACCTTCGGCGACCGCGCGATGCTGACCACCAGCTTCGGCGTCCAGGCCGCGGTCATGCTGCACCTGGTCACGTCCGTCAAGCCGGACATCCCCGTAGGTTTTAAGGTTGAGGTT
>JBCCDN010000145.1:0-6924 GCA_039030755.1 Planctomycetota bacterium | reverse complement strand
CGGCGCTCATCCCGCCTTCCGCGAAAATCGCGCCGGTATGGTCCATCACCGCCCGCAAGCTGCCGCCTGCTTGTTCCATCAAACGCCCCGCCCACGAGCCGACGTTGCCGAAGCCAATCACGCTAAACGCGCACCCGTCCATCGGGATGCCCAACTCGGGCAATAGCTCGGTCACAACGTAGGTCAGGCCTTGCCCGGTCGCCTGCTCCCGGCCGTGCGACCCACCGAACGCTACCGGCTTGCCCGTGACCACCGCCTGCCCCGTGAACCGACCGCGCACGTCCGACATGTTGATATACGTGTCGGCCATCCACGCCATCGTCTGCGCGTTCGTACCGACGTCGGGCGCGGGGATGTCGTGATTCGGGCCGATGTTCGCACCCAAAGCCGTGGTGAACCGCCGGGTCATGCGACGCAGCTCGTCTTCGCTCATAGCCCGCGGATCGACCTGCACGCCGCCCTTGCCGCCGCCCAACGGCAACCGCGCGAGCGCGCACTTCATCGTCATCAACACCGACAACGCCTTGACGTGGTCCAGCGACACGTCCGGGTGATACCGGATGCCGCCCTTGTACGGCCCGAGGATGTTGTTGTGCTGAACGCGATACCCCTTGAACAGCTTGTAATGCCCATCGTCCATCTGCACGGGGAAGTGCGTCATGATCTCGCTCTTGGGTTGAGCGAGAATCAGCTTCAGGTGATCCGGCTGATCAAGTGTGGCGGACGTATCGAGCACGTCGCCGATGACCTGCTGATAGAGCGAGTCGGGCTCGTAACGGAAACCCAATTCGTCGAGGATGTTGCTGGTGTGGTCGTGCATGGCGGGCTCGGACGATGTGAATCGGAAACTCGTGAGTCCTCCAGATCGTATCGCGCGGGTAGGCCCGGGGGGCTAGGCTTGGGGCATGATCGTGTACGCCTGCGCCGACCTGATGTTCGCGAGCAAAGTCAGCGCGACCTGCAACGCCGCCGGCATCGTGAGTCGGCCCGCCCGCAGCGCCGCGATGCTGCAAGCCCGGCTCGACTGTGTGGACGATGGCAAAGCAAACGGCGTGGTCACGCAAGTGTTCGTGGAACTCACCCGTGACGACGCATTGGAACTGATCAGTTTCGCCAACACGCACGCCACGCGAGCCGACGTCCGGATCGTCGCGTTCGGCCCACATGTCGACACCGACCGGCTCGCCGCCGCGAAAGAACACGGGGCCGACGAAGTGCTCACACGCGGCGCGTTTGCGGCGCAAGTCGACGCTCTGGTCAAGCCGTAAACGCCTCGTCGCCGCGCAGGCTCTCGCCAACCGCCCACCACCTCAATCGGAATAACCGGAAAGGGGGCAACACGGGGAAGCCGTTTCCAATACCAGCGGCTAATGGATTCCCCGATCTGCTCCGATACCTCACGCAGTCAAGGGGGGGTATCCTTTTCGGAGGCAAACATGCCGCTTTACAGCACCCAGAGCCTGCCCACCGATTAGGTCGTCGACACGCTGCGACTCACCAACCGCGAGTGGCGCGCCCTAATCGACGAGCTGGACCGCGAGGCCGCTCGCTACGGCCAATCCCAAAGGCACGAAAAACGCCGGGACGAACGCTTGTCTTACCGCAACGTCACGCACCTACTCGCGACCGTGAAGGGTGGCGACGGCAGAGTACAACGCTTCCGGGTACGCACGCACGACCTGAGCTCCTCGGGCTTGGGCTTTTTACACGGCACGTTTATTTACCCCGGCGCCAACGTGCAGCTCGTGCTCAACCACTGCGTCCACGGTCCGACCTACCACGACGCCGTCGTCCGCCGCTGCGACCACTGCCAACGGCATGTGCATCGCATCGGCGTCGAATTCGATAAGCCGATCGAGCCGGAGATGTATCTGCTGGCCGACTCGTCCAATCCAACCTCTGACTGAATCACCTTATCCTTCTGGTCAGCTATCGAACTGTGCATCAAACGCGATGTCGCTGCGGGGGAAGTCGATCTTGCGGACGAACGCGGCGGCCTCGGTCGCGCCGTGCTCGCGGTCCATGCGGGAGTCTTCCCACTCGACGCTGAGCGGGCCGGCGTAGTTGATGTCGTTGAGTGCAACGATGATCTGCTCGAAGTCGATATCGCCGTGGCCGAGGCTGCGGAAGTCCCAGAAGCGGCGCGGGTCGGCGAAGGTCGTGTGCCCGCCGAATACGCCGACGCTGCCGTCGCCCTTGCCCCACCACGCATCCTTCATATGGGCGTGATAGATCCGGTCGGCGAACGTGCGGATGAACTGGACGTAGTCCACGCCTTGATAGCCCAGGTGCGACGGGTCGTAGTTGAAGCCGAAACGCTTGTGGCCCTGCACCGCTTCGACGGCACGCTGGGCGCTGGCGGTGTCGAACGCGATCTCGGTGGGGTGGACTTCCAACGCGAAGTTGACGTCCACCGATTCGAACGCGTCGAGGATCGGGCCGAAGCGGGCGGCGAAATCGTCGAACCCTTTCTGCCAATAGTCCTGCGACGTGGGCGGCCAAGCGTAGATCGAATGCCAGACCGAGCTGCCCGTGAAGCCGTTCACGACCATCGGGAATTTCAGATCGTCGGGCCCGGCGTCGCGGAAGATGCGGGCGGCTTTGGCGGTGTCGATCAGGCGTTGGGCGGCGCGTTGACGGACGCCTTCGGGTTCGCCGTCGCCGTAGACCTCGGGCGGGAGGACTTCCTTGTGCCGCTCGTCAATCAAGTCGCACACGGCCTGGCCGACCAGGTGGGCGGAGATCGCGTAACTCGTGAGGCCGTGCTTGGCCAGCGTGTCCCAGCGGGTCTTGGCGTAGCCGTCGCTGGACAGACATTCGGCCACGTCGAAGTGATCGCCCCAGCACGCGAGCTCGAGGCCGTCGTAGCCGAAGGCTTTGGCCTTTTCGCAGATCGTGTCGAACGGGAGGTCGGCCCATTGGCCGGTGAAGAGGGTGACGGGACGGGGCATGGGTTTCTCCGGTTCAGAACACAAGGCAAGACGCCAAGAGATCCAGGCGTTGCGGGTCGACCGTAGAAATTATCAGGAAGCGGGGGCGGCTTCTTCGGGGCCATGATTTTCTCTGTGCCGTCTCGACCACTTGGCGTCGTCTTGTTGCTGCTCGGCTTCGAGTTCGAGCATCCGTTCACGCAACTCGGCGGTCAGCGCTTCGGGGTTGGCCTTGCGGTCCACGACCATCGGCTCGCCGAAACGTACCCGGCTGCGCGTCGGCTTGAACCAATGCACCCACATCTTTTTCGAGAGCGGTGTCCCTGAAATCCAGCACGGCACGATCACCGCCCCGCCCAATCGGGCACACACCGCGGCACCCGGCTCGAAGGGCTTGAGCACGCGGTCGTCGTACTGAAGATGGCCCTCGGGGAAGATGCCGACCACGTCGCCCTTCTTGAGTTCCTTGACGATCTGGCGGACCTGGGCGGTGCCGTCCTCGGCCTTGCCGTCGCCGACGCGGTGCGGCAGGCAGATCGGATCGATCGCGTTCCACAACGGATTGAGCAGCTTGAAGCGGTACGACGTGAGCATGAGCCAACGCACCATGCGTGGACTGGCCGCCTGGATGAGAAACGGGTCGAGCGCGGTGGTGTGGTTGGACGCGATCACGACCGGGCCGGTGTGCGGGATGTGGTGTCGGCCGTGCCACTCGAGGCGGTGCCAGACCATGCAGAACCAACGTTCGAGTTTCCAGAACAGGTTGGCCATGCGATTGGGCATCGGGCCGGTGGTCAGGAAGCGATAGAGCTGCAACGCACCCACGAGCATCATCACCGGCCCGACGACGTCGAGCACCCACAAAATGTTGTAATCCGCGTTAGGCATGAACGTCACCGACGCGAGCACGCACAGCGACACGATCGTCGTCGCCAGCGCGTCAAGCCCAATCACCCGGCCGCGGATGTAGTTGGGCGTGATGCTCTGCAGCAGCGTGATCACGCCGATGATCGTGACGTTGCCGAACAGCCCGATCGCAAAGGACAGGACGTAGACCAGCCATTCGATCTTGACGATCGCCAGCAGCGTCACGGACAGACCCGCGAACACCAGCGCGACCATCATGGGCAGCGTGGCTTCTTTGCGCGTGCCGATCCAAGCGACGACCGCCGCGCCCGCGAGCATACCCAACCCAAGCATCGCGGACAGCCACGCATAATTCCGCAGCAGTTCGGTTTCGTCGGTGATGCCGAAATTGACCTTCCACACCGCGAACGGTGCGGAGTACACGATCATCGCCGCGCCCCACGTCAGGCCGTGCAGCAGCGTGAGCTGGATCACGCGCTTGTGGTCGAGGATGTAACGCAGGGCCTGCTTGAACGTGCGCTTGCGTTCGGGGTGGAGCTTGGCTTCTTTCCGGCTGGTCCGCACCGGTTCGCGCACCCGCATGAAGGCGAAGAACGTGCCCGAGATCGCGAAGAGGATCACCGCGAGGATCAGGCCGTTCTTGATCGTGCTCGCGTCGTCGGGCTGCATGATGTAGCTGGCGACGACCAACCCAACCATGTTCGCCACGACGCTGATCGAAATCAGAATCGCGTTGCCCGCTTGGAGTTGGCTGGGCGGCACGACCTGCGGGACCACCGACGTGCGGGCGGGGTTGAAGCACGCCGCAAACGTGCCCACGACAAACAGCACGGCCAACACCTGCCAGTACCGCGTGAGAATGTCGAGCATCGTCCAGTCCGCCGACTCGGGCCCCAGCGCGACGATCGTGGTGGGCACGAGCGTGATGGCGACCAGCAGCGTCGCCGCCCGCGCCTCGTCGTACGTCAGCATCAGCCACTTACGCGGCAGGTGGTCCGCCAACCAGCCGCCGGGCAGCGAGAAAATGAAGTACGCAAAGAAGAACGCGAACTGCGTCGCGGCGTTGATGCTGGTCGACTCGGCGTCGGCCCCGGCGGCCCCCATCAACGTCAGCGCCGCGAGCATCATCACGCGATCGCCGAAGCCCGACGCGGCCGTACTGACCCACATCAGCGTAAAGCTGAAGTTGCGCCAAAGCGGAACGCGGTCGGGGTCTTGCCACATGCGGCGCGAGTGTACGGGTTGGGGGTGATGTTCACCGGGGCGACGCGGCTCCACGGGCCAACGTGCGCTTGAGGAACGCCGACGCCGACGCCGGCCAATCCGCGGCGGGCGGGTGCGTCTCGGCCATGCCCAGGCCGTGCCGACCATCCGTGAAGACGTGCAGCTCACACGGGACGCCGTGCCGCCAACAGGCCTGCGCGAACGCCACGCTGTTCATCGCCGGAACCGCCGCATCGTCGGCGGTGTGCCAACAAAACGTCGGACACGTTTCCGGGGTCACCGCCTGGTCGACATTAAGCGACGGTTCGTGATCCATCGGGAGCGGCGCGTCATAATCTTCGACGCCCAGCAGGCCGTGGCCGCTTCCGCCGTGGGCGTGTTCGCCGGCAAGGTGGATCACGGGATAGCCAAGCACGGCGGCATCGGGACGGGCGGTGTGCTGGCCGAGCAGCGGGTCGCTGGGGTCCGAGTGCGTTTCGCCGTGCGTCGCCAGGGTGGCGGCGAGATGGCCGCCGGCCGAGAACCCCAGCACCGCGACCGGGCCGTGGCCGTAGCGAGGATCGTCGCGGAGCATCCGCACCGCACGCTGCGCGTCGTGCAGCATCGCGGGGTGTTGGTGGTGCGGCGCGAGTCGGTAACGCAGCACCGCCGCGTGAAAGCCGTGCCCACGAAAAAACTCGGCGACGGGCTCGGCCTCGTGATCCGCGTGCACGCGGTAGCCACCCCCCGGAAGAACCAGCACCGTTCCCAACGCGTCACGCGTTTCGGGCAACGGCAGGTGCGTCAGCGTCGCGCCGAGTTCGTCGCCATCGCCGTCGTCGCGGAGCGGCAAGCGCTCGGTGGAATGGGCAGCGTTCATCGCGCCGCCGGGACCGCCAAGCCCTTGCCGAGGTTCATCAGCGGGAGCGGAGCCGGGCTGCTGCCGTCGAGAAAATATATCTGGCTCGCGGGGTTTTCGCTGATCGCCTTGAGCGCGTCGAGCGCTTGCAACTGGATATACGCCGGGCTTTCCGCGACGGCCTCGTTGATCTGCGTGATTTCGTAAGCCTGGGCGTCGGCGATCACCTTCCGCCGGGCCGCTTCTTCCTCGGCGGCTTCGCGTTGGGCTTTCTGCTGCACGACGAGCTGCTGCTGCTCGGTCTCGAAGCGTTGCAGTTCGGCCTTTTGACGCTCGGCTTGCTGTTCGACTTCTTTTTTCTGTTCGATCTGCGCGATCAAGCGTTGGGGCAACTGGATATCGCGGATCAGCACGTCGGTCACCGTGATGCCCTTGGGCGTCAGGAATTCTTCGAGGCCGACTTGAAGCGACGTCTGGAGTTTCTGCTGCGTTTCTTCGCGGAAGAAATCCTCGGCCCGGACGATGCCCTTGCCCTGTTCGCGCAGGAGCGAACGAACCTTCGGAACCAGGTGCACCTCGACGGCCTGCTCGGCGGTGCCGGTGTCGGCGAGGATGGCGGGGGCCATCGCACCGTTGACGCGGTACTGCACCGAGACGTCAACCTGCGTGGTGAGCTGGTCCTGGCTGGGAACGCCGGCCGTCTCTTTGTGCGTCTTTTGGCGGGCGTCGTAGATCTCCCAGCTCAGCAAGGGATTGACGATGTGGAAGCCCGCGGCGTACGGCTCTTCCTGCACCGAACCGAACAGCTTGGCCACCCCGACATGGCCCGCGTCGATCACCTTGATGCAGCGGGTGGCGCCGAAGATCAGCAACGCAACCACGATGACGACGGGGACGATTTTTGCGGCACCCGGGGGTAGGCCGGCGTCACGCTGGAGATTGAGGTTGGACATGGCAGGCTCCTAAAGGAATTCGTGAATGGGCAGTGTATGACCGAACGCGTCGCGGACCTGCGAAGGTGGAGGGGCCAGCGCACGGGATGGCCATCCCCGGGCGTTGGCGCGG
>JBCCDN010000144.1:0-6979 GCA_039030755.1 Planctomycetota bacterium | reverse complement strand
GACGTCGATCTCCCGGTCGCCGACCGCGGCCCGGGCACCAACAAGCACGGCAAGCAGCCCCGCCTGTTCTACGCCACCCAGCCGGCCGCCCACCCGCCGACGCTCGCGCTGTTCGTCAACGATGTCGACCTCTTCGACCACAACTACCAGCGGTACCTCATGAACCGCATCCGCGACGAGCTGCCCTTCAGCGAAGTGCCCATCAAACTCCTGATCCGCGGCAAGCCCAAGATGACCGCCGAGGAACGCAAGGCCGCGAAGCTCGAAGATTGAGCACCCCGCCTCGGCCGACAAACCCCACGATTACCGGCCCCCTGCGTCCGGGAAAAAGCCGAACCGCAAATCAACGCCGACGTAAAGAAACGGTCGAAGGCTATGCCATGACCCGACGCCTGCTGCTGTGCTTATCCGCGTTCATCGCCATGCATCCGTGGTTCCTGGCCTCCGCCTCCGCGCAAGCCAAGCCCAATGACCCCGGCTACCTATGGTGGGAAGCCGAAACCCCCGTCGCCACCAACGTGCCCAACGGCTCGCCCTTCGCCCCCGGCACCGGCGGCGACTTCACCGCGTTGTCGGCCGGCAATTGGCTGAGCGGCATCCACAAGCCCGGCCAAGACCCCTTCGCCGCCGCCTACCGCCTCGAGATTCCCGCAGCCGGTGAATACACGCTCTGGGCCCGCAAGTTCTGGAAGCACGGACCGTTCGAGTTCCGCTTCGGCAAGCAAGCCTGGCAAACCGTCGATCGCGACAACACACTCATCGACTCGGCCACCATCCGGAAACACCTTGGCGCGAACTGGGTTGCCGCCGGCACCGTCACCCTCGACGCCGGCCAAACCATCTTCGCTTGGAAACAAACCGACCTCGTCGCCGGCAAGGACGAAGGCTTCGCGCTCGACGCCTTTTTGCTGACCCGCAACGATGGGCCCCACGCCGGCTTCGTCCCCGCCGGTAAAAACAAACCCGGCGTGCGCGACACACGACACGACGCCGGCTCCTTCGCCTGGGACCCGCCCGCCAACGCCATGCCCGAGGACCCCGACGACGTCGGCTTCGATCTTCGCTGGCTCAACGAGGCCTACGCCGGCGTCAACGGCCGCGTCACCACCGGACCACGCAACGGGAAAGCCGCTCAATCCTTCGTCCTGCCCGGCGGCAAGCCCGTCCGCTTTTGGGGCGTCAACGTCAAACCCGACCTCGGCGACGCCCCCGACGTCGCCCTCAACCAGTGGGCCCGCAAGCTCGCCAAGTTCGGCGTCAACCTCGTCCGCGTGCACGGCCCGCTGTGGACGCAGCAAGCCGGCTCGTGGCGCATCGATCCCCGCAAGCTCGACAACCTCCACCGCATCGTCGCCGCCTGCAAAAAACAAGGCATCTACGTCAAGGTCTCCTGGTACTTCCCGGTGTGGGTGAACGCCGAGCACGCGGGCCTGCCCGGATACGCCGGTGCGGAAAACGAAAACCCCTTCGCCGCCGTGTTCTTCTCGCCCGGCGTGCAGGACTGGTACTTCCAATCCCTCCGCGACATCGTCACGCCTCGCAACCCGTACACCGGCCTGTCCCTCGCCGACGACCCCGCCGTCGCGCTGATCGAACTGGTCAACGAAGACTCGCTGTTCTTCTGGACGTTTAAGGAAGACAACCTGCCCGCGCCCATCTGGGCCGAGCTCGAAACGCAATACAAGGACTCGACGCACTACGTCGGCGGCGAGCTCCGCGACATCTGGCACCTCACCCGCAAAGGCCTCGAAAACGCTTCCGACACCGACAAAAAACAAGCCCAGGCCCAGGCGACCTTCCTCGCCGAAACGCAGCGCGGCTTCTACGAGCGCGGCGTCGCGCTGCTGCGTGAACTCAAGTACGACGGCTTGGTGATCTGCTCGAACTGGCACACCGCCGACCCGACCCTGCTCGACGCGCTCGAACGCTGGACCTACACCGCCGGCGACGTCACCGACCACCACGGCTACTTCGAGGGCAAGCACTACGGCACCGCGTCGCACTACGCCACCCGCAACGGCGACCGCTTCGAAAACCGCACCGCGCTCGACGACCCCGGCGGCACGCCGCTACGCGTCAACCAGGCCGGCGGGCACCCGGCGATGATTTCCGAAATCGGCTGGCCGCACCCCAACGCTTACCAGCCCGAGATGACGCTCATGGGTGCGCTCGCCATGGGCAAGCAGGGCATCGACGCGGTCACGTGGTTCGTCAACGATTCGCCCACGCTCAACCAGCCGGACCTCACGCCCAAGTTCGCGATCGACTCGCCGGCCGTGTTCGGCACGTTCCCCGCCGCCGCGCTGCTGTTCCGAGGCGAGATGATCGCCGAGCAGGACCCCGTGCTCATCGAGCCGCTCGCCTCCGCCGCGCTCAAACAACTCAGCGGCAGCCGCAGCGCGAGCGCCGCCGTCTTGGACGGCCTCCGCGCCGGCGACGTGCCCCCGGACGTCCGCGACACCGGCGTCGGCTCGAAGAAAACGCCGTGGACCTCCGCCTTCCTCGGCCCCGTCCGCCGCGTGTATGACGAGCCCGCACAAGACTTCGTCGAACAAGAACTCGGCGACACGCTCGACATGCAGACCGACGACGCCACCTGGCAATTCGACGTCGGCCGGCTGATGACCTGGCAGCAACACGTCGGCTTCGCCCGTCCCGCCGCGCTCGTCGTGGCCAAGGGCGACGCCGCGACCGACTCCGACTGGATCCGCGACACCACCGCCGACTTCGTCAGCTTCGCCGCCGTCCCGCTCGACGGCGGCCGCACCCGCTACCTCCTGCAACTGATCACCCGGGCCCGCCCCCGCGGCTTCGCCACCACCACCCGCGGCGACGACACCTTCATCCAGAACATCGGCACCCGCCCCTGGCAGGTCCGCGGCCACGACACCACCGTGACCCTGCCCTTCGACCCGGTCGGCCGCCTCACGCTCACCGCACTCGACGCCAACGGCAACCGCACCGACCGCCCCGTCCAACGCACCAATGACGGCGCCGCGATGGTCTGGCCCGACGAAACGCTGTACGTCCTCGTCGAGCTGAAATAATTCAGGTCCCAATGCGATGTCCCGGAAATGTTCGCACCGCGCACGCTCGTGGCGGTTAGAGCCTTTCGCGTCGTATCTGGCCAGTGGTACAGGCATCCTGCCTGTAGTTCGCGTAGCGAAAACTTCGGCCTCTCGGCCGATCACAGGCTGGAAGCCCGTGCCACTTTTCACGCAAACAGAGCTAAATCTGTGCAATCAGCCATTCCGCGAACGCACGCTTGCTCATCGGACCGGGCACCATCCGTTCGCCGTCGGACGTGAACAAGATCGCTTCGATCGTCTCCGCGTCCATCGTCCCCAGCGGATTCCCGACGATGGCATCGACACCTTTGCGGCGCATCTTCTCCATCGCCCGCCCTTCGAGTTGTTCCGGCTCCTCCAACGCGAACGCGACCACCCGCTGATCGTCGCGCTTCTCCGCCGCGCACCCCGCCACTAAATCCGGCGTCGCCTCGAAACGCAACGTCAAGTCGCCCTCGCGTTTGCGCTTGCCGGTGGCGTCCACGACTTCCGGGGCCAACCGATAGTCCGCCACCGCCGCCGCCATCACCAACACGTCGCACCCCCGGAAGTGTGAAGCCAGCAACGCTTCGAGTTCGGCCGTGGTCGCAAAACGCTCGACCGCCACGTCGTCCCGCACCGAACCCGCCACCGCCGAATCCACCGGCCCAAGCAACAGCGTCGTCTCGTGCCCCGCCTCGTCCGCCGCGTTCGCGAGCGCCACGCCCATCGCCCCGCTGCTGCGGTTGCTCAGGTAACGCACCGCGTCGATCGGCTCCCGCGTCGGCCCCGCCGTGATCAAAATCCGCCGGCTCACGCCGTCACCGTGACCGCCGCAACGCCTTCCGGGGGCGTCAGCGCTTCCTGACCCAGGGTCACCACCGTCATCGCCTCGGGCCGATGCGACGCGACAAAATCGTTCAGCTTGTCGAGCGTCACCGCGTCCACCTGCGCCGCCCGCTCGCCCAGCGTCCGCGCGTATCCATAGGTCGCAAAGTCGCCCGCCAACGCCCCCGACCGCGCCTCGGTCGATTCGCCCTGCATCACCAGTCGACTCTTCATCCCGACAATCGCGCGATCGAATTCGTCCTGCGTCACGCCCTCACTCAACCGGCGCAGCTCACCGACCAGCACGTCCAGCGTCTCCTGCGCCCGCGGCGTGGTCGTGCCCGCGTAGGCGTACACGTCGCCCCGGTCTTTCTGACCGACGTAGCGCGCGTACACGCTGTAGACCAGCCCCCGCTTCTCCCGCACCTCCGTAAATAGCCGGCCCGACATGCCGCCCGACAGCACCGCCACCGCCGCCTTCTGCAACATCGCACGGTCGTCGGTTTCGGGCATCGCGTCGTAGCCCACCGCGACATGCAACTGTGTCGAATCGTCGTGGCCGTGCGTATAAACCCGGGGCTGCTCGCCACCCACCGTGACCGTATCCGCGTCGCCCCGCCAACCCGCCACAAGCTCCCCGACCTGCTCGATCAGCTTCGCCACATCCACATCACCCGCCACCGACAGCACCGCTCCGCCCGGTCTACAGCCCGCCGACCAGAAAGACCGCGCATGATCCGCGGTCATCGACTCAAGCTGTTCACGCACGCCCAACGGGCAACGCCCCAACGGCGTCGGCAGATGCTTGCCCCGCAACTCCAACATCGCCCGCTGCTGAGGTTCGTCCTGCAACGCATCGATCGCCTGCAATGCCAAATCTCGACAAGGGGCGAAACTCGCATCATCCAAATTCGGCCGAAGCGCCGTATCCAATAGCAGCGGCAGACCCGCCTCGAGATTCCGTCCAAGCATCACACCCGACGTCACGAAGTACCGCGTCTGCGCGTCGGTGCTGCGTTGCACGCCCAAGCGATCGAGCGCATCGCTGTGTTCCCGCGCGCTCAAGCCCCCCGCACCACGCGTCACGAAGTCGGCCATCAACGGCGCGACGCCTTGCCGGTCTTCCGCCTGCTGTGCCACGCCCGCGGGCACCATCAGCGTTACCGCCGTCGACGACGCCGCGGACATCGGTTCGGCCAAGAGCGTCAGGCCGTTCGGGTACGTATGCGTATGAATCGCTTGGGCATCAGGCATGGCGGGAGTGTACCCGTGTCGGCCATCGTTCAACCCACCTGGCCGAGCCCTCGTCCCACGTCAGTCGGCCGTCGCCCGCTGGCAGAGATCGATGACCTCGTTCGCGGCGGCGGACAAGCGATCCAGATCGTCTTCAAGCGTGAGATCGGTCTTCTGGGCAAGTTGTTCGAGCGTTCGGCTCGCATCGGTGATCTCCGAAAAGCCGTAGCCGCCGCCCGCCCCTTTGAGTTGGTGGGCGACCACCAACAAACGCGACAGGTCGCGGCTCGCGACCGCTTGATCGATGGTTGCGATCCGCTCGGGAAGCTCTTCCACGAACAGGTGAATGAGTTCAGCAAACTCCGCGTCATCCGCAAAAGCGCTGCGAAGCGGTGAGGAATGCTCGGACATCACGATCTCCCAAATGAAAATTCCCTCGGCATTTGGACATACCAAAGCGCTGTTAGGTGCATCGACAAGTGAGAACCCCGCATTGAGTCCCGCCCGCAGTCGGCCCACTACCGTGTAAGTAACGACGGACGTTGGTCGTCGGTGTCGACCTGCTCCTTCGAATTGGAACCCGCGTCGAGATTGGCTCGCGTCGGCACGGGGTCTTCCCATTCGAAATCGAAGTCAAACACCGCCGGGGCAAACATCGCGTCCACCCCGATCTCCTGGACACGCTCGGTCGGCTCTCCCCCGTGCGCGAGCGCCGCGCCGGGCGTCTTGCCGGGGGTGTAGGCCAGCGGCTGGCGCGTCGGGTCGGTGTCGCGCGGCAACGCCGACAGCGCGGTGCCGTTCAGTCGGTTGTAGCGGGCTAGCGTCAACGCGTCGCCGGCTTCCAACGGCGTCCGCGCCCGGAACACACCGGTGTTCGGGTTGTACCAAAGCCCCGCCTGACCGGGGCGCACCAGCACCGGGTCGGGCGGATGCTCCGACAAATCGTCCGTGGGCGCCACGTCCAGCCACGGCCGATCGCCGCCCTCCTGATCGATCGCACCCAGCACGTTGCCCGGCGTCGCCCCGCCGAACCACTCGGGCAACACCTGGACCGGAAACTTGGTGATCGGCCGCTCATCGTTCTGAAGCATCTGCCCCCAACGCAGCGCGCCGTGGAAGGCCGTGCGCTCTTGCAGTAACGCGAGGTTCGCGCGGACTTCTGCCTCTTGCGCCAGCGTCTGCTCGCCGCTGCGTTGCTGGGCGAAGAAAATCCACACCACCGCAACCACGGCCAGCGCTACCAGACTGTCAATCAAGAGTCGCACACGCTGAACGTCCGATACGCTGCACTCGAAAGCCAATCCGCGGCGTATCTGGACCGCGCTACCCCGATCCCGCAGGTCGCGCAACCGTCACCACCCAACGAACTGCACCCGATCACTGCAGCGCATTCGCGACGCCCTGCCGCACCCGCTCCCAATCAAACGCCGGGCCGGGGTCGGTCTTGTTGTCCGTCTCGTGCCAGTGCCCGATCAAGCCTTGGAACGCCGCGAATTCTTCATCACTTAATTCGTTGGGATCGACCGACCCGTCCGCCAAACGCGGGTAATCGTTCTTGATCTTCGGGAAAATCTCGACGAGCGACGCAGTCAGCTTGATGAGCGCTTCGTACTGCGCTTCGGTCAGGTCGTACATCTCCAGCCGGCTGCCGTTGATCGTGCCCTGCACCGGCTCGGGCCGCGCGAGGTAATACTTGCCCGGCACCCGCTGCGTCCGCCGAATGTCCGTGTCGTGATCCGGGATCTTCACGTACGTGCCGCCCTCGTCTTCCGCGAACCACCGCTCGAACGTATCGCCGTCTTCCGCATCGGTCCCCGGCGGATAGGCCCCGATGCTTGTGATCTCGATGCCGATCGAACGCGAGTTCGCCG
>JBCCDN010000143.1:0-6993 GCA_039030755.1 Planctomycetota bacterium | reverse complement strand
GAGTCGGATCTCGGGGGCCACGCCAGGGTCGCCCGAGACTTCCCCAGCCGGTCGGAGTACGCGGTGCAGCTCTTGCAAGAAGGGCGGTTGAACGAGGCGACGCTTGTTGTGACGGGCTTTGGGCCAAGGGTCGGGGAAATAGATATGGACCCGGCGGAAGGTTTCGTCGGCGACGTGGATTCTTAGGAACGTCGGCGCGTCGTGCCAGAGCATCCGTGCGTTGGCGACGCCATGCCGCCGGGCGCGATCGGCCGCGTGCCGCCAGAAGGCTTTGGCGATTTCGATCCCCAGGAAGTCGACGCCGGGTTCCAGCGGGGCGTGCTGGATCAAGAACGTGCCTTTTCCCGAGCCGATTTCGAGGTCCAGCGGCCGGGAAAGGTCGTCGGAGAGTCCGAACCACCGGCGTAACGCTTCGGGCGACATGGGGCCGGCCTCCGAACCGGGCAGCTCGTCGCGGGTCCATCCAAAGCCCGAGACATCGAGCGGCTGATTCGAGGAAAGCGAGGTTGGCATCGCGGCAGAGTATCCGCCGGGGTTGATCGAGAGGCCGCAGTTTTCGGGGAAAAGCACAAAAAAACAGGCCTGCTGGACCATCCAGCAGACCTGTCGCACGGGTCAAATTTAGGGCCTACAACGCTAGTAAGAATATCGTCCAAATCGTTCAAAGTCAAGAGCGTGACCAGCGTTTTTTTGCGGGAAAGTTCGATAACGGCCGGAAAATGCTACTCGTCTGGTCGTTTTCCTAAAATTCCGGCTGTTTTGGACGTATAGTCATGTACACGACTGTTTCGAAAGGTGCTCGCTCCTATTTGGTCCGATGACCGCAAGGAGCATCGCATTGAATTCGCTGCTTTCGAGCACGGGGTTGAGATTCGGGCACATCAACTTTCGGTAATTCGAACCTGTGAAACAGACCTACTCCCCCAAAGATGTGGCCAAGTCCATCGGCGTCAGCGAGTCCTCGCTGAAACGGTGGGCCGACGATGGTCGGCTCAACGTGATTCGTACGGTTGGCGGGCACCGTCGGATCACATTTCACGAGGCGATCCGCTTCGCACGCGCGTCGAACTTGCCGATCATCCGTCCAGATATCCTTGGCCTACCGGAGCTCGCCAAGGCGGAGCCGTTTCGTGAGCAAGAAGCGTCCGATGCCCTCCAGACGCTGCTCTCGGAAGGCAAGTCTGAAGAAACGCGGGCGTTGTTGATTGATCTATATCTCCGGGGCACTTCGGCGGCGGCGATTTGCGACGGGCCGATTCGGCAGGTCATGGCCCGGATGGGTGAGCGATGGCACTGCGACGGCGCTCGGGGCATCTACCTCGAACACCGCGCGACCGATACGGTGTTGCAAGGAATGACCGCGCTGCGTTCGATCGTTGGTCGTCCGACGTCCGGGACCACCGATCCTCAGCCAGCGCCCGTTGCGGTTGGCGGTGCACCTTCGGGTGATCCGTACCTGCTCGCCTCGATTGCGATTGCGCTGACGCTTTGCGAACAAGGCCTCCATGAGATCAACCTCGGCCCCGACACACCGATCGAAGCCTTGGTCGCTGCCGCCCATCAGTACCGCCCACGGCTGCTCTGGTTGTCCTGCTCGGTCACCGACACCCGGCCCAAACCCGCTCAACTCACACCGCTACTCAACTATCTCGATGAGCATCAAGCCGTGCTCGTTGTGGGCGGCCGGGGTTTTATCGAAAAGCCCCTCAAGCCACACCCCCGCGTCAAGCTCTGCGACTCGATGACCGAACTCGCCGCCTTTGTCAATGGCTTCGTGCTCAACGCGTCCTAGACCGCGGGATCTTGAATCGGGCGTCCTTTTCAATATCGAATAGCCCATGGTCTGCGGCCGCGGGCTTGCTCGCTGGATGAATCTCAACCATCATCCCACCATGTCCTCCCCCGGCCAAACGCTCCAGATCACCCTCCCCGACGGCAACACCCAAGCATTTTCGATCGGCACCACGCCGTACGAGGTGGCCCAGGCAATTGGAGAGAAACTCGCCGAAGCCACGATCGGGGCCCGCTTCAACGGCGACCTGATCGATGCCCACGCGCCGCTGAACACCGACGGCGACCTGGCGATCGTCACCGCGCCGCGGATCGACAAGAAGGGCCGAAGCAAATGGCGCGACGAGCAGCACGAAAAGGATGCGCTCTACCTGCTGCGTCACTCGACCGCCCACGTGATGGCCGAGGCGATCTGCAAGCTCTACCCCGAAACGCAGCTCGCGTACGGGCCGCCGCTCGATACGGGTTTCTATTACGACATCGCGCTCGAGACGCCGATTAGTTCGGACGATTTTGAGAAGATCGAGGCGGCGATGGTCGGGGTTGTTGACGAGAACCGCGTATTTACGCGGTACGACTTATCACTCGACGAAGGCAGCGCGAAGCTGCAAACCGAGGACAACAAATACAAGCTCGACAACGCCGAGAAAGCCAAGCAAAACGGTGCGGCCACCTTGAGCTGGTACATCACGGGCGACGACCGCGACGCCAATTTCGAAGACCTCTGCCAGGGCCCGCACGTTGACCGGACTGGCCGGATCGGCGCGTTCAAGGTCACGTCGATCGCGTCGTCGCACTGGCACGGCGATGTCAACTCTGACCGCTTCCAACGCGTCTACGGCACCGCGTTTTTCACCCAAGCCGACCTCGACGCGCACCTCGAACAACTCGAACAGGCGCGGCAGCGCGACCACCGCGTCGTCGGCCAGCGTTTGGGCCTGTTCAGCATCGATCAGGAAGTCGGGCCGGGTCTCGTGCTCTGGAAACCCAACGGCGCGGTCCTCCGCAAGGAGTTGCAGGCCTTCATCACCGAACACCTCACCCGCCAGGGCTACAGCGAAGTGTTCACGCCGCACATCGGCAAGCTCGACCTGTACCGCACGTCGGGGCACTTCCCGTATTACGCCGACTCGCAGTTTCCGCCGCTGCTCGAACGCGACACGCTGAAGGAACTCGCGGCGGAGGAGAAGTCCTGCGGCGACCTGGCGAGCAGCATGGCCGACGGCGACATCGAGGGCTTCATGCTCCGGCCGATGAACTGCCCGCACCACGTCCGCATCTACGCCTCCGAAAAGCACAGCTACCGCGACCTGCCGATCCGGCTCTACGAGTTCGGCACCGTGTATCGCTGGGAGCAGTCCGGCGAGCTCGGGGGTATGACACGCGTCCGCGGCTTCACGCAGGACGACGCGCACCTGTTTTGCACGCCAGACCAGCTCGCGGCCGAGGTGATGGGCTGCATCGAGCTGGTCAACATCGTGTTCACGACGCTGGGCATGACCGACTACCGCGTTCGGGTGGGTTTGCGGGACCCGGACAGCACGAAATTTGTAGGCGATCCCGACGATTGGGACCAAGCGGAAGAAGCTTGCCGCAACGCGGCGAAGAGCTTGGGCGTGCCGTTCAGCGAGGAGCCGGGTGAGGCGGCGTTTTACGGGCCGAAGATCGACTTCGTCGTCCGCGACGTGATCGGCCGCGAGTGGCAGCTGGGCACGGTGCAGGTGGACTATCAATTGCCGCAGCGTTTCGAGCTTTCGTATACGGGCAGCGACAACCAAGAGCACCGGCCGATCATGATCCACCGCGCGCCGTTCGGCAGCATGGAGCGCTTCGTCGGCTGCCTGATCGAGCACTTCAACGGCAGCTTCCCGTTGTGGCTCTCTCCGCAGCAGGTGCGCGTCCTGCCGATCAGCGAGAAGTTCACGGATTACGCCCAACAAGTTGCGGGAGCCGTGAAAGACAAGGCTTTCCGCGTCGGGATCGACGCGGACTCGGGCAAGGTCGGCGGCAAGATTGCCCAGGCTCAGGCGGACCGCGTGCCGTACATGCTTGTGGTCGGTGGCAAGGACGAAGCGGCGAACACGGTCAGCGTGCGCCACCGCGATCACGGCGAGCAGGGGGCCAAGCCGTTGGATGAGTTTGTGGCGGCTTTGATCGAAGAGCGCGACACCAAAGCGTTGGCCCCGGCGTTTGCCAAGGAGGCTTGAAGGTGGCCGTGAGCTTCACACAACGCTGTTACGCCCTGTGCCGAACGATCCCGCGTGGCCGGGTGACGACGTACGGTGAGATGGCCCGCGCGTTGGGTTCGCCCCAGGCCTCGCGCGCGGTGGGCAACGCGATGCGGACCAACCCCGACGCGCCGCGTACGCCGTGCCATCGTGTAGTCGGCAGCGACGGCAAGCTCACGGGCTACGCGTTCGGCCTGGATAAAAAGTCGGCGCTGCTCGAAGCTGAAGGCGTGCCGGTCGTCAACGATCGCGCCGACTTGTCGAAGCTGCATCGTTTCGAAAATTCTTGAGCGACAACGAGACGTTCAGTCGATATGCTTCGCGCGCCTGCGATGTTGTTTGGGCGATCAGGAGTTTTGTCACGATGTATGAAGTGAAGCACAGCGCCATCCACGGGCGCGGTTTGTTTGCGAAGGTCAAGATCCCCAAGGGCACGGTGCTGGGCACGCTCGAGGGTGAGCTCACCGACCGCGACGGCGACTACGTTCTTTGGCTCGATGACAAGCAGGGCCTGCACGTCGCGAACGATTTGAAGTTCATCAACCACGCGACGTCGCCCAACGCGGCGTATTTCGATGACCTCACCGTCGGCACGCTGCGCGACATCGAGCCCGGCGAAGAGATCACGCACAATTACGGCGGCGACGAGCCCGTGGAGTGGGACGACGCCTAAACGGAAAGTTCATGCCGCAGCGCGGGTCCGAGGTTCCTAGACTCGGGCTATGCCAGTGACCCAACCCATTCCCAAGAACATCCTGGGCAAGACCGACTTTTCCGTTTCGCGTCTCGGTTTCGGCGGTGCGCCGGTCGGCTTTCTCGAGACGCCGCAGACGCAGATCACGCGGGTGCTCGATCTGCTGATTGAGCGCGGCGTGAACTTCATCGACACCGCCGCGGCGTACAAGGGTTCCGAAGAGGCCATCGGGCACGCGCTGGACGGGCGGCGTGATGACGTGGTCTTGCTGACCAAGTGCGGGATGGGGGCCGAGGCGAATCATTTTCCAGATCAGGATGTTGCGCCGTATTCCCCCGAGCTGGTCACCGCGAGTATTGACCGCTCGTTGAAGCTGCTGCAGACCGATCATCTCGACGTGATTCTGTTGCACTCGTGCGATCTGGAGACGTTGAAGCAAGGCGACGCGATGGCGGCGCTGATTGCGGCGCGGGACGCGGGCAAGACGAGGTTCATCGGGTATTCCGGCGACAACGACGCGGCGGCTTGGGCGTGCGAGCAGCCGGACATCGCGGTGCTGGAGACGTCGGTGAATCTTGCGGACCAGCACAACATTGACGCGGTGTTGCCGGTTGCGCAGAAGCACGATGTGGGCGTGATTGCCAAGCGGCCGTTGGCCAACGCGTGTTGGAAGGATCTCGACGCCCAGCGGGGCATGTATCAGAACTACGCGAAGACGTACACGCAGCGGTTCGCGGCGATGGGCGTGTCGCCCGGTGATCTGGGTTACAGCGGACACGTGGAGGTGGAGTGGCCCGAGATTGCGTTGAAGTTCACGCTCGCCCAGGCCGGTGTGCACACGGCGATTTGCGGGACGACCAGCACGAATCATGCGGACATCAACCTGCAGGCGGCGAGTAAGAACCCATTGCGGGATCAGGTGGTGGCCCGACTGCGGGACGCTTTCAAGCAGGCGGAAGCCGCGGCGGTGGCCCAAGGCGGGGAGCCTTGGCTGGGGCAGACCTGATTTTTGGCGTTGAACGGCGGACTTGAACGGAAAGCGTTTGGCATTTCCCTCGCGGCGTGCGACAATTCAGGCTCGCGTTTCGCATCGTTTCAAAGTTCGCCTTGAGAAAGATCATGCTTCGTTCATCGTGTGTCCTGGCCGCCTCACTTGTCTCGCTTGCCTCAGGCTCCGTGTCTGCCCAGAACCTCGACAATCAAAACCCAATCAACGCCACCATCGGCACGACCGACTTCACCGTCGAGCTCGTCGATGTCATCCGCCTGCCCAACAGCGACGGGCAGGCGCCCCGGCTGGACCTGTTGACGCCCGCCCCCACCGGCAACGGTCGGCTCGTCGCCAACGACCAACGCGGCGGCGTGTACGCCTTCACGCCCGGCGACCTGCAGCCGACGCAGATTTTCGATGCGTCGACCCTGCCGGGCTTCGCGGCCTCGGGTTTCGAGCGCGGTATGCGCTCGTTCACATTCCACCCCGACTTTGACCGGGCGGGTACGGACGGCTTCCGCAAGGCGTACGTGATGTACTCCACGTTTGATGGCTCGGGCCCGAACGTCTTCGGCACGCCCACCGGCTTTGGCACGAATCACTTTTCCGCGTTGGCCGAGTTCACGGTCGACCCCGACACCCTGGTGTTCGATCCGAATTCGCGGCGCGACATCCTCAAGGTTGCCCAGCCGTTTTCCAACCACAACGTCGGGCAGATCGCGTTCGTGCCCGGCACCGTCCCCGGCGATGCAGAGCACGGCCTGCTCTATCTCGCCTCGGGCGACGGCGGCAGCGGGAACGACCCGGTCGGGGCCGGCCAACGCACCGACACGCCGCTGGGCAAAATCCTTCGGATCGATCCCACGCCAAGCGGCAACGACGAATACACCGTGCCGGCCGACAACCCGTTTGTGGGCGCGCCCGGTCTGGACGAAATCTGGGCGACCGGCCTCCGCGCGCCGACGCGTATCACCTGGGACGATCCGACGCTCGGGGGCGACGGCCGGATGTACATCAACGAAATCGGCCAAGACGCCGTCGAGGAAGTCAACGTTGGCCGTAAGGGCGCGAACTACGGCTGGAAAGTGCGCGAAGGCACGTTCGAGAACCGCAACAACGGTGACATCCGCGCGTTGCCCGCGAACCACCCGACCGACGGCTTCACCTACCCGGTCGCGCAATACGACCACGACTTCGACAACGACGGCGATAAGGAAGACCTGGTCGCGAGCATCGGCGGCTCGGTCGTGCGGGACCCGAACCTGCCGCAACTGTTCGGGCATTACGTG
>JBCCDN010000142.1:0-7143 GCA_039030755.1 Planctomycetota bacterium | reverse complement strand
CTTCGGCGATGCCTTCCTGCTGCTCGGGATTGAGGTCGAAGAGGTCGACGTCGATGGGATCGCCGGGGTCGAGGTGTTTGTCGATCCCGTCGAGCGCCGCCATCAGGATCGCGCTGAAGCACAGGTACGGGTTGGCCGCGGGGTCGGGACAGCGAAACTCGACGCGCTTGGTCGCGGGGTTTTGCTGGTAGCGCGGGATACGGATGGCGGCCGAGCGATTTCGGCTGGAATACACCAGGCGCGTCGGCGCTTCGTATCCCGGGACCAGACGCTTAAAGCTGTTGGTGGTGGGGTTGCAGAACGCGGTCAGGGCCGGGGCGTGGCGGAGGATGCCGCCGATGGCGTGGAGCGCGGTCTGCGACACGCCGGCGTATTTCCGGCCGGCGAACAACGGCTCGTCGCCATTCCATAACGAGAAGTGGACGTGCATGCCGCTGCCGTTGTCGCGGAAGAGCGGCTTGGGCATGAAGGTCGCGACCTTGCCGTGCATCGCGGCGGTCCGCTTCACGGCGTACTTGTAGATCATGCACTTATCGGCCATCGACAGCAGCGTGTCGTACCGCAGGTCGATCTCGCCCTGCCCGCCGGTCGCGACTTCGTGGTGGTGACACTCGATCCGTAGGCCCATCGCTTCCATCTGCGCGACCATCTCGCCGCGCAGGTCGTGCCCCGTGTCGGTCGGCGGGCAGGGGAAGTAGCCCTCGCGCAGGCGGATCTGGTTCCCGCGGTTGATCGGGGAATCGCCGCCGCGGTTCCACAGGCCTTCTTCAGAATCGACTTCGTAAAACGCGGTGTTGACCCGCTGGTCGTAGCGCACGCGGTCGAACACGAAGAACTCCATCTCGGGCCCGAAATACGCCGTGTCCGCGATGCCCGTGGATTTCAAATAGTCCTGGGCCTTACGCGCGATCGAACGCGGGTCCCGGCTATACGTCTTTTTGGTCAGCGGGTCTTTGATGTCGCAAATCAGGATCAGCGTGGGCCGCTGCGTGAACGGGTCCATGACCGCGGTGCTGCAATCCGGCACGAGCAGCATGTCGGATTCGTTGATGCGTTGCCAACCGCGGATCGACGAGCCGTCGAAGCCGAAGCCGTGCGCGAGAGATTCTTCCGTGACTTCCGATGCGGTGTAGGTCGTGTGCTGCCAAAGCCCGGGGAAGTCCATGAACCGGCAATCGAGGAATTCGACGTGGCGGTCACGCATCAGTTGCAGGAGGTCTTGCGGGGTCATGCCTGCAATCTACCCGCACCGCACCGGACCGCCTCGCTCCACCAACACGCCCGGTCAGCGCGCCGCTAACGCGAACGGCGCGAACACGAACGCCAACACGCCCAGCGCCATGCCCACCGCCCCGAGGATGCCGATCGCCGCCGCGCCGATCGCGTCGCCAACAAAAACCAGCGACATCGACGCCGCTACCGCCAGTACGATCCCCAGCAGCACCCGGCACCGCCGCTCGGACGACTCCGCCAACGCCCGGCTGAACCCGATCCCCAACAGGAAACAACACAGCGCCCCGAACGCGAATTGTGACCGCGGATAGTCCGCCTCGCTCAACCACCACGCGACGCCGCAGGCCGACGCCCCGAGGAGCCCCAACATCAGCGCGTTGCTCGCGCGTCGCTGGAACCGGTTCAGCGCGTTCCGACCGTAAGGATTGAGCCGAACGATGAAGTCGAAGAGCGGCTGACCCACCCAAGTCAACACCACAAACGCAAGGTACGCCACGATCACCGGCGTCACGTACGGCCTTACCGCTTCGTTGTTGTCCGCCGCCACCCGCAAAACCTGATACAGCGCGTAACCGCCCAGCAGGATCGTCATCTGGGCCCGCCCCGACAGCCGCCCCATCCATAGGAAGTAGCCCAGCACCACGCGGTACGGCCAGTACCGCGCCTTGAGCGCTTCAACCAAACCCGATTTGGCCCATTCGTGTCCGGGCTCCAGACGCAGCGCTTCACGGAAGTGTTCCAACGCCGCTTTCGGCTTGCCCGCGTGGAGCAAACGCCAACCTTGGTTGGCGTGCGAGTCCGGATTGTCCGGCTCGGTGCGTAGCGCATCTCCGATCGCGTCGCCGGCTTCCTCACGTCGGCCGAGTTGCGTGAGCGCAAAGCCTCGAAGGTTTGCGAGGTTTGCGTCCTGCGCGTCCATCGTCAAGCCACGCTCCGCCCAATCCAACGCTTCCGCCCAACGCTTCCGCCCCAGTTCGATCTGACAACGCAGCCCATAGTGCGCCGGGTTCTCCGGCTCGATCTTCAGCGCCGCAGAGGCGGGCTCGATCGCCTCCGTGAAGCGTTCTTCGTGGAGCAAGAGTTGCCCCATCAGGTGATGCGGAAACGCCAACTCGGGGTCCAATCGGATCGCCTCCCGCAGCGACTTCTGTGCACGGTCCGGCTGCTTTTGCTCCAGATGCACCAGCCCCAGCCACGCGTGGGCCATCCCGTCGTCGGGGTCCTCGGCGAGCGCGCGTTGCAACGTTTCGAGCGCGAGGTCGTAGCGGCGCTGCTGCAACAAAATGCGGACTCGGGCGACGTGCGGCGACATAGGAGCATGCTAAAGCACGAGAGATCGACGAGTCGCAAGGTTCAAAACGGGTGCTGATCGCGTGTCCACGAGGTTTGGCGGGCCTTGCGTCGGGCTTCGGCCAAGCGAATCTGTAAATCCTTGTTGCCAGGATCCAAGCGGAGGCAAGATTCGTAAAGATCAATCGCGTCTTTGGGTCGGTTCAGCGTCATCAATAAGGCCGCTTGTAATGCGAGCGCATCGAAGTCCTCGGGATGAAGCCGAAGCGCTTGTTCGTTGACCTCACGAGCATCTTCGAGTCGATCGCAATAAGCGAGCGCCTGGGCGTAAAGCCACAGCAAATGCGCGTCGTCGGGAGCCAGTTGTAGCGCACGCTCTGCCCAGTCCGCAGCGGCCTCGAACTGCTTTGCGTCGAACTCGATCATCGAGCGCAGCCGGCGCGCTTCGTGCGAATCCGGCTTGAGCGCGAGCGCTCGCTCCGACGCTTCGCGGGCGGGATCAAACTTGAACCGACGTCGGTACGACTCGCCGAGTACTTCCCAAATCCCGGGCGCATTCGGATGGAGCTGCACGAGTTGATCGAGCAGGGTTTCGGCGTCTTGATACTGACCGGTATGGACCCAGCACAAGGCGAGTTGGAGTTGAGCCCAGTCGTCGTTGGGGCTTCGGGCGAGGATCCGTAAGAAGGTTTTGATCGCCTGGGCTAATTGGCCCGCCTCCATGTAGTCGCGCCCTAGCTCGTGGTCTCGATCGTTCCGGAAGGCGTCGTCGGTTTCCATCGCGACGATTACTTTCGCTTGAGGTAATCCACGACGTCGTCGTAGACCCCAGCCTCGTTGGCGTACAGCGCGTGGTTCTTCGCGGTGGCGAACCATTCGAGCGTCGATGGCTTCACCGTCTTGGCGGCCTTGAGCAGATCCTTGGTCGTGATCGGCGTGGGCGTGCCGGTCTTCATCGCTTCGCGGAGCTTGGCTTCGACCGCCAAGTCCACCACGGCCTTAAGGTCGGCGCCGCTGAACCGGGCGCACTTCTTGGCAACGGCGGCGTGGTCGATGTCCTGCTGCGGCTTTCCTTCGAGCAGCACGCGCAGGATCGCGGCGCAGCTCACCGAATCCGGCGGCGGGACGAAGAGCACGCGGTCGAACCGACCCGGCCGACGGAACGCCGAGTCCAACGACCACGGCGCGTTGGTCGCCGCGAGCACGAGCAGGCCGTCGTTGGAATCCTTGACGCCGTCGAGCTCGGCGAGGAACTGGTTGATGACCTGCCGTCCGGCGCTGCCGCGCATGTCGGTGCGTTTGGCGCCGAGCGCATCGACCTCGTCGAAGAACAGGACGCAGGGCGTGTGGGCGCGGGCGTAGGCGAATAGCGCGTGCAGCTTCTGTTCGGACTGCCCGATGAACATGTCGAGCACGTCGTGGATACCGACGCTGATGAACCCGGCGTCGATCTGGCCGGCGGTGGCCCGGGCGAGGTGGGTCTTGCCGCAGCCGGGCGGGCCGTACATGAGGATGCCGCCGCCGGTGGCCTTGCCGTAGGCCTTGAACAGCTCAGCGTTTTCGAGCGGGGCGATGATCTTGATACGGATTTCTTCTTTGAGCGCCTCCATGCCACCGACGTGGTCGAAGTTGATGTCGGGCTTTTCCATCTCGACGGGCGAAGTCGCGGCAGACTCGTGACGCTGGCGGATCCGGCCTAGCTCATCGACGTCGTCGTCAGAGTCGTCGCCGTCGTCCGCCTCGGCCTCGGTGAACGCGTCCACGCCCAGGTCTTTTGCGAGCGCGGGGTCGGCGGCCTCTGGATCGTCATCGACCGCGCGGCGATACGCCCGTGCCGCCACGTCGGTGTTGCCGCCACGCAAGAGCACGCGGGCCAGCTCGACGCGTTGGCGGGGTTCCAGATTGCTGCCGCCCCGTTCGGCCAACGCCTCGGCCAGCACGAGCGCTTCGGAGGTTTTGCCTTGGGCCACGAAGCAACGCGCCAGTAATAGCTGCATCGACGCGTCGGCGTCGGGGCGACGCACGCCGTCCCGCAGCAGCGCCTCGGCTTCGTCCAGCCGGCCCCGGCTCATCAGCATCGTCGCGACCTGACGACGGAGTACCGCGTTGTCCGGCGATAAGGCCAGCGCTTCCCGCAACGATTCAAGCATCGCGTCCGCTTCGTCCATCCGTACAGCGTAACGGGCAGAAGCTCATCGGAGCCGGAAGCGTGAGCGCCCTGCCGAACACAGAGCCATCGGCGTGTGGACCGGTCGCTGACGCTTCCGGCTCCGAAGGGCGTTGTGGTCAGTGGCCTTCCGCGATTTTGCCCAGCTTGGGCGTGATCTCTTCCAGCAAGGCGTCGAGCGTGGCCTGGTCTTTCGCCTCGGCATTGAGACGCAGCAGCGGCTCGGTGTTGCTCGCGCGGACGTTCATCGCCCAGCCTTTGGTGTTCCAGCAATCGATACTCACGCCGTCGAGGTGCAGCACTTCGTCGGCCTCCGCCTTGTACTTGCCTTCAAGCAGATCCATCGTGCCTTGCTTGTCGTCGTTCTCAAAATTGATCTCGCCGGACTGCGGGTATTTGCGGAACGGGGCGATCAGTTCGGACAACGTCTTGTCCGATTGCCCGAGCACCGCGAGCGCGGCGGCGAGGGTGATCGCGCCCGAGTCGGCGTAGGCATTGTCCTTAAAGTAGAAGTGGCCGCTTAACTCGCCGCCGAAAATACCATCGGTTTCGCGGAGCAATGCCTTCATGTTGACGTGCCCGACTTTGGACATCGCGGGCGTCGCGCCGAGTTCACGGACGGTTTCTTCCACGGCTTTGGAACTGCGTAGGTCGTAGACGATGGTCGTGCCGCCGCCGGCCTGTTTCACAAAGTGATCCGCGAGCCAAGCCGTCAAATGGTCGCAGCCGCAAAGGTTGCCCGCGTCGTCCACGAGCATGCAGCGGTCGGCGTCGCCGTCGAAACACGCCCCCAAGTCGGCTCCGGTTGCGCGGACGCCGTCTACGGTGGGCTGCATATTCTCGGCCACGAGCGGGTTGGGCTCGTGGGCCCAGTCGTCGGTGTACGTGTTGTTGATCGCGGTGATCTCGAGGTTCGGCACCCCGCTGAAGACCTTTTCCAGCAAGGTGGTGCCCATGCCGTTGGACGCGTCGACGTAGAGCTTGATCGGCCGGTTGAGCGGCGCGGTCATGAAGCCCAGGATGTGCTTGCGGTACGCGTCCCAGACGTCTTGTTCTTCGTGCGTGCCGGTAGGCTCGGGCAGCGGGTCGGGGGCGTTCTCGGCGTGCTTCTGGATGTCGGTCAGCCCGGTGTCGCGGCCGACGGGGCGTGCTTCGGCGGCGGAGACTTTGAAGCCGATGTATTCGATCGGGTTGTGCGACGCAGTGCACTGGACGCCGCCGGCGGCGTTGAAATGCGGCACAGCGAAGTACTGGATCGAGGTGTCGCATCGGCCTAAGTCCACGACGTTCATGCCCGCGGCGCGGATGCCTTCGATGAGCGCGGCGGCCATGGATGGCGCGGCCGGCCGGTGGTCGCGGGAGACGACCACGGTCTTGCCGTCGCCGCCGTTTTGCTCGTGAAGGAATTTGCCGACGCCGTAGCCGATCTTGCGTGCCTTGGCCTCATCCAGCGGATCGGGGTAGATCGCGCGGACGTCGTAGGCTTTGAAGACTTTCGAGAGCATGGCGTCGGAAGCGGGCATGGCGAGTCCTTGCGGTCCTTGGGGATCAGAACAGTGCGCAGTGAGCGGGTTCGTGCGTCGAAAGACTATATAGAACACCGGGTGCTTGATGGCCAAGCCGGTCGGCCCGGAGCACCTACGGGGCCGGCTGGGTTTACGATGTTCCGATGAACAAGTCCAGCGCGTTGGTGCTGTTGGCGTTGGTGGGGAGCGCGGCGATCGTGGCCTTGGCGTGGACGCTGGGCGGACCGGCCGAATGGGCGGTGGATGACAACCTGGCGGCACCGCATTTCGAAACGCCCGAGGGTTTGCGCAACCCCGGGCAGGCCACGGACAGCCCGCTGCAAAGGATCGAGCGGGCCCGCATTCGTAGCGAGTTGGCGGACGGGCGGGTGCAGGTGTTCTCGTTCGCCGCAGTCGAGCCGCGCAGCGGGTTCGTCTCGGACTTCACCGAGCCGCGGGCGGAGTTGTATCTCACCGGCGGCCGACTGGTCACCATCGCCGCGGCGTCGGGCACGTTCCAACATCCTGGTAATGATCCGTTGAACGGCCGGTTCGATGCCGAGGTGGTGGTGACGTATTACGAAGCCGTTGACGATGCGCAGTTGGATATCGCGGATGCTTCGCAGATCGTGTTCCGGTTGTTTCTCGACGAGGCGACGGACTTCGATCGTGACCTCGGTCGGATTGTTTCCGAAGGCCCGGTGCATTTGACCGGCCCGGCGGCATCGTTTCACGGGCGCGGTTTGCGTTTGACCTATAGCGCCGACGACGAGCGGGTGGCCGAGCTGATTGTCGATCAGGGGGAGGCGTTGCGGCTGCGACGGAATCGGGATGCGCAAGCGTCTCTAGCCGACGCCGATCCAGCGCCGACGGAAGCACACTTGGGGCGGCACAGCCTCGCCGGCGAGATCGACGCGACGCCGGTGCCGCCCGAACGTCAAGCACGCG
>JBCCDN010000141.1:0-7512 GCA_039030755.1 Planctomycetota bacterium | reverse complement strand
CGAACGTGGCCACGCTGACCGACCCGTCGTCGTCTTCCGTTTCGTTGGCCTCGTCCGGTTCGCCGTCAAACAACTCAAAAATCTTGAGCGACAAAACGAGGTTGCGTACTTGTGCATAACCCAACAGCAGCACCGCGCGTTGCACGGTGAGTGCATCGGCGTTGCGGACGCCGCGATCGGCGGTCCGGCACATCGCGAGCACCTTGGCCGTGAGCGCCGGGTCCGACGCGACAAGTTGTACGACTTCGTCGCTTCGGCTTTCGTGATCCGCGGTGAGTTCGAGCAGGCGCGTCGCGACGGCCGGCAGCGTGGGCAGCTGGTCGATCTGACGCAGGATCAGCTCGATGCGTCGCGTTTTGGGCAGGCGGGCGGCGACCATATGGGGGTGCCAATCGTGCGGCTTGGCTTAGGCCTCCAGCAGCGCTTCGATGCGTTCCTGGAGCTTGGCGATGTCGAACGGCTTCTTCAGGAATTCGTCCGCACCGGCGGTGAGCAGCGCGTCGACTTCCTGCTGATTCACAACGCCGGAGACCACGATCACCCGCGTATGCGACAGCTCCGCGTTGTTCCGCACCGCTCGGCACACCACGTTGCCGTTGATGTCGGGCAGCATGTAATCCAGCACGATCACGTCGGGCTTGAACGATTCACTGAGCATGCCCGCGTCGTAGCCGGTATTCGCGGCCTTGACTTCGTAACGCTGGTCTTCGCCGAGCACGTCCACCATGAGGTCCACGATGTGTGGGTCGTCATCGACAATAAGAATTCGCTTGCGATGGCGCGACGGGCCGAACTCATCCAGCGGGATGTCGTTGTCACGCATGAAGCGGATCAGCTCTTCGCGAGGGATGCGTCGGAAGCGTGAGCCGGGCACGCGGAAGCCGTTGAGTCGCCCGGCGTCGAAGCAGCGGATGATGGTTTGCTGCGACACCTTGCAGACTTCCGCGGCTTCGCCGGTGGTGAAGACCTGCTTCTCATGGAGCGAATCACCGTCGTTGCCGTTAGTGGGCTCGGCGGTGGTTCCGTTGTTGGCATGCGGGGGGGGCGGTGGGGCCATGGGTTGCCTCAGATCGGGATCGATCGTTTGCCGGGCCTTCACGGTCCTGCAACTTCTCCGGTGTCGCCGCGCGACGCCGTGCCGTTGCCCAGCTTGTCTAGCTTCACATCGGGGCGTTGGGGAACCGGGTTGAGGCACGGCGGCACGGAACCGGCGGAAAATCCGGTTTGTTCGGCCGATTCTGCGGGCCATGGGTTATTGGGACGCGGCGTGCGCATCCATACACCTCAAAGCGCCCGAGGCGCCAATAATCCATCACGGACGGCGGATCAGAGGCCGATCGTGTGGTGAGATGCCGGGGGTGAGCGGAGGGGCATGGGGATGAGCGGCCGGGCGAAGCCCACGTCAGGTTTGAACGTGGTTTTCCGGATTCCGGGTCACGGCTTGGTCCGCGTGCGTCTCCGAGAACGTCCGGTGGTCGGTACGCGAGGCCGGGGGCGAAGCGGCGCGGGAGGCGTCGTGGGCCGCCTCGGTGGGGCCGGGTCCGCCCGCGTTCTTTGGCAAGTGAAGCAGGACGTGGTGGCCGCACCAAACGCGGCCAAAGAAAAAGCCCACGGCGTGGTGCCGTGGGCTTCGTAGTGTGTTGCTAAGCATCGCGACTTAGTCGTAGGCCGTGCCGATTTCGGTCGCCGGGATGGGCGTGGCGAGTTCGCGGAGCAGCTTCAGCTTGATCGCTTCGCCGAAGGCCTCGAACGTGTCGGCGTGCATGGCGAAACTGTAATCGCCCATGGGCACCTCGGTGGCGTACCACTCTTTAAGGCCCTCGGTGTTTCCGATCGAGATCGCGTTGACAATGACTTCGTTTTTAACCAATTCGCCGCGACGGCGTTCCCACGAATGCCCGAAGAAGTTTTGAGGCAGCGGCGTGCCGTCGGCGTAGGTGCCTTCGCCGGTCGCGTGGAAGTAGTAGTTTTCGCAAACGCCATCGCCGGACACGTCGATGAGCTTCCGTTCGCCCAAGATTTTTGCGCCATTCTTCTTGTTGTTGAACATCGCGTCACGGCCGACACGCAGCGCGTCGCCCATGTTGGTCCCGCCGCGATAACGGCGGTCGAACCTAGCCAATCGGTCGGCGAACGCCAAGCAATCTTCCGCGTCGTACAGCAAGAACCAGCCCGAGCCGGCGTGCTGATACTTGCCGGACCACTGGATCATGTTGACCGCGACACCGTTGCGGCTGGCGATCAGCGCATGCAGCTCGGCGTCGCGGAACGCTTCGATGTAACCCAACCGTTGGAGTAAATACTCTTCGTCGTCCACGCTATCGGACACATCGACCAGCATCACCAATTCCAGGTCCACCCGGATCGGCGCCGGCGGCGGGGGTGTTGGCGGTGACGGTGCCTTCGACTTCGGAGGCGGCGCGGGTTGGGGTGCGACTTTAGGTTTCGGCTTGGGCGTGGTGGCTGGGGCAGGCTTGGGCTTGGGCTTGGGCGGAGGCGGCGGCGCGTACGAGACTTCCGAGTCGGGCTTGGCCACCGGGGTTTCCGAGGCGAAAGCGTCCGACATCGTCGTCCACGATAAGGCGGTCGCGATCGCGCCAATCGCTAGCGCGGATCGGCCCCACGTAAATCTCGGTCCGGATCGATTCATCGTCATCCTTTTGCGGTTACAGGTCAGGAAGGTTCGAGCATGCATCCGCTCGAAACATTGGCCGTACATTCGGAACTTCGAATGTTTCATCGCACCGAGCCAACGCCCACGGCCGATCGACGGGAAAATCGGCGTTGCCCGTGAGGGTTAAGCGGGTCACAAGACGCAGCGAAAGCTCTCCAGAGTTATCTGGACCCTTCCCGCGGGCATCACGTCTCGCAAGATGTCTTCGTGGCTTGGTCCATCAGCCGATTGACGCTCCGCTGCGGATCGCGGAACAGCGTCGGCGACCACAGCCGGTGCAACTCCCAACCCTGCCAACGCAAGATGCCCACGCGATACAGGTCCCAGCTCACCGCGTCGCTCGGCCCGGCGTAACGCGAGAAATCGGTGAGCGCCCCGACCGTCACGGCCTCGGGTTTCTCCGGGTCCTGCAAAGCGAGATCCACGCAAAAACCTTCGTTGCCCCAAGCAACATCGGTGCTCACGCCTCGCTGTTCGGCCAGCCGTTTGCCCAGCGATTCGGCGAAACGGCTGCGGTATTGCGTCGGCATGATCCGCGACGCGGCCTGGCCGGGTTCTTGGCATTCCAAAATGCGGTGCATCTGTTCGTAAGCGTCTTCGAGCTGCTCGGCATAGCGCAAGTAGGCAAAGAGCAGCCAGGAACCCGACGGTGTCGCACCCTCGGGCACGGGCTCGGCATTGAGATAAGCGCTCTGCGGAATCGACGTGACGAGGTGCACTTCGTGGCGGGCGCGGGTCACGAGCACATTGAGGCGGCGCCCGCCGCCGGGCATCGCGAGCGGGCCGAAGCGTCGGTAAAACTTTCCGGCGGGGTTGGGGCCGTACGTGGTCGAGATGATGATGTGGTCGCGTTCGTCGCCCTGGACGTTCTCCAAGTTTTTGACAAACAGGCCTTCGAACGAAGCCTCGCCGTCACGGTTGCGGGCCTTGTCCAAGCGGCGGGCGAAGGCGTCGTCGTCCATCGCCCGATCGTCGAGTGCTTCGGCGATCAGGTCGCGCTGGGCGAGGTTGAAGCAAGCAATCCCGATGCTCGGCGGCTCGGCCCGTTTGAGCAGATCATCGACAAGCTGCACGACACGTTCGGCCTCGCCGGGGTTGACGCGATCCTCGTACACGCCGTCGGCCCGGTGCAGCGTGAGCGGCGCGAAGCGGGCGTTGCGGTTGGGGTGGCCGGGGATGGCTTGCAGTCGGCCCTTGTAGAAGTGCTCGTTGGAGAATTCGATGAGGTCGGCGTTGCGGCTGCGGTAGTGGACGTCGAGATACGACTCCTGCACATCGAGATTCAACGCGGCCGCCAAGAGGTCTTCGACTTCGGTTTGTTGGGCTTCGAAGAGGTCGTCTTCGTCTTTAATCTCGATGTCGTCGGACGTGGACAAAGCGGCCTCGAAGAACCGCGTGGGCGGAAGCTGCTTTGGGTCGCCGGCGATGACCACGCGGTGGGCGCGGGTGAGGACGGGCAGCGCTTCTTCGAGCCGGCATTGTGAGGCTTCGTCGAAGATGACGACGTCAAACAGCGGGACGCGCGGCAGACACTGGGCGACGGTCTCGGGGGATGCGAGCCAGACCGGGCAAAGATCGAAGATCGGATCGCCACCGGGAGTCTCGCCGTTGTACTCGGCATTCTGGCCGACTTCGATGACTTGGCGGAGCTTCATCGCCCGCTTGCCGCGGACGTAGAGGCGTTGGCGAACGGAGGCGCCAAGGGCGTTGAGTTTGGAGCCGGTGCCGACGAGCAGGCGTTGTTGTTGCCGAGAAATCCAGCGGTGCTGGATTGCGTCCACGGCCTTGTCGCGGCGTTCGGCTTCGAGCTCGGCGTAGCGAGCGAAGGCGTGATCGATGGCTTCGGGGTCGAGGCGGGCGAGCGTCGGATCGGCGGCGACGCGGGCGGTGAGGGCGTGCTCAATGATGCGCTTGGTGAGCGCGGCGGCACCTTGATCGGACGGCACGGCGGCTTCGAGCAGATTGGCGGTGGCCTCGCGGAGTTGCTGCGGCATGGAGGCGAGGGCGTCGCGGATGCGGAGGACGGTCTCGAGGTCGTCGAACTTTTCGTGAAGACGCTGGAGCGTGGGGAGCGCGGGTTTGCCGAGGTGGCTTGTTTTCTCCCGGTTCTCCGTGCCCGCGGAAGCGGGCACGCCGGTGTAAGCGCGGAAGGCGGCGGTGGTGTGTTGCATCCAATCGTCGGCGAATCGTTGGGATTTGCGGAGCGTGGATTCGAGTTGTTGGAGCGCGGTGGAGCGGGCGGGGCTTTGCTCGAGGCCGGTGATGAGTGCGGCGCGTTGGGGTTCTTCGAGCAGTGCGGCGTTGAGTGGTTCGTTGAGCGTGGCGTCTTCGGCGAGTCGTCGTGCCGGGAGCAGGTGGTCGAATTGTTCGAGCGTGGCGGATAATTCGTTGTCGGTTGGGAGTTGGGCGGTGGGCTGCACACCGGTCAGGGTTTCGACGGCGGCGGCGAGCAGGACGCGGGCACGTAGAGCTTCAAGGAAGTCGGCGAGGCGGCTGGCGTTGTCGGGCGTGCGGGTTAGGCCGTGTTCGCGGAGGATTTTGGCGGCGCGTGATTTAACCCCGAAGGCCAAGAAACCCCACCATGTCGCAGCGCTTTCGAGGTATTGCTTGAGTCCACCGAGCTGCTCGGCCATCGCGCGGGGGCTGGGTGGGTCGTCGCGGACGCCGAGCCAGAGCTCATCGTCGAGCGGGGTGTCGAGATGCGTGCGGTGCTCGGCCGTATCGGCGAGCTTATCGGCCATGCGGGGGAGCGCATCACGGTCAAGGGTGGCGGCGTGTCGAAGGCGCTCCGGGTCGGGGTGCTCGTGCAGCCAGCGGAGGTGGTTGAGCAGTTCGGCGCGGCGGTCGGCCTGGGTGTCGAGTGGCTCGTCCGGTAGGAACGGGGGAATCTCGGGTTGGGCGGTCGCGTCGGCGACGCGGGCGTCTTCGACGCAGGACGCGACGCGGCGGCGGAGTTCGTCCACGGGCGTGGCGAGGTAGGTTTCGAGCGTGTTGCCGGCTTCCGGGGCGGCGTGGGTCCACGGGTGGTTCGGGTACACGATCGCGGCACCGCGTTCGAGGGCGACTTCGATGGATCGGCGATGAGTGTCGAGATCGTTTGTGGTGATCGCGTCCAGTTGAGCATCGGGCAGTGGCGGCGCGTCGATGCCGAGCCAACGGCCGAGCAGATCGGAGAACGATTCGGCGGCGAGGCCCGGGCGGTCGTCGCGGCGTTGCATGAGCGCGTCGTGCAGGCTGAACAATTCGCCGTGGATGTCCTGCATCTCGCTATCGATTTGTTCGAGGCGTTTTTCGGCCCGTGGGTGTGTATCGGCGTCGACGAGTTTTTCGAGTTGAGCGCGGATGCCCATGTACAGGTCGCGCTGGTCGCGCGATGGATCGTGGACGACGGCGCAGAGAGACGAGAGGCCCAGCGCGTCGAGTCGGTGGGCGACGACATCGAGGGCGGTGCGTTTATCGCAAACGAAGAGGATGCGTTGGCCGCGGGCGAGGTGGTCGCCGATCATGTTGGTGATGGTTTGGGACTTGCCGGTGCCGGGCGGGCCGTGAAGGACGAGCGCGCGGTGCGTTCGGGCGAGCGTGGTGGCGCGGAGTTGGCAGGGGTCGGCGAGGGCGACGGGTCGGGGGCTTTGGTGGTCTTCCTTGAGGGGGTCGGCCGTACCCGCTGAAGCGGGCACGCCGGGGTCGGTTTGGGTTTCAGGGTTTGGAGGGTCGATCGCGGCGGTGCGGGAGACGAACGGGAGAACCGGGCCTTGGAGGTCGTGCGGTTTTTCGAGCATCGCGCGGGTGTCGCGGATGAGGCCCTGGTTGCCGGCGGGGAAGAGGCCGGCGACGGCGATGGGGAGGACGGCGGGCGTGTCGGGGAGGCCGTCGGAATTGGGACAGGTTTGGAGCGTGAAGGGTGGGGTCAGGGGTGCGGGTGACTCGTCGGTTGACCCACCCTCGGAGAGGGTGGGCTTCGCGGTTGGATTTGGAGGAAGGAAAGATGCGGTGTCGATGTTCTCGAGTTCGAGTGCGTTGGCAACGAAGTCGATCAGGGTTTGGATTTCGGTCCAGGGCTGGTCGCCGGCGTCGTCGGGGAAGAGGTCGTCGGGGGCTTCGACGCCGGCGTTGCGGGCGATCCAGGCCATGAGCGCGGGGTTGGGGACGACGCGGTCGGCGTCGGCGGCGAAGCATTCGAGCTCGACGCCGGGTCGTCCGCCGGCTTTGAGCGCTAGACGGATCGGGACGAAGGCGACGGGCGCGAGGATGCGTCCCGAGCCGAACGTGCCGGGCGGAACGGAGAGCAGCGGATAGCCGACATTGAGTGCGTGGACGCCGGTTTCTTGGACGTAGGTGCGGGCGTCGTCGGAGAGGTTGCGGAGTTTGGAGAGGAGTTTGCGTTGGCGGGCGTAGGCGGCGTGGGCTTGGCGGTCTTCCTCGGATTGCTCGGGGGTTTCGGGGGCATCCGTGCCCGCTGAAGCGGGTCCGCCGGGGGCGGGTTTTCGTTTTTTCCAGAAGCCGTCGGACCAGTTTTTCGGACGGGGGACGTTGGCGTCGAGGCGGGTCTTGCCGGCGTCGCCGAGCAGTTGGATCAGGGTGTCTTCGGCCGAGAGGTCGTCGAAGTCGGCAAGTTGGGTGAGGTCGATGCGTTGCCGGCTGCGGTTGGGTCGGCAGTTCAGACCCGGGCCACGCATGAGCGAGGCGTAGAGGCGGTCGAGCATGGCGGCGAGCACGGCGTTGTCGGGAGATTCCGGCATCCGGTCAATTTAGCGGTGCGGCGGAGTGACTCACGGTCAATGCCCAAGGGCGTCTGGATTATGGTTGTTGGATGGAACGGGTTCGGCCGCGAATTGTGG
>JBCCDN010000140.1:0-7557 GCA_039030755.1 Planctomycetota bacterium | reverse complement strand
GCGCTTCTGCTTCGGCCCCACGCACCGCCCACCGAGGGTTCTCAAGCCACCCCGGACGATCAAGTCTTAACCCGCTCTCGGCCCCGCATTCACACACGAAGCTGACGCTTACATTGGTGCCCCGGATGTCAATCCGGGGCCCGCGTCACGGGAGACGACCGCCAAGCGGAGACTCGCTCACCCAAGGCACCACACCGCGCGGTCGGCCTCCGATCTGCCGTCCGAGCTAGATTTTATGTTTCGCCCGAGTTTCGCAACGCCCCGCTGCGCACGGCGACGACCACTACAACGACGACTCGGCGTCAAATGCCTCAGGCCAACGCACTTCGCCGGGGTCCACGTCCCGGCCGGGCTTGAGCGGCAGCACCATGAACGCCGGGCCGTCGCCCCACGCACAGGTAAAGCCGTGCGACTCCGCGGGTTCGAAGCCGAAGCGTGAATACCACGCCGCGGACCCGAGCACGAACAGCCGGGCCGCCGCCGCGTCGCGGGCGTCACGGATCAGCACCTCGACCAAGGCGCTGCCTAGGCCGCGTTCTTGGTAGGCCGGCTCCACCCCGACCCGCCCCACAACGAGCAGCCCCCGCAAGCCGGGCTGGTCCGCGAGGTGCGCGACCAACAACGACGCGTGGCCCACGATCCGACCGGCAACCTCGGCGACATACGCCGCGACCTGGTCGTGCCCGCCGTGCAACGTTTCGACCATGCGGGCTTCGTGGTCACGCCCAAACGCGGCGCGGTGCACGTTGAGAATCGCCGGCAGGTCGGCATCGGTCGCTTCGCGGATGACGGCCAGGGGTTGCGGGGTGTGGCCCGCGGCGCCCATGAGCAGGTCCGGACGCCGTGTTTCGGTCAGCTTGCGTGACTGATCCGCCCGCCACGCCGCGATCTTGCCGTGATCCCCGCTCCGCAACACCGCCGGCACTTCTCGGCCGAGCCATGCCGGGGGGTGCGTGTAATGCGGGTGATCCAACAAGCGGTCCACGCCCGGCGAAAACGAATCGTGCACATGCGAATCCGCGTCGCCCAGTGCCCCGGGCAGCAAACGGACCACCGCGTCGATCAACGTCATGGCCGGGAGTTCGCCGCCCGACAGGACGACATCGCCGACGCTGATTTCGTCCAGTCCGCCGCCGGAAGCGTCCTCGTGCAACGCATCCAACACGCGTTGATCGAAGCCTTCGTAATGCCCGCAGATCAATAGCAAACGCGGCTTGCCCGCGAGTTCCTCGGCGACGCGCTGCGTGAACGGCCGACCCGTGGGCGTGACGAAAATCCGGTGTGGCTTAACGCTTGGCTCGATCGTTTCGACGTGCTTCACCGCGTCCCACAGCGGCTGACACTGCAGCACCATGCCCGCGCCGCCGCCATACGGCGGACGATCGACTTTGGCGTGTTTCCGGTCGGCAGAAAAATCGCGGAGTTGATGCAGGTGATACGACGCGACCGGCGGACGCGCGCGTGTCGGGTCGTCGGGCGCTGCGGGATCGGGCACGCGACGTGCAGAGCGTTCCAGGATCGATCCGCCCAACACGCCGGCGAACATCTCGGGGAACAGCGTGATGACATCGAAACGCATGGGCATGAAGATCACACGATAAAGCCCGGAGATGGCCATCTCCGGGCTTTCAAGAATTCAAACGACGTAGGGTCAGGACGACGCGGCGGGCGTTTGCTTGCCCGTTTTCTTGTCAACGACGCCGGCCTTGACGAGCAGGTCGCGGACCGTGTCAGACGGCTGAGCACCGGTGCTCAGCCAGTGACGCACGCGGTCTTCCTTGATGGTGAACTGCTTGTCGGCGTCGGGGTTGCGGGGGTCGTACTGCCCGAGTTCTTCGATGGCCTGGCCGTCGCGGGGGCTGCGCTTGTCCATCGCGCAGAGGCGGTAGACGGGGGCGTGGGTGCGGCCAAAACGCTTGAAACGAAGACGAACCATGGGGCGATGCTCCGGGGGGCCATGACGCGGGGTGCGTTCGGGGCCGTGACGGGGAAAGATGGCGGGGGCACATGCCGCCGCGCGGGGAAGAATCATATGCGAACGTGAAGTTGCCGTAAAGGCTGGGAATCTCTGTGGATGGCGATATGCTACTCGTCCTGCCTGATCGCTGCGGCGATCTTCCGCCCTCAGGTATACCGGTCCGGAGACATGAGAAAGATGCAATCGATCGCTTCGCGTTGGAGGTGGTGGCGTGGTGTCGATGCGGCCGTGGTTGCGGTACTGGCCGGGTTGCTGATGCATGCCCCCGCGCTGGCCGGCGTCACCGCGACGCTGGATCTCTCGCAACGCCACCAGACCATCGATGGATTCGGCACCGCGGTGCAGAGCGATTCGGAAGCCTGGTACGGCTGGGACATCAATAGCGACGACCCCAACGCCGGCAACCCCGCCCGCGTCCAGCAATACGCCGACCTGATGTTCGACCGCATGGGCGCATCGATCCTGCGTTTCGAAGTCGGCCCTTACGCCATCGCGGAGCGCGTGACGTCACGGACCGATTTGGATTACACGCAATTCCGAGGCGGCGGCCAGATCGTCACCACGGGCAACGGCGTGACCGCGGCGCAAGCGCTCGCGCACAACCGGCAACTCATGGACATGGATGCGCTCCGCGTCCGTCCCGGCGTGCAGATGTCGATCAAGGGCCGGCAAGCCAACCCCGAACTCAAGTTGATCGGCACTGTCTGGACGCCGCCGTTCGCGTTCAAGAAAAACGAACTCTACTACCGCGCTTCCAACGACCCCAACGACCCCGGCTATTGGCAGCAAGGCGACCGCGACGCGGACGACCAGTTTGACGCCGGGATCGATCTCACGAACTACCCGACGCAGTACCACCCTTCGTCCCGCGTCGCCCGCATCGATCAACCCAACAACAACGTCACCGGCGGCGTTCTCGATCCCGACAAGATCGACGAATACGCGCACTACCTCGCCGCCTATGTCGCCGAGTTTGAAGCCACCACCGGCGCGCCGATGCACGGCCTGTCGCTCCAGAACGAACCCGATATCACGCCGTTCTACAACAGCACCTACTACGTCAAAGAGGTGTACATCCCCACTGCCGTCGCCGTCCGTGATGCGCTGAACGCCGCGGGGTTGCAACACGTCAAGCTGTTCGGCCCCGAACTCACCGCCGTGGGCAGCGACGTCGAAAACTACGGCGGCGGCAACCAACTCGGCGACGGCGGCCTGTTCAACACGCTTACCTGGGTCGACGAGATTGCGGAACTCGAAGCCCAGCTCGGTTACCGCGTCCTGGACATCGTCGCCACGCACGGCGCCGACGGTCGATCCAACCTGGTCAGCGGCCAAATCGCCAACGACACGCAACGCCGCTGGGATTGGTACTGGAACGGCCGAGACCTCAACGGCGACGGCACCATCGCGGGCGGCCAAAATTTCGAACTGCAACCCGGCTTCACCCGCTACCTCGACGAATTGCCCGGCATCGCGGAACACGGCCGACCCGGCTGGATGACCGAATACTCCGGCGCTTCGCACGAATGGGCCCCCGACGCCGACCCCGCCGGCCTGACGTTCGGAGCACTCGATCAGGCCATCGCGACCTACGAAGCACTCGTCTACGGCAACCAGTCCGCCTACGTCCTCTGGCAACTCGCCCACGACGACTACGGATCGCAAACCCGCATCGACGAGGCACTCGTCAAAGACCTCGACGACCCCGACGCCCCGAAGCTCGCCGCCTTCCAACACTTTTCCAAACTCATCCGCCCGGGCATGCAACGCTTCGAGGTGGACATCACCGCAGATACCGTTCCGGCCCTTGCATCTCTCGAAGAGGCCACCGAGCCCGCCTTCGGCGTCTCGATCAACAACCGTGGCGACGACGTGCTCGCCGCGGGCTTTGTGGACGACGGCCGATTCACCATCGTCCTCATCAACCCCACCGGCGACGACGAGACCATCACCCTCGACGTGTCCGCCTTGCTCGACCACCCCGCCGAGGGCGTCCACCTCTTCCGATCCAGCGACACCGAACGCTTCGCCGCCCAGCCCATCCTCATGCCCGACGCCAACGGCGTCATCACGTTCATCCTCCCCGGCGAAAGCATCGTCACGCTCAGCGACCTCACCTCGGGCCTCGCCGCCATCCCCGAGCCCGCGTCGCTCGGCCTCGCCGCGTTGGGCTTGTTTTTAATCGCGTTTCGTCAACATTCATAGGCTAAAACCCGTGAAGGCCTTAAAATTCAAACGAAGGATGCGAGAGCGACCGAACCGAGAGGAAGCGATGCGAAAATATTGGCAAGTCTTGATCGCCGCCTTGCTGGGCTCGGCCGTATCCCCCGCCGCCGCCATCGTGTTGGACGGCCAGCGTTTCAACGAGCCCTACGGCCCGCCGCTCGCCATCCAAACGGTGCAGACCGGCTTTGGAGACAACCAAAGCGAACTCAACGCGCTCTACGCCCGAGTCGTCGGCGACGACCTGTTCCTCATGCTCACCGGCAATCTGGAAACCAACGGCAACCGGATCAACCTGTTTTTCGACACGCAGCCCGGCGGCATGAATCGCGTCATACGTCCCGCGTCGGCCTTCGATGACCTGACCTTCGACGAGGGCTTTGCCCCCGATTATTTCAGCATCGCGCAGGCGAGGCGATCGGCCTTCGACTTCCGGCATCACGTCCTCGGCACGGACGTGACCGCCGACGCCGACGGGTTTAACGACGTCTTCGAGGGAGAAAACACCGGCATCGCGCAAACGCCCGTCGGCGAATTCTTCGACGCGTCGTTTGGCATCGCGTTCGACAATTCCAACGAGGCGGGCGTCACCGAAGGCGAAACAGTCTCCGGCCCCGCCGACGCGCAAGCCGCCGCCGACGTGCGAACCGGCCTCGAACTGCGTATCCCCCTCTCGGCCATCGGCAATCCGCAAGAGTCCTTTCGCCTGCTCGCCTTCATCGTCGGGCGTGGCAATCAGTTCCTTTCCAACCAGTTCCTCCCCGGCCTCGAAGCGCCTCAGGAGAACCTCGGCTCCGACGGACTCGGCAACTCCTACGCCACGCTGGGCCTGCTCGACTTCAACGACATCCCCGGCGAGCAGTTTCTCGAAATTTCCCTGCTCCCTGCGCAGGCCGGCGACTTCGACGGCAGCGGCACCGTCGAACAGGGCGACCTGAATCTCGTGCTCAATAACTGGGGTTCGAGTGATTTGGCCGGCTTGGATGGGTGGGTCTCACAGCGGCCGGTGCTGGGGCAGGTCGATCAGGGAGAACTCAATATCGTTCTGAACAATTGGGGTTCGTCGCTTCCGCCGTCGATGTCAAGCAACGGAGTTCCCGAGCCGATCGGTTGCGGAACCGTCGCGCTCGTCGGCTTGGCGATGCTCCGTCGGCGGTCGTGAAGCCGCAATCAGGTGAGGGCCGGCTGCTCCAACGACGCCGCGATTTGCGGATGGGGCGAGACGAAGTGTCCGGGCTGCCCCGGCACCGCGACCATCGCCGGCCGATCCAACAGCGACGCCCGGCTCACGAACGAAACCTCTTCCGCCGCATCCGCTTCGGCTTCCATCTCCGCGCGCTCATCGGCCGACATCGCCGCCGCCGGCGAATCGTCCTGATCGAAGTAGTGAATGGGGGAAGGCACATCCCCAAGCAGCATCATGCGGTTGCGCTCGGCCGACGGGTCCGGCATCGGCGCCGCCGACAACAACGCCCGTGTGTATGGATGCAGCGGGTTGGCGTATAGCGTTTCGCGATCGGCCAACTCCACGATGCGGCCGAGGTACATCACCGCGATCCGGTCGCAGAAATGCTCGACCACCGCGAGGTTGTGCGCGATGAATAGGTAGCTCAGCCCCAGCTCGTCCTGCAAGTCGTTGAGCAGGTTCAGCACCTGCCCCTGGATCGACACGTCCAACGCCGACACCGGCTCGTCGCAGACCATGAACCGAGGATTCAGCGCGAGCGCGCGTGCGATGCCGATGCGTTGCCGTTGCCCGCCGGAAAATTCGTGCGGGTAACGCCGGGCATGTTCGGGCAGCAGGCCGACTTTGATGAGTAGTGACGCAACCCGGTCCCGCAATTCCGATCCGCCGTCGCGCGTGGCCACCAGGCCGTGCACCTGCAACGGTTCGCCGATGATCGAGCCCACCGTCATCCGCGGGTTCAGCGAACCCACCGGGTCCTGAAAAATGATCTGCATCTCCCGCCGCAGCGCCCGCATCCGCGACGAACTGGCCGCCAGCACATTCTCCCCGTCGAAATCAACCTCGCCGGAGGTCGCCGGAACCAGCCGCAGGATCGACCGCCCCACCGTCGATTTCCCGCAACCGGATTCGCCCACCAGCCCGAGCGTTTCGCCGGGCAGGATGTCGAAACTCACGCCGTCCACCGCCTTGACCAGCCCGACCGTCTTTTTGAGCAGTCCCCGCTTAACCGGGAAATGCGTCGTCAGATCGCGAACGGAAAGCAGCGAATCGCTCATCAAGGCATCATAAGCCCCGTGAAGGCCACGTTCTCGATCTCTGGGCGGGCCGAAACCCGCACTCGACAGTCCTGGCCGCTTTGGGTACATTCTGCGGCTCGCCGCTGCGGATCGCCCGCCGCGGATTCATCGAGTGTTTCCCGCAACCGCCGCCCCGCTCGATATCGGGTTGGCCTTTCCACACTGCGAGCCCGCCATGAGCGACGCCCTCCTCGCCGCCGTCGAGCAAGATCAGCTCAAAACCAACCTGCCCCACCTCACGGTGGGTGACACCGTCGACGTGCACGTCCGCATCGTCGAAGGCGCCAAAGAGCGCATCCAGAAGTTCGGCGGCGTGGTCATCAAGACCCAAGGCCGTGGCCTCACCGCCACCATCACCGTCCGTCGCATCGTGGCCAACGAAGGCGTCGAGCGCACCTTCCCGCTGCACTCGCCCAAAGTCGCCCAGATCGACATTGTCCGCCGCGGCGACGCCCGCCGGGCCAAGCTTTACTTCCTGCGCGACCGCATCGGCAAGAAGCGTCGCCTCCGCGACCAACGCCGAGGCCTCGAGGCCATGACCATGCAGACCAACCAGGCCAACGAACGCGCCGCCGAAGCCGCAAAAGCCAAAGAAGCCGCCGCGGAAAAATCCGGCGAGGATTGATCCTGTCGGCCTGGCACGAACCCGTTTTCTCAAAGCCTCGCCTTCATCGGCGAGGCTTTTTTTGATTCCTCCCCAACCACGAACCTTGATGCCATGGGTAAGCCCAATCACCAACCCGACGACGACAACACACCCAAGGAAGAACTCCTCGCGGTCCGCCGGGCCAAGCTCGAACGCCTCCGCGACGAGTTCGGCCAAGACCCCTACGGCCACCGCGTCGACAGCCTAACCGCGCTCGCCGACGCCAAGGCCAAGTTCGACGCCGACGCGGACCAACAGTTCAAAGACAACCCCGACCAAGGCGACGCTCGGCCGCACGTCCGCGTCGCCGGCCGGGTCGTGCAGCACCGCGTCATGGGCAACCTCGTGTTCATGTCGCTCCGCGACGCCACCGGCGACCTGCAGATCGCCGTGAGCAAAAAAGCCGTCGGCCCCGAACCGTTCAAGATCGCCAGCAAGCTCACCG
>JBCCDN010000139.1:0-7660 GCA_039030755.1 Planctomycetota bacterium | reverse complement strand
CCCGGGGATCGATTTTTTAGCGGGCGAAATCGTGCCCGGCGTCGGCGGACGGTTCGGCGCAGTCGTGCTGATGCAGGCCTTGCACCTGTACCCAATCATTTATCTCAACGTGGTCGCGGCGCTCGCGAACCTCGATCCCTCCTTGGACGAAGCGGCGCAAAACTTGGGAGCAGGGCGGGTGCGACGCTTCTTCAAATGCACGTTACCCCTCATTCTTCCGGGCGTCTTTGCTGGCGCGACCATCGTGTTTATCTGGGCGTTCACCGAGCTCGGCACGCCGCTGATGTTTGAATACAAGGTCGTCACCCCCGTCCAGGTTTTTTACGGTTTGCAGGAAATCGAAAGCAATCCTCGGCCTTATGCACTCGTGGTCGTGATGCTCGTCGCGGCGGTCGGGTTGTACTTGATCGGTAAGTTCGCGTTCGGTGGCCGGGCGTACGCAATGCAGAGCAAAGCCACCGCCGCGGTCACCGAAAAGTCGCTCACCGGCTGGAAGGGCTGGGCGGCAGCGCTGTTCTTCGTTGCGGTTACGTTCGCGGCGGTCTTGCCGCATATCGGCGTGATCCTCACGTCGTTCGCCGTGGACGGCTCCTGGTATCGCAGCGTCATCCCCGCCGAGCTGACGATCTCGCATTACCAAGGCGCGCTCACGCACGACTTGGCGATGACCTCGATCTTCAACTCGCTGATCTACGCGACGCTGGCCATGATCCTTTGCGCGGTTCTCGGACTTGCGATCGCCTATCTCAACGTCCGCTGCAAAGTCAAGGGCGGCTGGGTGTTGGACACACTGGGCATGCTGCCGCTGGCCGTGCCCGGCTTGGTCATGGCGTTCGGCTTTGTCGCGATGAGCCTGAACTGGCCGTTCCCGCAGCTCGCCGCATTCTTCCAGGAAACCATGGCCGGCGGCGACCCCGCGTCGTTGTGGTTCACGCTCGGATCGTTCTTCACGCTCCGGGGCGGGATGCCCAATCCGCTGGTCTTCCTCGTCGTCGCCTACACCATCCGCCGTCTGCCGTACATCCTGCGGTCCGCCTCGGCGGGCCTCGAACAAACCTCGGGCGACCTCGAAGAAGCCGCGCTGAATCTCGGGGCTTCGTCGATGACCGCGATTCGCCGGATCGTCGTGCCGTTGATTCTGGCCAACCTGATCGCCGGCAGCATCCTGGTGTTCAGCTTCGCGATGCTCGAAGTCAGCGACTCGCTGATCCTCGCCGAAAAGGAACCGCATTACCCAATCACCAAAGCGATCTGGACACTGTTTAATCGCTTAGGAGACGGCCCGTACATCGCCAGTGCGATGGGCGTATGGGGCATGGCGTTGCTAACGGTCACGCTGATCGGCGCCAGCGTCCTGATGGGCAAGAAGCTTGGCGCCATCTTCCGCGTTTAGGGAAAGGTGCGGTTGGCCCTTCACACAGAAGCGACAGCCAACCGATTCAGTTCGATTCCGAAGTGATTTGAGGTTCTGTGACCGCGCCGCCGGCCTATAGGCCAGAGTTATACATAACATGCATTATCGGTCTTTGGATTCAGGCGTGGGGCGGTGCTGGGGAGATATTGTGTGTGGATGAATACGGTGTTTCGAGCGATGCTGCGGTTGGGGCCGACCAACCCGATGGTGTTGCGGGCGGTACACGGGTCGTCGCGGCGTGGGCGGGATTTCTGGGTACGGCTGGGATACGTCGGCGGTTTGGTCGCTTTGGTGGTCTTCACGATGCTTTCGGGCGGAGCGCTCGAGCAGGACGTGGCCATGAGCGATCTGGCGAAGGCGGGGTCTGCGGTTTTCGCGGCGCTGGCATACGCGCAGGTCATCGGGGTCTGCCTGCTCGCGCCGCTGTTTATGGCCGGGGCGATCTCCTCGGAGCAATCGGGGAAGACATACGACATCTTGTTGACGACGCCGCTGAGTAATTTGCAGATCGTGTTGGGGTCGCTTTGGGGCCGGCTGAGTTTGATTTTGATTCTGCTGGCTTCGGGCGGGCCGTTGTTCGCGGTGCTGTTGGTGTTTGGTGGGGTGCGGAGCGGCGCGGTGTTCGAAGCGTTTGCGATCGCGGCGTGTACGGCTGTGTTGGTGGGCGCGATCGCGGTGACACTGAGCGTGCTCAGGGTCGGCGGGCGAAAGGCGGTGTTCGCGTTTGTGGTGGCGATCGCAGGTTATCTGGTGGGCGGGTATGGGCTTGACGTGTTGGTGCTTCGGCCGCTCATGGGTTCGGAAGTGACGTGGTTGACGGCGGGTCATCCGCTACTGGTTTTGGAGAACGTCATTTTTGGGGCCGCGGGTGATTTGCGATGGTCGGCCCTGGGATTGGGTGGCGGCGGAGGCATCCGTATGTGGTGGTTGGGCGATCCGTTCGGCGCGTTTGTCGTGTGGACCTTGGGGGTAAGCGTCGTCTTGCTACTGGGTTGTTCACTGTTCGTGCGGGCACTCGGGCAAGGGCTGGCGCAGGCGAGCGGGGTGGCGGCGATGCTTCCGGGTGGCGGCGGTTTATCGCGGGCGTTACGGCTTTCGCGACTTGCATCGACGCGGCCCGCCCGAGCGGTGCATGGAAACCCGATCGCGTGGCGGGAGGCGCATACCCGGGGACAGGTTGCGCTAGGGATTTTGAGCAAGTGGTGCTTTGTGGTGTTTGGTTTGTTAGCCGCGACGGGATTGTTGTGGGCGTATCACACGCAGTCGTTGCCGGCGTTGCCTGGTTTGCAAGGTGGCGTGGGCCGAGGAGCGGCGGTGACGCAGGTGAATTCGTTGCAAGCTTTGTTGTCGGTGCTGCTGTTGCTGGAGTTGGCGGTGATCGTGTTGGTGGCGATTTACCTGAGCGCGGGTTGTGTGAGTAAAGAGCGCGAAGATGGCACGCTGGATATTTTGTTGACGACGCCGGTGGAGCCGAAGGCTTACGTCTGGGGAAAGCTGCGGGGGTTGGTTCGTTTTTTGGCGGTGCTGATTGTGGTGCCGTTCGGAACGTTATTGTTGGTGGGCGGATACGCGTTAATAGGTGAGTTGAGCGGGCGTTGGGCGGGGACGTATCCGCATGCGTACACGGTGTCATCGGGCGGGTTTGGGGGTTCTTCGGCGTCTGGAGCCGGGGGCGCGATTGTGGATGCGTGGGTGGTGTTGCCTGAGGCGGGCGTGTTATTGGTCTTGGGCTTCGTGCCATTTGTAGCGCTGTGCGTCGCGGCGGGGATGTCGTGGAGTTTGAAGAGCAAAGGCGTGCTGGGTGCGGTGGTGCCGACGGTGTTGATCCTCGGCGCGACGATCGCGGTGCTCGGGCTTTGCGGCGGAACGGCGGCGGCCAACATGGGGGTGGTCGGGCCGGTGGTCAACGCGTTTAGCCCGGCGACGAGCGTGCCGGTGTTGGTTGATCCGTACGGGAGCGTGTCGGGGTTCGCGGGGTCGCCGGGCGTGGGTCGGGCTTCGCTGTGGATCGGCGCGGCGGCGGCGGCGGTGGTGTACGGCACGATGGTGTACGCCCTGATCGGCGCAATGGTGAAAAACTTCGACGTCACCGTGCGGAAGCTCAGCGGCGCGGTGTAAGTTGAACTTTCTTGCGACAAACTGGTGACGCGATCACCTAAACTTAATAGATGCTTTGGCAGCCCCCGATCCCCGACAAGTATGTGACGATGCCCGAAGCTCAGGTCGACGCGGCGATCGAGCGGCGTAAGGCCGAGTTGGCCGGCGATGTTGTGGTCCTCGGTCACCATTACCAGCGGGACGACGTGATCGCGCATGCGGACTTCACGGGCGACAGTTTTAAGCTGAGCCAACTCGCGGCCGAGCGGGTCAAGACGGTGGGCGCGAAGTACGTCGTGTTCTGCGGCGTTCACTTCATGGCCGAGACGGCGGACGTGCTGACCGATGAAGACGTCGCGGTGATCCTGCCGGACATGGGGGCGGGCTGCTCCATGGCAGACATGGCCGACTACGACCAGACCGTGGATGCGTGGGAACAACTCACCGAGTTGTATTCTCGCCACGACCAAAACGTTCGCATCCTTCCGGTCTGTTACATGAACAGCAGCGCGGCGATCAAGTCGTTCGTCGGCGAGCACGGCGGTGCCGTGTGTACGTCCAGCAACTGCGACAAGGTGTTCGATTGGGCGTTGGCGGGCGGCGACGAGCCGCTGGGCGAAGGCGAAGCCGTCAAGATCCTGTTCATTCCCGACCAGCACCTCGGCCGAAACACTGCGGCCGACGCGGGCTTCCGCCCGGATCGCCCGTTGGACGCGACGGGGCACCCCCCCGCCGATGCCCAGATGTGTGTCTGGGATCCGCGCAGCACCGACGAACTCGGCGGCGCAACGGAAGACGAGCTACTTCGCAGCGTGTTCATTCTTTGGAAGGGACACTGCTCGGTCCACAAGCTGTTCCGCCCCGAGCACGTCGACGATATCCGAGCCCAATGGCCCGACGGCACGGTCATGGCCCACCCCGAATGCAGCTACGAAGTCTGCCAAAAGGCCGACCTCACCGGCAGCACCGAGGGCATCATTCAGGCCATCGAGAACGCCGAGCCCGGAAGCAAATGGGCGATCGCCACCGAGGTTCATCTCGTCCAGCGCCTCTGTGACCAAGCCGCCAAACGTGGCGTCACCGCGCGGATCCTTAGCGAGTGCCAGTGCTTATGCACGACGATGATCCGCATCGATCCGCCGCACGTCTTGTGGGTGCTCGACCAACTCGCCCAGGGCAAAATCGTCAACCGTATCACGGTCCACCCTGAAGCTCGCAAGTGGTCGCGGGTGTCGCTGGATCGGATGCTCAAGATCACCGGGGCCGCGCCCCTGGGGGACACCCCCGAAACCGCCGATCTCGAAAACGCGCTAATCGATTGAGTCCGCGTGGCGCCTGTGTTCAATGAAGATCGGCCGCCGTGCCGATACACCAACCGTGGATCAGCGCGATTACATCCTCGACATCCCCGGCGTCACTTCAGCCGCCCCACCGGCTTCCCCACAAACCGACGCCGCGCCTTCGACTTCCGGCGGCAAAGGCCAGAGCCAAGGTCGGGCGTGGATCGCGGTCAACTACAAGTGCTGCCGCACCTACGCCCGGCTCTACCGCAACGACGACGCCCCAGGCGGTCCCGCCTATGTGGGTCACTGCCCCAAGTGCGGCGCGAAGACCCGCGCCGCGATCGGCGAAGGCGGTACCGACCAACGCTTCTTCGTGGCTGAATAGCCGGGTCTCGGGCGTTGATACCACCAAACCAATCGCGTATTCGGCGGGATCAGTCGGACGATTTTCGCCGCGCCGCTCGCTTCTCCCGCTTCTCTGCTTCGTGCCGGATACTCCGCACCTGCGACGCGATCTGGTCGAGACGCTCTTCCAGCATCACCAACTCTTCCGACTCGGTCAGGTGTCCGTCCGCGTTCAGAGACTTCTCGCGCTGTGTGCGGTTCTGTTCATCCTCGGCTTCCTCCATACTCTTGATGACCACACCGATGAACAAGTTCAACATGATCATCGTGCCGAACAAAACAAACGACACGAAGTACAACGCCCCGACCCACGGCCGCCCCACCGATTCAAATTCGAAACGCGCTCGGTCTTGCGGCGAAAAATCGTAAAGGTCCGAGCCGTACATCTGGATGTACATCACGTCGGTCCAGTCCTCGAGCGTCACCACACGGAACAGCGTCAGCAGCGACTTCCCCAAATCCCGAAAATGCACCGGGTCGTTGTCGCGGAACAGGAACACGCCCACCACGGCGTAGATATAAAACATGATCGCCAGCAACGCGCCGACGTACACCATCGCCGGCAACGATTTCAATAGCGAACCCACCAACAGTTGCAGCTTCGGAATCCCCGACACCAACCGCAGCGTCCGCAGCACCCGGGCGAGGCGAAGCACCGCCGCATATTGACTGTTCACCGGCAGGAAGCACACCACCACGATGACGAAGTCGAACACGTTCCACGGGTCCAGAAAGTACCGGTAAAAACGTCGCCCGTGACCGGCCATTTTCAAAAAGGCTTCGAGCGCGAACGCCCAGAGCACGACCCGGTCCAGTGTCTTAAGCAGCTTGCCGTTCTCGGCCATCAGTCGCTCGGACGTCTCCAGACCAACCAACACGGCGGCGAACAGAATCAGGATCAGCACGACCCGCTTGAATGGCTTGGACTCGACAAGTTGGGCGATTGCTTTCGTCACGGCCCGCGGATTCTACGGTCTGCCCGGGCCTCGATGAAGCGTATTCCGGGCTACTTGGCTTCAAACCAATCGTCCCCGACATTCGCATCCACCCGAAGCGGGCAGGAAAGCGACATCGCGTTTTCCATGATGTCGATCACGGTCGCTTCCACCGCCTCGGCGTCGGACGCGGGGCACTCCAAGACCAATTCGTCGTGGATTTGCAAGAGCATCCTGGCCCGTGGCGTACCCGAGGGATCCTTGGCGTCAAGGCGGTTCTGCAAGTCCACCATCGCCTTTTTGATCAGGTCCGCGGCGCTGCCTTGCACCACCGAATTGATGGCCAATCGCTCAGCCAACGCGCGGCGCTGCGGGTTGCCGGCGTCGATCTCGGCGATATCCCGACGCCGCCCGAGCATCGTGCGGACGAAACCTTGCGCCTTGGCCTCGTCGATGCACGCTTGCAGAAACCGGTCGATGCCCGAGAACCGCTGCTTATACGACGCGATCAGGTCGGCGGCGGCTTTGTTGTCCAGCGACTCGACACGGCGAGCTAGACCGAAGGCGGTGATGCCGTACACGATGCCGAAGTTGATCATCTTGGCATGGCTGCGCTGTTCGCTCGTCACCTCGCCGAGCGGGAGGTTGAAAACCTCGGCGGCGACGGCGGCGTGGATGTCACGGTCGTTGCGGAACGCGTCCAAAAGCGCTTCGTCCTGCGACAGGTGCGCGAGGATGCGGAGTTCGATCTGCGAATAGTCGGCGGCGATCAGGACATGGCCGGGCTCGGCCACGAACGCGCGGCGGATCTCCCGGCCGACATCCGTGCGGATGGGGATGTTCTGTAGGTTGGGGTTGGAACTGCTCAACCGCCCGGTCGCGGCGCCGGTCTGGTGGAACGTGCCGTGGACCCGTCCGTCGTCTTCGATGGCCGCGGTGAGCTGAGCGAAGTAGGTGCCGACGAGCTTGGTCAGCATGCGATACTCCACCATCAATCCGGGAATCGGGCGGGCGGCTTCGGGCACTTTGGTCAGTTCGTCATCGGTCAGGTCCGACAGCTTGTCGAGAACCTCGGCGTCGGTGGAGTAGCCGGTTTTGGTTTTCTTCTGGACGGGGAAGCCGAGCGTGGTGAACAGGAGTTCGCCGAGTTGCTTGGGGGAGTCGGGATTGAAGTCGTGCCCGGCCCGGTCGAGGACGTTTTGACGCAGGGCTTGAGCGCGGGCTTCGAGTTTGGTCCGTTGTTCATCGAGGACGGCGGGATCGACGCGGATGCCAGCGGCTTCAAGACGATGCAGAAAGGAAACGAGCGGCATCTCGATGTTTCGCGCGAGGTCAGCAACGCCGAGTTGCTCACAGCGCTTCTCGAACAACCGGCAGAGTCGTAGCGTGATGTCGGCGTCTTCGGCCGAATACACCGTGGCCGCGTCGAGCGAAATCTGGTCCATCGTTTTCTGTTTAGGATCAGACGGCCATTATCGACACCTCAACTGAGCACTTATTTAGAACAGGTAGAGCTCATTCCCATT
>JBCCDN010000138.1:0-7682 GCA_039030755.1 Planctomycetota bacterium | reverse complement strand
CGCGGACGCAAACTACCGACAGCGGCGCGCGGATGGTTTGCACTGTTGGCGGTGGCGTCGCTGTACTTTGCCGGCGAAGAGGCTTCGTGGGGGCAGCACGTGATCGGCTTCGAGCCGCCGGCCGCAATCGCCGAGGGCAACCTGCAGGGCGAGTTCAATTTTCACAACGCCGACGCGTGGTACCACGATTTGCTCAACGAATGGCCGCGAACCGCGGCGACAGCGTGCTGCTTGATCGGCGCGGGCGTGCTGCCGTTGATCGTCGCGGACAAGCGGACGCTCGAAGGCGCAGCGGGCCAAGTGTGGTTCTGGATCATCCCAACGACGACGCTGGTGCTGCCCGGGCTGGTCGCGTTCGGGTGGAACCTGCCCGAAAAGTTTTTAGAGGATGCGTTTGAGGACACCGGCGGGTGGGTCGACCTGGCGTGGGTGTCCGCGGCGGATGAGAAGAAGGAATATTTCATCGCGCTGACGATCCTGATTTACGCGGCTTCAGTGAGTTATCGCTATCGCGCGTTCGATCGAATCAAAAACACGTGATCGGGCTTGCGCAACGGCGCGTGGAGGGAAGACGGCGGGGTCTAAAATCAAGCTCGACACGGCGTCTTGGAGGCCGATCGCGTGGCGGAGCTTCGGGAGCAACGCGGGTCACGAAAGAGTTCAAGTTGCGACGCGTGAGACGCTCAGGGATTGAACCCTGGGCGTCGCGCGGGAGACCGCTGAATTCCGGGATGGACCCGATGGACACTCTCTCGGGGAAAGGTGCGCGAGGCCGGGGCCGAAGCGACCGCGGGATGCAGCGTGGGTGACCTCGGTTGGCCGGGGGCGTCGGCGTTCTTTGACAAGTGAAGCAGGAATGTGGCGGGGAGTGCTTGGAAGCGTGCGTTCAGCGAACGCGCGCTTCCGAGCGAACTTCCCAAAAAACAAAGCCGCGCCTTTCGGCGACGGCTCTGATGCGGCGGGCGGTGGCGTCCTTGTCGTTTTGAATTCGGGAGTAAGTCCCTGGATTGAATTCTCTGAAACGCTTTGATCGTCCTGATCGTTGGCGGAGCCGCGCTCTCCCTCCCGGCCGATGTGGGTCGGTTCAGTAGACGATGGCGGTCGCGTCTTCGACGGCTTCGATGACCTGCCGGACGTGGAACGGCTTCTTGAGATAGCCGTCGAAGCCGTTGTGCAGCAGGTGCTGGGCCTGGCCGTCGGTCAGCTTGCCAGAGACGGCGATGACCTTGGTCATCTGCAGGTCGTCCGAGTTGCGGACGAGCGAGGCGAGGTCTTCACCCTTGACGTCGGACAAGTGCATGTCGACGAAGAGCACGTGGGGCCGGAACTTCTCGGCGGTGACGCCGGCGGCGAATCCGCCGTGGGCGACTTCGACTTCGTAGTTGGCTTGTTCGACGAGGACCTTCTTAAGGACATCGAGGGTTTCGCTGGGTTGATCGATAATGAGCACGCGGGTCGCGCCGGACTGGAGCCCGTCCAGCGGGATGTTGTGCTGCTTCATGAAGCGGATCAGGCCCGACAGCGGGATGCGGCGGTCCTTAGAGCCAGGGATGCGGTAGCCGCGGAGTTGTCCCGAGTCGAACCATTTGGAGACGGTGCGGGGGGCAACGTTGCAGATCTTGGCGACTTCGCCGGTGGTGAGGATGTCTTTTTGGCGTGGCATGGTGTGACCCTGGCTTTCTCCCCCAAGTCGGGGATGTTCGGTAGACCGAGAGGCGGCGGCGCGTGCCGGGCGTCGGTGATACCGGAGGGATCGGCGCAAACGGCCCACGGGTTAACCGCCACGGCCGGAAAATCCGGATCAGGCGTCCTATGGGTCGTATGACGGGCAGAAGCGCAAGGCGGATCGGCCAGCGCGAACGTTTTTATCGGCGGTAGACTCCGGCGATGTTGGAAGCCATCGTGTTTGATTTCGACGGCGTGCTCGTGGATTCCGAGCCGCTGCACTACCAGGCGTTCGTGCTGATCGCGCGATCGCTGGGTTTTGAATTGACGTTCGAGCAGTACGTGCAGACGTATATCGGGTTTGACGATCGTGACGCGTTTCGGGTGATGTTGGAGGTGACGGGCCGGGAGGTGACCGACGCGGCGGTGGCCGAGCTTTGTGCGAAGAAGCAGCCCGCGTTTGATGCCTTGGCCAAAGCGACGGGGGAGTTGGCGTTGCCCGGGAGCGTAGAACTGTTGGACGCGGCTCAAGCGGCAGGATTCAAGGTCGCCATCGCTAGCGGCGCGACACGAGCGGATATTAATTTGATGTTGGGATTACTGGATCGGTCGGACGCGTTCGAGGCGATCGTGACGGCCGACGACGTGAAACGCAGTAAACCCGATCCCGCGAGCTACGCCCAGGCTGCCGTGGCGATTGGTGTTGAGCCCGTAAAATGTCTCGCGATTGAAGACACAAGAGCGGGCTTGAAGTCGGCGACGGCCGCGGGCTTGCGGACCTTGGCGGTCACCACCAGCCATGAAGCCGATGAGTTGACTGACGACGCCGAACGGGTGATTCATTCGTTGGCCGGCGTGACCGTGAAGCAGCTGCAAACTTGGTACGCCTGAGGAGGCCGAGCAATGGATGTTGACCCGAACACCCCGTTGATTTTGAGCGTGAGCGGCATGCGTGGTTTGGTGGGTCATTCTCTGACACCGACAGTGGCGACACGCTACGGCGCGGCGATTGGCACATGGCTGAAGCGAACGCGCAGAACCGAACACCCCACCGTGCTGATCGGCCGAGACTCCCGGCCGTCGGGGCCGATGTATGAATCTGCGGCCGTCGCTGGGTTGGCCGGCGTCGGTTGCAAGGTGATCCGCGTTGGCGTGTTGAGCACGCCGGGGATTGCGGTGATGGTCAGCGAAACAGGCGCCGACGGTGGCCTGGTCATCACCGCTAGCCACAACCCTGCGCCTTGGAACGGCATGAAAGTCCTGCGTCACGACGGAGTGGCTCCGCCACCCGAGCAAGTTGAACAACTGATCAAAGACTTTCACGACGACGCGTTCACCTACGTCGGCACGGAAGGCATGCGATCCATAACTGGCGACGACCGTGGCGTCTTGGTTCACGTTGAACGGGTGCTCGCTGCCGGGATCGACGTCGAAGGCATTCGTGCTGCAGAACTCTCGGCTGTCGTAGATAGCACATGCGGCGCGGGCGGAGCCGAGGCGGCGTCTTTGCTGGACGCGCTTGGCGTGACGTTCACGCATCTGTACGCCGAGCCAACCGGTATCTTCCCGCATCCACCTGAGCCGACCAAGCAGAACCTCACGGAACTTGCGAGCGTGGTAGGCAAGCGAAAGGCCGACGTTGGATTCGCTCAAGACACCGATGCCGACCGCCTGGCCATCGTGGACGAGCGTGGCACGTATATCGGCGAGGAGTACACCTTGGCGTTGTGCGGCCTTCATCGCTTGAAGCGAGGAGACGCGGTCGCAGCGAACCTTTCGACTAGCCGAATGATCGACGATATCGCCGCCGAAGCTGGAGCAAATGTCGCGCGGTCGGCGGTTGGCGAGGCCAACGTTGCGGCGGCCATGCAAAAATATGACGCGAGCCTGGGCGGCGAGGGCAACGGCGGCATCATCTGGTCGGCGGTCAGCCGGGTGCGCGACTCGTTGGTCGGCATGGCCTTGGTTTTGGAAATGCTGGCCCATCGTAAGCAGCGGCTCTCGGAGATTGTTGCGTCGATCCCTGCATATGCGATCGTCAAAGAAAAGCTGGATGTGCCGGCGGGCGACATGACGAACCTTCTCGACCGTGTCGCAGAGGCCTTCCCTGATGATCAAGTCAATCGCCTGGATGGTGTACGGGTTGATGTTGATCGTGCCTGGGTTCATGTGCGTGCGAGCAATACCGAACCAATCCTGCGTTTGATCGCCGAAGCGCCGACAAAAGAAGCCGCCGATACGCTCATCACCAAAGTCCAGAGCGTGATCTGATTTCTAATGATTGCTGGTTCCGCTCAATGCGGGAACGATCTCGGCCTCATCGCTCATCACGGCTCCGTGGGCTGGCGTAAACGTGATACGAAGAGTGGTTGCTCGGTTGGCGGGGTTGATGCTCGCGAGCTTGAGACGGAAGAGGTATCCACGAACGGTTGGGTCATAAAAATCACGCTGATCTTCGAGCCGGGCCATGCGGATGTCCCAGCCGTAGAGGCGTTCGCCCAACACGCCGTCGTTCTGCCCGGTCGAGGCGAACAGTTCGCACTTCACATGGCCCGACGCCTTGACCGGGTCGCCCATGGCATCCAGCAATTCAATTCGGCATTCAAGCAGCGGATGGCCGTCTTCCACAACGAATCGGATCGACGGGTAGATCCGCAGGCCGGTGGGCATGGGTTGCCACGCGCCGCGAAGTTCGGGTGGCGGGTCCACGGCCTGGCCTTGTTGGGTAACGGAACAACCTAGGCTGACCATTAGGGCAAGTACGGCAAACAACACCGCTGTGTAATCGGTTATCAGCGAGATGCGCGAGATATTCGTCATGACCGGGAATCGTGATCGTGGTCGGAGTGTGCTTCAAAGATATCAACGGACGGGTTGCGTTTCGCCTGAACCATGATCTCGAGCCACTGTCGTAGCGCGGCTTGTGTCTTATCGAAGTGCGTAATCGCCCGCGTATTCCGCTCGGCAAGATCCGTTAGCGCGGAGATCTCGTTGCGGTGGCTCATGAGACGTTCGTGAGCTTCGGTGAGTTGACGCTCACGCTGCCTCGACATCATGCGTTCCCAGGTCCAAAGTACGCCCATCAACCCGGCAGCCCCAAGATTCACAAGGTCGTGAATCATGTCGAATTCGTTCATACCCGCCCCGCTTTCCAATCGGCCATGAGTTTGGTCCAGCAACATGATCTCATCGGCGAGCCACCGCCAGCACGTCGAAGCGACGTTCCCGCTCGGGCACGCCGTCGCCGTCCAAATCGAGTTCAACCGCAGAATGATGAAGCAACTCTTCGTACCGACCACGAAAGAAGCCTGTGTAATGATTGTTCAACGCCGCCTCGGCGTCCGACCGACTGGTCGAAAAAATCAACTCCAAGGTACGTAGGACTTCCAACCGTTTGAGTAGCGACGGGTTCGCCACGGAGGGCAAGAGCGCGTCGGCATCGGTGGGATCGACCCCTAGTCCCAGACGTCGGCACACGTCTTCACTCGCTTGCACTCGGTACGTTCGAAAATCGAGAAATACGCAACTCACGCCCGTGGCGTTGTCGGGCGGACGCAGCGTGTCTTCTGGCTTTGCGAGCGGACTGGTGAGGTTGTATTGGTAAGTGCCGTAGGTGCCAGTCACTTCATACGGCTTGCTGCTCGCGGTCATGACCGAGCCGACTCCCACCCCCGTAGAATCGACCGGTACGCTCACGGTGATGCGGCCGTTGGCGATGGCCGCGGAAGCCTCTTCGTGTAACACCCGGCCGGCGGGCACCGCATCACGAAGGAGTGTTGGACAGGCCGCGAGCAAATCACGGTCGAGGCTGAAGGGTGTGGTCAGGGTCATGTCATTTCCTGGTGGAGGATGGTGAAAGGGTTCGGCAGCGTAAAACCGCCGAACCCCAGAGGGTGTGATCAGGACGTGGCAAGATTCTGGATGACGCCGTGCGCGTTCTCATTGCGAAGTTCGAGCGTGTACTCGCCGACGACTTGGCCGCAACGCTTGTCGCCGGAGCTGGCAAGTTCGCGATAAGCGAAGCTTCGGCCGTGCAGCGGGAGGACATCGATACGGGAGCTGTCGAGCAGCATGACCGTGTCGGCAGGCACCCACCGGCTGAGCAGCACTCGGCAAACACCAAAGTCCGACTCGTACACGCTGACTAGGTCGGAGAACTTCGTATCGCTTCCGCCGTAGCCACGCGAACTGGCGATGAACTGGTTGATCGACCGCTTCTGTAAACCGTTGACCACGATGGTGTCGATGTTGCCGGACGACTGGTCCCAGACCTTGCGGAGCGACGCGTTCAGCGTAGCTTCGGTCAGTGCGGCGGCCCCGGCATCGGTGACGTTGGTCGTACAGGACGCGAGAATGCCACGCATGGAGCGACGGGTGGAGGCGCTACCTTGCGGACTGCTCGTCGCGGCCACGCCATTGATCACGCTGTTCTCCAGTTCTCGCAACAACTCGCGAAGGCGTTCTTGCTTCTGGTAGTCCATTTCGTCGGCGACGGCGGCCTGAGTCGCGGCGAGCTGTGAGCCAGAAACCTCAACCGTGGATGCAAAGATCTGCGTGTAGTTTTGCTGCCGCGTGCGATTGGTCCATCGCGCGGCGTCGGCGTCCTGGCCCTCGAGCGCGGCATTGCCGATGACACGAAGAACGCCGGTGTCTTCGAGTGCTTCGGCCGTCGTGCCCCCATAGCCGCGGGTGACCACGATGTCCGCATTGACCACGGTGGTGACGAGCATCACTTCACGCGACCCATCCTGTTGAATCAAGTCGCCGACGCGGAAGAGGTTGCTGTGGTCGGTGCCGATGGCCGTGGCGGTGGTGGACCCGTCGGCACCGGCGTCGTTGATTGTGCTCCAGTTCCGGCGGAGCGTATCTTCGAGCCATTCGTGAACGGTGCCAGTTGCGTGACGCTGGGGATCTCCCAAGTGATCAAGCAGAGGCGTTTCGTAAGGGCTGACGATGCCGATGACGTCGCTGACATCTTCAGCCATTTCGGGCAGCGTACTACCCGCAGAATAAGTTGCTTTACCCGTAAAAGGCATAGGTGTTTCCTCGGAAGTGTGTGTTGATGGTGAGCGCTGCCCCGAAGCGAATCACGGCGACTCGACACGGGGCAGGCGCGAAAATCAGTGGCCGCGGCGCAGCCGCAGATAGTGCAAGAGGTCTCGCCGGTCGCCCGACGCAACCGCCCGCTCGGCGGCATCTTCCAAAGGAGACGCCAAGTCGTGGGGCGTCGGCCCCATACTCCGCGCAGCTCGGCTTCGCGAACGGAATAGGTAAGGTTTGTGTCGTCGCAATTCGTCGATCGCCTCCGCGACATCCGGTTCATCCATTGCGCTCACCGCGACTTCGGTAAGTAGTCGCGCGACATCGAGATCGACCGCGTCGGCCTTCGCCAACTCGGCGTCGATACGCTGCCGGCGTTCGAGCGATGCGATGGTCTGCTCGTTCTCAGATAGTGTGCGGGCCATTTGGTCAATTCGCTCCTGCAACGCCTGAGCTTGCGTCTCGGCTTGCTGAGCTCGCTTGCGGTAGCGAATCGATTCGGTCACCGGCACGAGGCGATCGCCGCTTTCGGGCTGACCCACGTTGGGGCCGGATTGCGGATCGGTTGGATCTTGGTCTTGGATGGGTTGGGTTGTTTCGGGCATGGTTTGATTCCTTCGGGATATGGCTCGGCAGAACACGCGACGCAACGATGCGAAGACGTCGGCGGCGAAGCTCAGGCTTGTGGTGGCGGCGGCAGTTCCGGATCGTTCGCGGCAAGCGGAACGTCGGCGTAGCCCAATTCGGTCAACACCTGAGACCGCGGCACGCCTAGGCGTAGTTTGCGTTCGGCGATCTCGAGTTGCTGTACCCGGCTCTCGGGAAACGGGTCGGGCCAATCGATGCGGACGCGGCGATCTTCGGGACGATTTGGAAGGATTCCGTGGACATCCGCGGCGTGCAAAATGAGTTCACAGCAGCGTTCGAGACCCGCGCCGTAGGTGATGCGCTTCTTCTCCGAACGAGCCATCAGACCT
>JBCCDN010000137.1:0-7769 GCA_039030755.1 Planctomycetota bacterium | reverse complement strand
GGTGTTGACACCGTTCGCGCGGGGCGAGGAAGTCGAAGGGGCGTTACCCGCACCGGTGATGCCGGGGGTGACGCGAAGCGTGGTGCTGGGCGTGGCCGAAGCCGAGGGCTTCGAGGTGCAACGGAAGATGTTGAGCATCGACGACCTGCTCGAGGCCGACGAAGTGATGCTGACCAATTCGGGGTGGGGCGTGTTGCCGGTGACGGCCGTGGAGCAGCAGACCATCGGCGACGGCATGGTCGGGCCGGTGACCGCGACGTTGCGAGCGGGATGGTTGGATGCGATCTCCAAGGAGACCGGTGCGAACGCGAGCGGTACTTGACGCTTTATTGATTCTGTTCGCGTTGGGCGCGACGGGCCCGCATCATCTCCCCCATGGCCGCGGCGGTTTGCGGGTTGCCGTTGCTGATGCGGTCGGACATCCGGTCTCGCATCGCCGCGGCATCGGGTCGGCCTTCACCGCCACGGTCGGGGCGGCCGCCTTCGCCACCACCACCGTCACCCCCGCGTGGCCGACCGAACGGGCTTTCCGCGATCATCGCCTGCTGCTCCTCAAAATCGGCGAGCATGAACGCGTTCATCTGCTGGTTCATCATTGCTCGTCGCATATCCCGCGAGGCATCACGCAACTCCGGGTCGCTCCGCCACACCTGCCGCAACTCGGGGTTAAGCCCGAACTGTTCACGGAACACGTCAAAATACGGACGTTTCTGCTCGGCACTCAGCCGGGCAAACCGCGACGACTTCGCCACCGCGACCGCTTCCTCGGCCGTGGTCGGCATCGCGGGCGGCGTGAGATACCACGCCAGCACCGCGCCGCCCGCTAGCACCGCCACCGACCCCGTGGCGAGGATCCCGATCCATAAACGCCGGCGTTTGCGTTGACCGGACTCATCAACTTCGGCGACCTGCATCCGACCCGGGAAGTTCGTGTCTTCGCTCATGGTGTCTCGCTTTGAGATTGGGGACCCGCCGAGTGCAGAAACTTTGCTCTTCGTTAGGGAAGTTCAAATCCGACGTTGCCCGCCGCGAACAGGGTGTTGCGTTGGACGTGCCGCTTGGGATTGAAGAACGTCTCGCCGTCTTCAAGCAAGACCTCGGACCCGCCGGCGCTGTTCTTTTCACCGTCAAAATCCTGCATCAGCGGTACGCCCTCGAGCCCGAGTTCGAGCCGACGAACAAACCGACCGTTGAGGATTTCGTCTTCGGTTCGACCCGAAATCCAAGTCGACATGCTGTAACTCGTCGCGGCGATGGGGAAGACGGTCTCGTCATCGGGGCAACGGTAAACGGTCTGCGGGTCGTCGGCTTCGGGCTGCGGGAGATAGCCGCGAAGAACGGTCGGAAGGTCGGGCTTTTCCGAACCATCCGCAAAATAGGACACGGGCGGAATCGGACGCGGCATCGCCCGAACTGGCGGGAAGTAGTCGTCGAAGTCGTCGGTATAGATCTGCATCACGATGCCGAACTGTCGGAGGTTGCTGGAGCAGGTCACCCGCTGAGCCGCGGCCCGCGTGCTAGCCAGCACAGGGAGCAGAATGCCAATGAGCAGCGCGATGATCGAAATGACCACAAGCAACTCGACGAGCGTGAAGGCAGGCCGGTTTGATGCAGTTGCGGGCATGGGTGGTCACGGGTGTGGATACGGCGGAGCGTGCGAGGTCAACGCGGCTCACAACCTATTATTGCCCGCCGCTCAAAAAACTTTCACCCTCCGGCGGGTTCGAACTTCAGTACCAAGTCGAATAGTTCTGCTTCCAACTCCCGGGCGACGCCAGCGTCTTTCACCATGCACACTTTCACCGTGTCGCACACCAGCGTCGCGTGGAAATTGCTCTCCACGGCTCTGCCCATGCCTTCGAGCACCACCAAATCCACGCCCCGCCGCGTCACCGCCTCAGCCAACTCCGAGCTAACGGCGAGCAGGTCGATGAGCGGCGCATCGTTACCGCTGGGCACCGCTTCGAGTCGGCCGTCGGATAGCGCGTCCCGGAGAACCGCGTCGAACTCAGCGACCAACTCCAGTAGCGGAACCAGCTCGGCGTGCGTCACATCGTTGAGCGACGGCCGGGTGTTGGCGGTCAGGATCACGCCCGTGCCGCGCTGCAGGAGTTCCCGCGCCAAGGGCAACATCCCCAGCAGCACATCCGGCCCGGCGTTGTCCACAAACAGGCACGCGCAGCGATGCGGCTCGTGTTGATCGCGATCAAATCGCTCCGCCAACTCGTCGAACGCATCGAACCGCCAAGGCCGAGGCTTGAGCTTCTTCCGGACGGCTTCAAAATCCAACGGTCCGGCTTCAAACATCGCCATTGTCTCGCGGGCGCCGAGATCGAAGATGTTGCCCGCGAACACCCCCCGCCAGATTGCGGCGAAGCGTTCGTTGTCGTCCATCGCGTCGAGTTCGGTGAGCAGGGCCGGTAACAATCCGAGGGACCGCTGGGTTTCTTCACGCTTGGGAATCGCGTATGCATCGACGACGCCGGCCCGTTCGAGCGCGTCTTCCCTTGCCAAGCAGATAGAGAGAATGTCGAGTCGGCCGAAGGCATGCGCGTCCGCATCGAGCGTATCGAGATAGCCCAAAAAACACGTATCCGCCGCATCCGCCCTGCGCTTCGCATCGGCGGCATCAATCCCCCGTTCCATCGCTTCGGCAAACCAGCCCGCCCGCAGCGTCGCGAAATGTTCACGGAAGAGGGGAAGCCAATACGCCCGCGCGGCGGGGTCGGCCGAGACGTCGGTCATGCAGACTTGATAATTCGCTGGATCTGCCAACAACGGGAACGCGACGCGATGACTTCGCCGCCGGATCGCAAGAGAGTCGGCGGGCACCGCAAACGTGTTCGCCGGCGACTTCAAGCCGACCACCTCGCGAAGTTGTCGAGAAGTTGCAGCCCCACCGCCTGGCTTTTCTCGGGGTGAAACTGCGTTGCCCAAAGGTTGCCGCAGTGGACCGCCGAGCAGAACGTTGCCGCCTCGGTGACCCCGTAAGTGGTGTTGGCCGCGATGTTCTTTTCATCACTCGGCCGACAGTAGTAGCCGTGCACGAAGTACACGTGCGGGTCGTCGGGCAGCCGTTCGCCGAGCGCAGCGCCGGTTTGCGTGAATTGAATCGTGTTCCAGCCCATGTGCGGCACTTTGAGCCGGGGCTGATCTTGGCCTTGGTTTTCACGAAAACGCACCACGCGTCCGGCAATCAAGCCCAGCCCGGCAATCGGCGCCTCCTGCGGCGCATCCTCAGTGGATGAGTCGAAGAGCAGTTGCATCCCAAGACAAACGCCCATCATCGGCCGGCCTGAGTCTGCGAACGCTTGGATGGGATTGATCAAGCCGCGACGCTGCAGCTGCCGCATCCCATCCGCGAAGTTACCGACCCCGGGGAGAATGAGCCGGGCAGCATCTTCGACGCCGCGGGCATCATCGACGATCTCCGCGTCGTGGCCGACATGCTGCAACGCTTTCTGCACCGAGCGCAGATTGCCCATGCCGTAATCGAGAATCGCGATCGCACGCACCGGTTTCACCGAACCACGATCTCAACGCGGCGGTTCTTGGCCTTGTCGGTGCCGCGTGGTTCACCGGCCCCGATACCGACGGTGGTCAGGCGATTGCTGCTGACACCACGCTCGGCCAAATACGCCGCCACGGCCTTCGCCCGCGCTTCACCGAGTGCCTCGTTGCTGGCCCAGTTGCTCTTCTTGATCGGGTCGCTGTCGGTGTGGCCTTCGACGACCACGGTCCGCCCGGCGTAGTTGTCGGTCAGCGCCTCGGCGACTTCACGGAGCGTCTTCTTGCTGGCGTTGCTGAGCGTCGCCTGACCCGGAGCGAACAGGACATCGCCCGGCACGCGAACGGTGACCTCGTTGGCGACGGAAGTGTCGACTTCGACGCCGCCGATGCCCTGAAAGCCCGTACCGTCAAGCGACAAGAACGCGGGGCCCGGCGCGGGGGCGGGCGGCGGCGCAACCGGTGTGGGCGCTGCCCGGAGGGATGCGTTCTCAGCCGCGAGGCGATCGACCTCGGCCTGCAACGCGCGGTTTTGGCGGTACAACGCGTCGCGCTCCTGCGTGAGGCTGGTCAGCGATTGGCAGCCCGACCCGGTAAGCACGAGCAGGCCGAGGCAGGCGGCGACGATGGCGTGGATGGAACGGGACATGGGGGGCTCCTGATCGGGGAAGGCCGGAGTTTAAGGATTCGTCGGCGGGCGTGCTGGAAGTTCGCCGCCGCTTACCCGAGTTGCGGCAGCAGGTAAGCCCAGATTTCGTTGCGGAACAGCATGACCACGAGCGTCGCGGCGCAGAGCGACGGGCCGTAGGGGATGACGCGCGTTCGCCCTTTCAGCACCGCCCCGACGCCGGCCGTGACGATCACCACCGCGATGCCGATGAACGGCGCGAGGAAAAACGCCAGCGTCGCGTCCCGCCAGCCGATCACCGCCCCGACCGCGGCCATGAGGTGAACGTCGCCCAGGCCCATCGCTTCCTTGCCGAAGAGCAGCGTGCCGAAGATGCGGATGGCCCACACCACGCCGCCGCCGACGAGATAGCCGAGGAGGACGCCGTTGAAAGCATGGAACGACAGAACCGGAAATTTACCGGGTTCGGAATAGAAATAGAAACCCAAAAAGATTCCGATGATTGGGGCAAGGAGAAAAAGAATTTCTTTCAGCACTTCCCGTCGCGGATGCGGGTGCACGAGAATCAAATTGGGATCATCGGAATCAACACCTTCAGGAATGTCGGGCTCGTCAGCAAAGCTCAGAGGCAAAACACCGAAACGCAGAAGAAACATTGAGAGCAGAAGACCGAGCATGCCTGTTACGCCAGCGATACCGATCGATTGGTCCGCGATCGGAACGAGTGACGCCCACCACGGTTCTATCTCAAGCCATCTATCGTGAAGTAAACCCGCGGTACCCGCCGCCGGCGACACCAGCGCCACCACACTCGCCGTCCACACAATCCCCAGCGGAATGATGTACAGCTTCGCGTCGATCAGCGTCGCCGCGATCATGCACGCCACGAGCACCAAGTGCACGCCCAACACCGGCCACGTCGCCAGCACGCCCGCCTCAGAAAACACCGGCCGTAAATCGGTGAAGTAATACGCCCACGTCAGCCCCGCGAACGCGACGGCTGTGAACGCCTCGACCAGCGGGTACTGCACGCTGATCTGTTTCTGGCAGTAGCGACATCGGCCCCTCAGCCACAGCCAACCCAAGATCGGCACGTTGTCGTACCACGCTAATTTCTTCTCACAATCCGGGCAGCGCGACGGCGGCGACACCACGCTCAAGCCCTCGTGCACGCGGAACTCCACGACATTCACAAAACTCCCGACGCACGCGCCCCACAACCCCCTCAGAATCACGGCATTCGTTTCGGGCGTCACGGGCATCGTTTTTCAATCATCGGCCGCATCGCCGTCTGCCCGCAAATCCCCCCGGAGTTGTCCCACGGTCAGTTCCGCGATCCGTTTTTCCGCGACGTCCAACACCGATCGGCAACGCTTCACCAACGCCGTACCCCGCTCGTACTGAGCGATCGCTTCTTCGAGGCCGATCTCACCGGACTCCACCCGTTCGATCAGCCCTTCGAGCTGTTCAAGCGATTCCTCAAACGAGAGTTCGTCCGGCTTGGTTTCGGTCTTGCCCATGAGCCACGCAACATACCCCACCCCGACACCCGCGGTGTCAGGCCGCGTGCCGGAGATCAATCGCCAAACAAGCCCGGGGGCTCCGCTTCCTCCGCACTGGGCTTCCGCTTGCGTCGACGCACGGCCTTGTTGATCGGCTTGGCCTCCGCCTCAGGCCCGCCTTCCACGAAGCTGGCCACACGCCCGTCCGCGAACACCGTTGTCAGCCCGCCCGCTTGCTTGGCGTCCTGGGCCGAACGCAGCACGTGCCCATTCGCATCGGTCGTGTACGTGAACCCTCGCTCCAGCACCTTCCTCGGCCCAACCGCATCTAAATGCCGACACGCCGAGGACAGCGCGGCCGACTTCTGTTCGAGTTGCCGACGAATCCCGGGCAGCAGGCGTGACTCGGCACGGACCAAACGCTCCCGAGAAGCCTCGACCATCTTCCGCGGGTCTCGTAACAGCGGCGACCGCGCGGCCGACTCGACCCGCCCCCGGAAGTGTTCCACGCGGTGCCGAAGCGTGACGCCCAGTCGGCGTTCCAGCTGCGCGACCTGTTCTTCCAAAAAAGCCGCATCCGGCACCGCGGTCATCGCCGCCTGCGTCGGCGTCGCACAACGCACATCCGCCACCAGCTCCGCGATGGTCGTGTCGGTCTCGTGCCCGATCGCCGCGACGATCGGCAGGTTGCAACGCAACACCGCGTCCGCCACCGCCCGCTCGTTGAACGCCCACAGGTCCTCGATGCTCCCGCCGCCGCGGGTCAAAATTACGGCCTCGATACCGACATCTCCGCCGTGCTCGCTCAACGCGTCGAGCGCTTCCACGATCTGTGGCGCTGCGTCCGGCCCCTGCACCCGCACATCCACCAACACCAGCTCACAACCCGCCCACCGCCGACTGGCCGTATCGATCACATCCTGCAACGCGGCGCCGCTCCTGGACGTCACCACCGCGATCTTGCGCGGCACCGCGGGCAGCTCACGCTTGCGTTCCTGCTCGAAATAGCCCAAGTCACGAAGCCCAACCATCAACGCCCGCAACTCGGCTTCCAGGGCTCCGACGCCCACGGGTTCCAGCCGATCGACGTAAAGCTGCACCGAGCCCTGCGCGTCGTAAAAATCGATCCGCCCCGACGCGACCACTTCCATCCCGTCTTTCGCCTTGAATCCAGCCCGCTTCGCCGCCGACGCGAACATCACGCAACGCAGGCTGGCCCCGCCGTCTTTCAGCGAAAAGAACCAGTGCGAACGATCAGAAAGATTGGAGACCTCTCCCACCACGCGCAGCCGCTGAAGGCTTGGCGTTTCCAAAGCGCCACGGATGATCTCCGCGACGCGTGTGACAGAAAGCGGAGCCTCAGACATCGCGTCAGGTTAGCCCGTGCCAGGCCACGCCGTTACCCGGCGTCTCCGGAAACACCGCGATGCCGTCGTCGCCAACCTTGACGCCGTCGGCCACGTCCTTCGCGAGCAGCAACGCGCCGTCCATATCGACGTAATCCAGCAGCGGCAGGAGTTGGCCGATGGCGGAGATGCCGACGGTGGTTTCGGTCATGCAGCCGATCATGACCTTCATGCCGTGCTCCCGGGCGCGGGCGATCATGCGGCGGGCGGGGGTCATGCCGCCGCACTTCATGAGCTTGATGTTGACGCCGTGGAAGAGGCCGGCACAGGCATCGACGTCGCTCTCCGTAATGCACGACTCGTCGGCCATGATCGGCAGGTCCGAGCCGAAGTAGACCGCTTCGTGTTCGCTGCGCGGGGCTTCACGCTTGAGTGGTTGCTCGATGAACTCAACGCCGAGTTGTTGGAGCGGCCCGGAGATCGTGATCGCTTGTTCCGCGGTCCAAGCACAGTTCGCATCGACGCGGAACGTCGCATCGGTTTCTTTTCGTAGGCGTTCGACCAGTTTCAAATCGGTCTCGGGCGAGCCGGTGCCGAGCTTGATCTTGTAGACCGGAAAGTTTGGAAACTCGTTGAGCTTGTCCGCCATCACGTCCGGCTCCGCCATCCCGATGGTGTAGTCGGAGGGTGGGCAGGTTGATCGATCGAGACCCAACGCGGACCAGATGGGGCGTATCTGACGCTTACCCCAAAGATCGTGACATGCTTCATCGATCGCGCAGATTG
>JBCCDN010000136.1:0-7940 GCA_039030755.1 Planctomycetota bacterium | reverse complement strand
TCCTGCACCAGCCGCATGCACGCCGCGTCGATGATCATCGCGTTGTAATCAATCTCCGGAAACTCTTCTTCGTGCACCTTCGCGACGCAACGCAGAAACAGCCCGTCGGTCTTCTTCATGATGTTCGCCTTGTGGAACACCGTGACCTTCCGTCGGCCGCGCTTCCGCACGTACTCAAAACACCGCCGGGCGATCCGCGTGCTCGCCGCCTCGGTCGCGATCTTCATCGACGTCACCACGCCGGGCACGATGTCGTTCTCCACGCCCGCGTAAAGCCCCTCGGTGTTCTCGCGGAAGATCACCAGGTCCACCCCCGAGAAATCACCGCTCGGCGAAAATCGCGTGGGCACGCCTTCCAACGAACGCACCGGCCGGACTGCCGCGTACAGCTCCAGCTTCTGCCGCAACTGCACGTTGACCGATGTAAACCCCTCGCCCACCGGCGTCGTGCACGGCCCCTTGAGCGCCACCCCGTGCTCCCGAATCGCCGCCACCGTCTCCCCTGGAAGTACGTCAAGCCCGGCATCGAGTGCGGCCACCCCCGCGCGGTGTTCGTGGTACGTCAGCGGCGCCTCCGCGGCATCCAACACCTTCCGCGTCGCCGCGGCGACTTCGGGGCCGATGCCGTCGCCGGGGATCACAACCAAATCGTGCTTGCTCATGCCCGGATCGTAGAACATGGCGCGATTCGGTTTCGGATTCTGGCGGCCCCGCGACGCTAAAGGCGTCTCGCGCATATCAGCCTACGGCTGAGGTGTGGCACCCGGCAACCTTGCAGCGGGATCAGGGCAAGCAACAAAAGGATGGGTAAAGCTCGGTGGTGGATCATTGCTGACGCTTACTTTCCACATCGATAGCGTTGTTCACACCGCCGCCGCCTGTTGCCGGGTGCCATTCCGGCGGTCGAATCCGTTGATGGACGATCTGCAGGCCGTCCTCAGTCACCAAGACCGTCTCGGTTCGTTTCGTGCTCAGGTCCGCATTTGTGTCGAGCGCATAAGTTTGGTCGCCAACGCGTACGGTCATCGGGCCGATGAACTGAGCGTTGCCCAGTCTTGCGAACGACTGCCCCGGCGCAAGCCCCAAGCGGATATCAGCCGGTTCGCCTCGGTCGTACATGAACTCGGAATATGCGGGCTGATCTGCTTGATTGATGATCATGTCCCCGGGCATGTCGCAACCGGACAGCGTGCCGCAGATCGCACCGCAACTGAAGATAAGAAATCGTGAAGATTGAACCCGGCTTGTCCGAAGCGTTGAATTCAATCGCATCTCATACCGCCGCCGCCTGCTGCCCTGCAGCGCGTTCGCGCAACAAGTCCAGCATCCCGCGGACTTCGTCGGCCATGCGGGTGTTCGGGAACTCGCGGATGATTTGTTCGCCGATGCGGACGCTGTTGAGCCATTCCTTGTCGTGGACGGCGAGTTTGAATTGGACGCCGAGGTTGTCGCGCTGCTTGCCGATCACGCCGCGGGCGACTTCTTCAAACTGTTTGGCTTCGCCGGGGACGAGGTACTTGTCGAGTTCCTTGAGCAGCTTCATCGCGCCGTCGACGTCGTCGCGTTTCGCGGCTTCGAGGAACTGGCGTTCGAGGTCGTGTTTGTGGACCTCGCGGGCCTGGCGGACGAGTTGGTCGATCTCTTGGACGGAGTCGACGGTGGGGAACAGCCGTTTGATCTTGGAGGCTTGGCGGGCGGCTTTGGGGAAGTCGTCGCGGCTGAGGTATTCGTCGAGCTTGGCGACTTCGTGGCCGACGCGTTCTTCCTGTTGCTGGGCGCGGGCGGTGTCGATCTGTTCGCGGAAGTGTTCGGACTCTTCGATTTGGCCGTAGGTCTCGGCGAGGATCTTGCAGAGCACGAGGGCGGCGTCGAACTCCTTGCGGTCGATGTCGGCCTTGATGGTCTCGCGGAGCAGGCGGATGTCTTCGACGCGGTAGGCGACCTTCTTGGCGGTTTCGGAGATGAGCAGGCGTTCGGTGATCTGGTCGAGTTGTTTGCGTTGCTGCTTGAACGCGGCAACGCCCGGGCCCTGGCCGTCGTTGCCGTAGAGGGCACAGCGAAGGGTGCCGAGGGTAGTAAAGACGACGCCCAGCAGGAAGAGCAGGGACGAGGGCATATACGCTAGGTAGGCGGCACCGGGGATGAGCACTTCGCCGCGGTCGGCGGCCTGATCGATGAGGTTGACGGTGAGAAAGCCGGCAAACATGGACGCGACGACGAAGACCACGCCCAGCACGGTGAGTTGGAGCGGCGTCCAGCGGAGGGTTTGGGTCGGGGCAGATTCTTCCGGCATGATCGCGTGCTCCTGAAATGAAATTTGAACAAGTTCCATTGTATCGGTGGAACGCAAGAACCCGCGGTCTTTGAGCGCGGGTTCTTGCGTTGGTGAATTGCGGTGTCTTACTTCCTGGGGCTTAGTCGCCCAGGACGTAGCCGAAGATGAGGGGCGCGACGATCGTGGCATCGCTGGCGATCATGAATTTGGGGGTATCGACGTCGAGCTTGCCCCAGGTGATTTTTTCGTTGGGGACGGCGCCGGAGTAGCCGCCGTAGCTGGTGTCGGCGTCGGAGATCTGGCAGAAGTAGGACCAGTAGGGCGTGTCGGTCCACTTGAGGTCCTGAATCATCATCGGCACGTCGCAGATGGGGAAGTCGCCGGCGATACCACCGCCGATCTGAAAAAAACCCACCCCCGGAAGTGACTGCTCGTTGGATTCTTCTTGTTCAGTGGTTTGCTTACGGTACCAGCGTGCGAGGTGGGCGAGCTGTTCGGTGCCGGTGCGCAGGCAGGTGTGATTGAAGACGTTGGCTTGCATGGCCCAAGCGGTGAAAATGTTGCCCAGCGTCGAATCTTCCCAGCCGGGTGTGTAGATGGGGATTTGTTGGTCCTTGGCGGCGACAAGCCAGGATTCTTTCGGGGAAATTGAAAAATGTTCGGCGAGATCGGGTTGGTCGAGGACTTCGAAGAGGAACTCGTGGGGGAAGAAGCGTTCCTCGGTGGCGAGCGTACGTTCCCAGATGCCGCGGAGGCGGTTCTCGACGTGGCGCATGACGTCTTCGGGAATGCAGGTGTCGGTGACGCGGTTGAGGCCGCGTTCGTACAACGCTTGTTCGTCTTCGGCGGAGAGTGCACGCCAGTTCGGGCAGTGCTCGTAACGGTCGGCGGAGAGCAGGGTGAAGAGGTCTTCTTCGAGGTTGGCGCCGGTGCAGCAGATGGCATGCACCTTGTCCTCGCGGATCATGCGGGAGAGGGTTCGGCCGATACGGGCGGTGGACATGGCGCCGGCGAGGGTGACCATCATCTTGCCGCCGGCGTCAAGATGGGCTTCGTAGGCTTTGGCGGCGTCGAGGGTTTCCCGGCTATTGAAATGGAGGAAGTGGTGCTCGAGAAAGGCTCGAAGTTGGCCGGTCCCGGGAAGGAACGCGGGGCGAGGTTCGGCCGGAGACGGGGGGGCGGGCGAGGTGGCGGGGAGTACGGCGGCGCGAGAACGATCGGTCAACGCATCAAACCTCCAAACGGCGCGGAGCCTGGGGGAACGGACGGCCCGGTGACGCCTCGGACCATTTCACATGATACGCGTTGCGCGGTTCCTCCACGGCACCCGGTGCACGCAGCTTTGCGGTACAACTCCTGGTCCGGTATGGCCCGGTGCGAGGCGTTCGCCCCGTGTCCGACACGATTCACGAACCCCAGCTTCTATTGAACACTTCCGAACGCACGGAGCACGACGCGGCGCATGCGGCTTTGGAGCGTGAGCTCGCGCGGCCGCTGCCTTTGGCGCTGGCGCTGTTGTCGGGGCCGATCATCGCGTCGATGGTGTCGCGGACGGCGATGCAGTGGGTGGACTTTGTGATGGTCGCCACGCTGGGCACGGAGGCGCAGGCGGCAATCGTGCCTGCGGGGATCACGCTATTCGTCGTCATCGCGTTTGGGATGGGCGTGATGGCGGCGGTGAACACGCTGGTCGCCCAGCACTTTGGCCGGGGCACGGCGGAAGGGCGTGCCGCATGCGCGGTGGCGACGTGGCAGGGGCTTTGGGTTTCGCTGGGGTTGGCGGCGCTTTCGTTGCCGTTGTGGTTCGTGTTGCCGTGGGTGTTCACGGCGGCGGGGCACGAGCCGGCGGTCGCCCAGCTGGAATCCAGCTACGTGCAGATCGGGCTGCTGGGGATCTTTCCGACGGTCGCGTCGGTGGCGGTGGCGAATTTTTTCAACGGGATTCATCGGCCGATGATCGGGCTGTGGGCGACCGTCGCCGCGAACGCGTTCAACGTGGTCGCCAACTTCGCGCTGATCTTTGGGATGTGGGGGTTTCCGGAGTTGGGCATGGACGGCGCGGCGTATGCGACGATGCTCGCGGCGTGGTTGAATCTCTTGGTGCTGGCAACGTGGTGGTTGCGGGCGAGCTTGCGGCAGGCGTTCGGACTATTGCGTCACATTCGGCCGAACCGGGCGATGCTCAAGCAGGTGCTGAAGATTGGACTGCCGTCGGGTTTGCAGTTCACGGCCGACATCGCGACGTTTGCGGTGTTCACCGTTTGGGTGGTCGGGCGGCTGGGCACGATCGAACTCGCGGCGCACAACGTGGCGCTGAAGTTTCTGGAGTTGTCGCTGATCCCATGCGTCGGCATGGCGGTGGCGGTCAGCGCGGCGGCGGGGCGGTCGATCGGGCAGGGGCGTCTCGATCGAGCACATCGATTTGCGCACTGGGGGATGGGCCTGAGCGCGGTGTTCCTGACCGTGATGGTGGGCGTGTTTTTGCTGGGTGGGCGGGCGTTGGTGCCGTGGCTGAGCGAAGACCCGCAAGTCACGCATCGTGCGATGCAACTCGTGCTGATCCTGTGCGTGTGCCACTACTTCGACTGCGCCCAGATCATGTACGGCAGCGCGTTGCGTGGCGCGGGCGACACGGTCGTTCCCGCGATCGCAACAGCGGTCACGGCGGTGACGCTGATGCTTGGCGGGGGTTACTTGCTGGTCGAGCTTTGGCCCGCGGGCGGAGCGCGCGGGCCTTGGCTGGGGCTGTTTGCCTATGTCGCGGTGTTGGCGACCTATCTCTTTGTTCGCTTTCAGCGCGGGGGATGGAAGCGCATTCAACTCATTCACGATTAGAGCATCGGCTTCGGTTTCGCTAAAGGCCGAGCACCTGCTTCATCGTGTATCGCCCGGGTTTCTGCTGAGCCAACCATTTCGCCGCGTGCAGCGCACCGAGCGCGTACGAGTCCCGGCTGGTTGCAACGTGTTTGAGTTCGAGCCGTTCGCCTAGGCCGGCAAGGTAGACGGTGTGCTGCCCCGGGTCGTCCCCGATGCGAAGACTTTGGACCGTGATGTCGTCGGGTTGTCGCGGCACGTCGTCCCCAGCCCGGGTGGTACGGATGCAGTCAGCGTTGCGCCCTGCGGCGTCGGCGAGAGTGTGGGCGAGCGCGAGGGCCGTGCCCGACGGGGCGTCTTTCTTGAAGCGGTGATGTGCTTCGCCGATTTCCAAATCCCAATCGTTGCCGAGCAGTCGGACGGCGTCAGCGGCCAAGTGATGAAGCACGTTGACAACGAGCGAGAAATTTGAGGCTTCGAGCACGGCAACTCGACTCGCAGCGTCGTTGAGCAGTGTGTGATCCGCCTCGCGAAGCCCCGTGGTGCCGACAACCAAAGCCGACCCCGCCGTGACTGCCGCCTCCACGCTGGCGGGCAACGCCGACGCCGATGAAAAATCGATCACGACGACGACGCCCGCCGATCGCAACGCGTCCCCCGTGATCCCAGTGCCCGAATCAAACGCTCCGGCCAGGGAAAGAGCCGGGTCTGCGTCGGCGAGCGCAACGAGCCGCTGGCCCATCCGTCCACGGGCTCCTTGAATCGCAACCTCAATCTTCGCCTGACGCATCACCAATTCCTGAGAGGATGACAAAAACGTAGCAACGCCCGCGCCTACCCAGACTCGCGCCGCCGCAGCTCCTACGGTACACTCAACGTTTGCTTGTTTGGCCGATCTAGGCCGCGAGACAGTCCTTTCATTCGCTTACGAGGTGATCCTTTGGCCCTGTTTGGATTCGGCAAAAAAACCGAGGTGCCCGCCGGCGACGCCCCCAACGAAGATTCTCCCGCCGTCGCCAACGCGAAGAAGGCCGACCCTAACCGCTTTAAACGCGACCTCCGCAAGGCTCGCAAGTTTTATGAGCACGCCGAGGTCGCCGCCGATTCGAAAAACTTCGACTACGCGATCGAGCTGTACATCAACGGTCTTCGCCATGACCCCGACAACATGGGCAAACACGAAGCCCTGCTCGACGCCGCCAAACGCCGCAAAGTCGGTGGAGCCAAGCGCGTCAAGGCCAAGAAACTCGGTACCGAACATATCGACTTGATGTGCACGGCCGAGAAGACCTGGGCCACCGACTTCACCGACGCCGATCTGGCGTATCAAGTGATGAAATATGCCGCCCTGGCTGATGCCGAAGAGCACAACGAGGAATACCACCTCGGCGAAGTCGCGCACTGGATTGGCAGCATGGCCGCGGACTTCAACGCCGCGAGCAAAAAGCCCAGCAAGACGCTTTACCTGAACATCCGCGACCGCTTCTCGGAAATCGGTGCCCACACCAAAGCGTTGGAGATGCACCGCCGGGCCTTAGCGTTGACGCCGCAGGACTCCAAGCTGCTTGAGCAACTCAAGGATCTCGAGGCGCTCAAGTACACCGAGGATCGCAAAGAGTCTGGCGGCGCGATGTCCAACGTCAAGGACGCCGAGGAGCAAGCGAAGATCCAGGCTGAGCTTGATACGTCCGGCTCGCAGGTCGACAAGCTCATTGCCGCCCGCATCGCCGAGTACAAAGAAAGTCCCGACGACCTCGAGGTGATGGACAACCTGGTCAAAGCCCTGCTTCGCGCGGTTGACGACGAGAAGCGTGAAAGCCAGGCCGTCGAAGTCCTCGAGCGGGCTCACCGCAAGACCGGTCAATACCGATATAAAACGAGGGCCAGCGACGTCAAGATGAAGCAGCTGAACCGGGCCGTCCGGCAATACAAGCAGTTCGTCGACGCTGCGCCCGATTCTGAGGAATATCGCGAGAAATATGACGCTGCCATCAAGGCCAAGGCCGACTTCGAACTCGGCGAATATCAGGATCGCGTCAAGAATTATCCGACCGACCTGCGTCTCAAGTTTGAATTCGGCCGACGGCTCTACACCGCGGGCATGCTCGACGAGGCTATCGGCATGTTGCAGCAAGCCACCAAAGAACCCAAGAGTCGATCCGCTGCGCATCTGATGCTCGGCCGTGCTTTCATGAGTAAGGAGTGGGCCGACGAAGCGATCAACACGCTTCAGGAAGGTTTCGATCAGCACGAGGTTAAAGACGACAAAATTGGCAAAGAACTTCGCTACGACTTAATGCTTGCTCACATGAGTCGCGGTGTGACCAAGCAGGACGATACCGAGCTCGAAACCGCACAGCAGCACGCCTCCGCCTTGCTTCAGTCGGATATCAACTACAAGGACATCCGCGATCAGCTTGAAGCGATCCGTGGCGAGCGCAAGAAGCTGCAGGACGCGTAAGTGATCTCAGCCCTCGCAGTGATCCCCGCCCGGTTCGCGTCTACTCGGTTTCCCGGTAAGCCGCTTGCCGCCGAGACCGGCAAGCCGCTCATTCAACACGTCGTTGAACGTGTGAGGCAAGCCGGCCGGGTGTCGCGCGTGGTTGTTGCCACGGACGACGCCCGCATCTTTGACATTGTGACCGCGTTTGGTGGCGACGCTGTGATGACCGGCGAGCACCCCAACGGCACGTCGCGGATCGCCGAGGCCGTGGAAAAGCTCGACAGCCGCGAAGAACTCATTGTCAACGTGCAAGGCGACGAGCCCGAAGTGCCGGCCGCGACGATCGACGCGTTGATCGAAGGCCTCGCCGGAGATGCCGAAGCACAGATGGCCACCCTCGGGTGCCCG
>JBCCDN010000135.1:0-8022 GCA_039030755.1 Planctomycetota bacterium | reverse complement strand
ATGTTGTTCTCACTCGCCCGACAAACGAGTTTAAAAGCATGAACGGCGGCGGATGGTGCATGTGCCATGATCCTACACTGGTTGCTCGTTGTACGGGGGGGGGGGCAGGCGCTGCCTCGGAAAGAGTCGTCGATACGATGGGCACGCCGGATGTCGGTGCGTGTTTACGTGTCGTCTGGCTTTCGTGTCTGCTTGCTGCCGATTTCGTCATTTTTCCCTGTGGTGGACGCGTAAAACATCGGGGCGAGATCTCATCCCTCCGGGGCGGACAAACTAAAAATGGTCCGGAACAGAAGTACTTGGTTCGATGTGTCCAGGGGTAGTACCGGAGCAGCGCATCTGCTGCATTGCGCGTGGGTCTGCTGCGTGGGGCATCAGAGGGGGCGCACCATCTCCTAGCATCGCGGCAGATAGATAGACGAGTGTTTTTACCTCTCAAGTTTGGCTCTCTCTCTCCTCGTCTGGTCCGTATGTTTGTGAAATAACATCGAACGTGTGTCAACTACCAGCAGCGAGTACCACCAGGTGTGTCCCATAAGTTACACCAGTATTGGGTAAAGCGGCGTATGTATCTCTGAGGAAGCACTTCCTTGCTTTGTGTGGAAGATGGACGACACCATTGATTGGGTGGAAGATGGACAAAATAAGAGACAAACGCGGACAAGGGCCATCGGTCGCATGCCATCCACCCCCCTCTGAGCACGGGGGCTTGTGGTCGCACTTTGAGTCGCTTGCATTCTTGCTCTGAGTACTGCTGTACAGATGGCCTCCCCCCTAACTTTCAACGTAGCACACGCTGGAGCTTGGGCCGAGGAGCAGCAAACGCCAAATAATGTGTCTGTTTTTTTGAACTTTCCCGCATGACAACAGCAGCAACGCCCAAAGCCGAAATCGTCATGCACGCCACCTCCCTGCCTCAACCCCACCGGCTTTCCCTGCACACTGCCTCACCTATCGCCAACGAATCCCGCTCTTCTGAGTTGATTGCGACCGGCACTTTTCCCCGGTCCTCCGTCGGTCGCCGTCTCCCTCTCTTGCGCACACAACAAGCACCCCCTCCAACCAACGTTGCTTTATAATGGTTGGCCTGGTCACAGGCCAAAACAGGCTGGCTGAGATTCTCAGATGACCACACCGCGAGAGGTTCAACAGAAACACTACTCGTCGGTCCGTCCGCAATGCTTCCTCCAGCGCGACGGGCTGGATCTTCTCAGGAAGCAGCCCACCGCACACCACGGAAGGAGGCCGGATCTCCCCCCTGCCCGCCACGATCGCGCCCACAACGCACAACGCCCAGATGCCGCCGCCGGCCGTTGGTCAACGAAGACGTCCCACTTGCCACACTTTGTAAAAATAGGTGCAGCGCGGCGTGGAAGAAGAAGCAGAGAAAAGGCGAGGATAATTGTCACTCCGCATTAAAAAAAACGGAGATTCTTCGCCTGCGCTGGTCGGGACTTTTTGCTCGAACCTCCAAGATTTCGAAATGAGAAATCGATAGCGAAATCAAGGAGCATTTCCAGATCAGTATAAATGCGATGCTGCATTCAATACGATTGTACTGCTGTAAGGGTGTACCGAATCTAGAAAACGTGCGTTATCGTACGGAGGATGAAAGTGCAGATTAGGAATCCAGGTCACGAGATGCTATGATATGCAGCAAGAGAATCTCGATCTTTCTTCAAAAGGAGCAACGGAAAAGATACTCGTATGATACATCTCTCCCTTGTTCCAAGACGCAGAGGGTAGTGGATGGGGTTTGCCGGCACGAAATGCAAACGAATGTACGCCGATTCCGGAGGCCTAATGTGTCGGGATGCGAAGGTGAGAACTTCATAACTGAATCGAAATGTATGTGAGGTGCCGTTGTACGGGCGGTGTACGGCGAGAAGGCGCGTTCGTGCTTGAGGTAGTCGACGAACTGCTGGACGATGGGGTGGTGTTGCGGCGTGTCGGGCATCTTGGGTCTCTCGTGCGGGTCAAGCCGCGGGGAATAAAAGCAGGGAATCAAAATCAATCGACGCCCACGCCGCGACGGCATGGGCGACTGGCTTTGGTCAGGCGGTGCGTCGCATCGCCTGGAGCTTGTCTTTCATGCGTTTGCCGAGTTGGTCGCAGATCAGCGCGGCGTCGAACCAGGTCAGGTCGTTCTCATCGTCGTCGATCATGAGCGCGAGACGATTCATCACATCGGCTTCCTTGCCCGGCGGACAATCGAAGACGTAACGCTGATCCCCTTTGGTCAGGATCAGGGCGCGGCGATCATCCCCACCGGAAGTTTGTTCCGGCGACGTATTCGCGTCTTGAGGATCGGGTTGGGACGGTTGCTTGGGCAGCATGCTTACGGTTCCGGCGGTGTGGCCGGCCTCGTAAGGGCGGCCGATCAACGATTGGCTTGAGAGAAGGTGGTCGGTGGGGCTTGCCGGTTCTGCGAAGCGGCGTGTCGAGCTTGCTCCGAGCGCACGATGCGTTGAGATTCGGCGATTAGCAGGCGGCGGCACACTTCGTGGGCGACGAAGTCGGCGTACAGGTCGGCACTGATCCGGTACAGGCGGGTGTCGGCGGACGTGGCGGCGTAGTCGACGCCGCGGTGCACGGCGTAGCGCTGCATCGCGTCCTGGATGTCGGGAGCGGCGGCGTCGAAGAAGGTGCTCAGCGTCGAGACCGGCTGGTCGGTGGCGGCGTAGCCTTCGAAGCGAAAGTCGCGGTCGGAAGCGGCTCGGCTGAGCTTGCGGATGTCGAAGCGGGAGGATTCGTGTTTCGGATCGAGGTAGAGCTCGACGTTGAGGCCGAGCTTCGGCGGGTCGTACGGGTCGTAGCCGGTGACCGTGCCAACGAGCAGGCCGTCGACGCCGAGGGCCTGACGAAGTTGCAACGCCTGCGACTTGCTGGTGACGGCGGGCAGGCCGATGCGGTCCATCGCGGCGAGGACGCGGTTGACGGGCACGGTGTCGATCTGGCCGGCGACGGTGAGCTGCTCGCTGAGTCGGTCGGCGAGGCGGACGCCGTCGGCGTGGGCGGACCCGGACTCGTTGTTGAGCGGGGCGACGGCGAAGAGCTGCCGCGTCTCGTACGGGCCTTGCAGCTGCGCGGAACGCTGGTTCGTGGACGTGCACCCGGGGATGCCCACGGCGACGAGCGCCGCGAGCAGCAGGAGCAGCACGAACCCGACCTTCCGCGGGCCGCGGATCAGTGGGACCTGTTCACTTGTCAGGGCGTCCTGCCGTTTCACGCCGAGGCCTCCTGCCGCGGGGATCAAACAAAAATTGGGAAGACGATCGCTACGCGACGCTTAAGGCGTCGGGACCGAAGCGTTCTGCACGGCGGGCGCGTTGCCGGGGGTCTGCCGCTGGCTGTCCGCGAGGTAGACGGCTTGACCCGGACGCACGGCCCAGATGTTCTCGATGCCCTCGACGCCGCGGTCGCTGATGAAGTACACCTCGCCGTTGCTCGCCCACGCGGGCTGCAGATTGGCGAAGTCGCCGGTGGTCAGCTTCGCCCGACCCGTGCCGTCGCGGTTGATGACCCAGACGTCGGCCTTGGCGGGCTTGGACGGGTCATCGTTCTGCGGGTCGAGCACGGTGCTGAAGACGATGTTCCGGCCGTCGGGCGACCACTCGGGCGTGATCACCGCGGCGTTGCTGCTGACGGCGATCTCGGTCGGGCTGATCGCTTCGCCGTCGACGATGTCCACGGTCCAGACGCTGAACCATCGGCTACCCCGCTCACGGGCGCGTTGGAACACGATCGTGTCGTCGGTGGGCGACCAGACCGGGAACAGGCCGTGGCCGATGATGCGCTTTTTCGTAGGACGCGCGAGGTCGACGAGGACCAGTTCCCACTGGCCGGACTGCGAGCCGAACGAGCTGTACACCAGCTGGCTGCCGTCGCGGCTGAAGCTGGGGTGGATGTTGTGTGCGTCGTCGTTGGTGAGCTTGATGACCTGCCCGCCGTCGGCGTCGGTGAGGTAGATGTCCCACGAGCCGGCCCGGTCGGAGCAGAACGCCAGGGTCTTGCCGTCCGGCGAAATCGCGGGCATCACGTCGTTGCTCGGGTCGCTGGTGAGCTGGGTGACCGCGGTGCCGCCGACCTTTTGCCGGTAGATGTCGGCCGTTTCACGGTGACGCGTACTGGCGAAGAACAGGTGTTGGCCGGACGGGTCGGACTCAACGTCGAAATCGGCCCCTTCGGTGGTAAAGGTGACGCGGCGGAGGTTGTCCTGAGCATCCATCGAAGAGGCGCGGCCGGCCGGCACGCCGTCGAGTTGGCCGTAGAGGTTGAATTGGCCGGGGCTGCCGCCGGTGGGCGCGCCGTAGCCGGGCTTGTTGGCAACGGGCACGAGGTCGGACGCGGAGTTGTGCGAGAAGGCTTCGGTCCGTTGGGCGGGTGGCGAGGCGAATTGGCCGGACGATGCGGGTTGCGGCGAAGCCTGTTGCTGGACCTGGGCGGTCGGGCTGACGCGTTGCGTGCGGGCCTGAGCGATTGGCTGGGCGTTTCGGTGTTCGGGGGTGACGAAGCCAGCCGTGGGCGTGCGGTACGCGGTGGAACACCCGGTCGTCGCGAGTGTGCCGAGCAGCAGCGCGGCGGGGGTGAGCGTGAGCAAGAGGCGTTGGGTCGTCGGACGCTGCGACATAATGGGGACCTTGGAGCCGGTGAGGTTGCGGGACGGAAGCGGCATGTCGGGCGGTTATGCGGCCCTTGCCTTGGAGGTATCGGACGAAACGGGTCGCGACCGTTTAATCCGGCGACCGCCGAAGATCTATCGGACAAGCGGGCGATCAGCCTTGAACACCGGGTAAGCCGCCTCCACTACGAGATTTCAGAATCCACCCGACCCCAGCCCGCAACTTGGATTAGAGTTCACGCAATTCGACCGACACCCTGTCGTGACGGCCCCCACGGGCTTGTCGTACTTGACACCGTTCGCGGCTGAGCCCGCCGGTTTTTCATTCCGAAATCATCTACGCCCCCCGCACGTTGAACGCCCGATGCCGCCCGTTGAGCCCAGCCAGTTCGAGATGCTGCTTCAGAGCTTCCGCTGGCCGCTGACCGGGCTATACGCCGTGATTCTGCTGATTCTGTGCCTCTTTGGCCTCCACCGTTATTGGATGGTGTTGCTGTTCCGCCGCCATCGCGACGACAACGCCCCGCCTGCTCGCCATTACGATGATTCTGAGTTGCCGCGTGTCACCGTGCAACTGCCGATGTACAACGAAGGCCCGGTCGCGCAGCGCATCATCGATGCCGCCTGTGTGCTTGACTACCCGGCCGACCGCTTGCAGATCCAAGTCCTCGACGACTCGACCGACGGCACGCAACGCGACACCCTCCGCCGCGTCGAGCATTGGCAGGCCCAAGGCGTCGACATCGAACACCGGCACCGCGTGGACCGCACGGGCTACAAAGCCGGGGCGCTCGCCGAAGCGACGCCGCACGCCACCGGCGAACTCATCGCCGTCTTCGACGCCGACTTCGTCCCGCCGTCCACGTTCCTCCGCGAGACCGTGCACCACTTCACCGACGACCACCTGGGCATGGTCCAGGCCCGCTGGGAACACCTCAACCGCGACGACTCGCTGCTCACCCGCGGGCAGGCGATGTTCCTCGATGCCCACTTCATCATCGAGCACCTCGCCCGCAACCGCAGCGGCGCGTGGATGCACTTCAACGGCACGGCCGGCGTGTGGCGGAAGGCCTGCATCGACGCCGCCGGCGGCTGGCAACACGACACGCTCACCGAAGACATGGACCTCAGCTACCGCGCCCAGCTCGCGGGCTGGGACTTCCGCTTTCTGCCCGACGTCGTGTGTCCCGCGGAATTGCCCCCCGAAATCAACGCGTTCAAATCGCAGCAGCACCGCTGGACCAAGGGCTCGATCCAGGTCGCGATGAAGGTGCTGCCCACGATCTTCCGCGCGAAGCTGCCCTTCAAAGTCAAGCTCGAGGCCGCCGCCCACACGCTCTGCCCCGCCGCGTACGTCGCGGTCGTGCTGTTCACCGTGCTCTGCTACCCAGCCGTGTACCTCAACCTCCGCTGGACGCCCGGCGGCTCGGTCTGGGGCCTGCTGATCGGCGTGCTGCTGCTCACGCTGGGCACGATCTCGGCCGCGGCGTTCTACGTCACGTCACAACGAGCATTGCAGCGTTCAGGCTGGTGGGCGTTGGTGCAGGTGCCCATGCTCATGTCGATCGCGATCGGCATCGCCCTCAACAACGCCATCGCCGTGGTCGAAGCCGTGTTCCGTCACGAAAGCGCCTTCATCCGCACGCCCAAGTACGCCGCCGGTTCCCGCACGAGAAACAAATCGAAAATCCAAGCCATCCCGTCGCTGAAAAAGTGGATCGTCGCCGCCGAGCTCGGCCTGGGCCTGCTCATGATCGAAGCCGCCCGCCTGTCCCTGGACCACACGACCACGATGGTGACGCTGCCGTTCCTGCTGCTGTTTGCTTCGGGCTACCTCTACGTCGGCGGCACCTCGCTGGCCACCTACGTCTACGGCTGGCTCGATCAGCGCAAGGGCCAGGACGAACCCATCGCCTTGAACCCCGCGAAAGAAGCCCACGTTCTGTAACCCCAAGCCCCGGCCCGGGACCCCGCCATGCGTGACCTCCCGCCCCGTCTCGACTTCCAGCGCACCGTCTCGGGCCAGCGTCTCACGTTGCCGCGACGCCGAGCCGGCAAGGGCTTGATCGCACTGCTGATCACCACGCTGTTCGGCGCGTTCTTCGCCGGCGTGCCCACCGCCACCTTCATCCTGCCGGCCCTCCAGGAACTGCTCGACCGCGAAACCAGCGGACCCGCGCGCGGCTTCAGCTTCTTTGGCTTCGCCATGGCCTTGCCGTTCCTCATCATCGGCACCTCCGTCGCGCTCGGCCCGTGGCTGGTCATGCTCTCCCGCACCACGCTCATCCTCGAACACGACGAGCTCCGCGTCTTCCGCGGCATCGGCCCCTTTGGCTTCTCCCGCCGCCGCACGACCCGCAACCTCGCGGGCTTCGAGGTCGAGGTCGGCACGTCCCGAAGCAACGGCGGACCCGCCAAGCCGATGAACAACGTCGCGATGTTGGTCGCGAAATACCGGGACGACGCCAAGCCGTTCTACCTCGCGGTCGGCTACCCGCGCGACCTCATGAACGAACTCGCCGAGTCGCTGCGCGAAACCCTCCAGCCCCGCGGCTGGACCACCGCGGAACCGCAGTTGACCATCACCGAATCCGTCGGCCGCGGCGACCGCGAATCATCCCCGGCCCCAACATCGCACGACGAATCGATCCCCGAGCAGCCCGCCAAGAGCAAGATCACCTTCGAGGAACACGGCCGACGCGCGATCTACGCCGTCCCGCCGCGCGGCCTGATCCGCGGGTCGCACGGCCTGTGGTTCTTCGCCTTGTTCTGGAACGCGATCACGTGGGGCTTCGTCGTCGCCGCGCTTTCCGGAACCGTCGAGTGGGAAGGCGGCAACGCCCCGCCTTGGTACTTCCTGATTCCCTTCCTCGGCGTGTTCGTGCTCATCGGCTTGGTCGTCGCGTATCACGCCGTCCGCATGGGTACCCGCCGCGTCCGCTTCGAGATCGACCGCGTCACCGACCCGCCCTCGCTCCGCCTCACCGATCGGCACTGGCTCCGACACACCGTCATCGACCTGCACCCCGGCGACCTCACGGCCGTCCGCGTCGCCCACAGCGGCTTGTCCAGCAACGACAAACCCGTCAAACACCTCAAGCTGCACGTCACGCCACGCGTCGCCGAGAACCTCCCCAAACGCTTCCGCAAAAACGCCGAGATCGGCCTCTTCGTCGAGCGCAAAGAAAACGAACTCCGCTGGCTCGCCGCCCGCCTCCGCCAAGACCTCCAAGTCCCCGCCAACCCACCCACTCCCTGAAACCCCCACACGAAGCCCACGGACACCGTCCGTGGGTCTCCCCTCACATCCGCTCCACCACGCCGATCCCCAACAAACCCAGCCCCCGCTCAATCGTCCCCGCCACCAACGCACACAGCGCCAACCGGCTCCGCTTCGTCGT
>JBCCDN010000134.1:0-8025 GCA_039030755.1 Planctomycetota bacterium | reverse complement strand
GAACTGCCCGCCGAGGCCCCCGCGGCCGAGCCGATGATGGAAGAAGCTTCCGATGAAGTGGCCGATACCGTCGAGGAAGTCGCCGACGAGATCACCCTCGAGGCGGAAGAAGCCGCCGACGAGTTGACCAAGTAATCAATCATCGGCTGCCGGGCCTTATTGCAACCCACGTTTGGCCCGGCGTCTGACCCGACGCCGGGCTTTTTTTGATCGCGTTTGCCATGCCTTCTTGCTCTCGATTGATCGCATCACTGGCCGTGCTGATTTCGATGGCCTCGGGCGTATTCGCCCAAGCGACGGATTCGGCAGGGGCGCAACCCCCGCTGATCGACCGTGCGGTGGGCGATCTCGATCCGCTCGCGACCTCGATGCGCCGCGTCGATCCCGCGTTTGGCAACAGCCCCAGCCAAGATCAACTCTTCCAACTGCAAGCCCCCGACCCGAGCGCCGGCACGCCCGGGCAATTCCTCCTGCAGGCCCAGGACTTTCGCGCGACGTTCACGCAGCCGGATTACATCACGCTCACCCCCGAAGGCCGCGACCTGAATACCGCACAGTTGGTGGACGGCGCTTTCATTGAGCTCATCCCACCCGGCACGGTGTTCCACCTCGGCGAAGCCCCCGGGCTACGAAATCATTTCGCCCCCAACGGCCCGGACCACCGCTTATTTCGTGGATCGCCCAAGGACGGTCGGCTCGGGCGTATCGTCGAGGCCCAACCGATGGATCCACGACGGCATCTTGATCCGGCACCGTCTTTAGCGCATCGCGCGGGCCTCAATCGCTCGTCGGATGCACTGCGGCCCGCCGGTCAGTTTCAGCCCGCCGGTCAGCTTCAGCCTTGGGTCACCGCTCAGGATTTACGCGAAGCGAACCGCGTCGAGGTGCCGATCCCGGATCGCGTGTTCACACACGAAAAAGCACCCGTCTGGTCTCCCGTGGCGGCTCCCGCCGTAGATTTGGATATGGAAGTCGCGCCGTCTGTCGAAGCCGACTGATGGGAGACATTTATTCCTCCGCGATCTCGCTGCGTCGCGCCGCGTCCATCGCTCGCCGGATGGTGTCCACCCCGAACCCACGTCGCGCGAGTTGACCGTACAACCGCCGCCGCCGCACTTCGGGGTCAAGCCGAGCCAAGCTTGTCGCTCGCTTGATTGCAAACGCGATCGCATCGGCGTCGGGGTCTTCGCCCGTGTCGTGTGCGTGCTCTTCACGCTCGGCTCGGTGTTCCGAAAGTAAGCGGTCGATCAACGCTCCGTCCAACCGCTTGGCGAAGAGTTTTTGCCGGAGCAAGCGATCGCCGGCCGGCTTACTCCGGGTCGTCTCGCGGATCAGCGCCCGGCCATACGCCGCGTCGTCGAGCAAGCCGAGTTTGTCCAGCCGCGCAAGCACGTGTTCAATGACTTCTGCGGGGTGCCCCAGTTGTCGAAGTTTGTCCCGGATCATGCCCGCCGACATGGCCCGCCGCGCGAGCCGATTTGAGGCGGCGCGAAACGCTTTGTCCTCCCCGCCCGCCGCTTCGAGTTTTTTGGAGATCGCTTCGTCCCACGGGTCGCCTACCCGCAGGCCCAGGGACTCGATGGCCGACCGGTACAGCGTGACCACGACCCGCCCCTTGCGTGGCGTGCCCTTGGCGGTCAGCCGCGACGCCCCGACCCGAATCGTTGCGCGATTCGGGTCGCGTTGCGTTGGCTTAATCGCAAGGATCACCTCCGCGTCGCGAGACGCGTCGGCGTCGCTGCCAAATAATTCGCAGGGCGTGTCGTCCATCGATAGGCTCACATCTTATGGCCCTGCTCACCGTCAACTTTTTTTCCGAGTCGCTGGGCCTGAACAGCCAAGCCACCGTGATCCTTCCGCAGACCACGGCCGGGCAGATCGGGTTGAAAGTCAAGGGCAGCGACGGGCCTTTACCGGTGCTTTACCTGCTGCACGGCCTTTCCGATGATCACACCATTTGGCTCCGCCGCACCGCAATCGAGCGGTACGTCGCGCCGTTGGGTATGGCCGTGGTCATGCCCAACGTCCATCGCAGTTTTTACGCCGACATGAAACACGGCGGAAAATATTTCACCTTCGTCACCGAAGAGCTCCCCCGTCTCATGCGGTCGTTTTTTCCGATCTCCGATCGGCGGGAAGACACCTTCGTCGCGGGGTTGTCGATGGGCGGCTACGGCGCGTTCCGCTGCGCTCTAACGCATCCCGATCGGTACGCCGCCGCCGCCTCGCTCTCGGGGGCGCTGGACCGAACCCTGGAGGCCGACCATCCCTCGCCCAGCATCGATGCCGCGCTTCAGCTCGCCTTCGGCGATATGGCCGAGTTCTCGGGATCGCCGCATGATCTCATGCACCTAGCTTCCGAACTGGTCGGGCGAGGCGAAGATCGGCCGGCGCTGTACCAGTGCTGCGGTACCGCCGATTTCCTCTACGAACAAAATCTCGCGTTCCAAGCCCATGCTCAGACGCTTGGCTTGGAGTTGACCTGCACTTGGCACGCGGACGAATCGCACCAATGGTCTTATTGGGACCGGCAAATTCAAGACGTGTTGCGATGGCTTCCGCTGGACGCCAAGCCCTCGGAATGACGATGGCACGCACTTAAGGCGTGCGGTATTTTGCTCGGCCTGACGTGGATCATGGTCCGCATCATCCCCCTCGTACTTTGGAGTTTCAGTATGGGTTTACCCCTTGCGTTGCAGTTGTATTCAGTCCGGGAGCAATGCAAGGCCGATCTGCGCGGCACGCTCGAACAGGTCGCGCTCTGGGGATATCACGGCGTTGAGTTTGCCGGCCTCCACGGGCACACGCCCGAAGCCGTCCGCGACATGCTCGATGAATTCGCCCTGCGATGCTGCGGAGCACACGTCGCTCTCGATGAATTTGCGGACGAAACGTTCGAGCAAACGCTGACGGACTACGGCACCCTGGGCTGTCCCAATCTCATCGTGCCGTGGCTTGCGCCGAATCTGCGTGACTCCGTTGCAAGCTCGATGAAAACCGCGGCCGAACTGTCCGTTCTATGCGAGCGCCTGGGACCCCGCGGGTTTGCCGCCGGCTTTCACGCCCATTGGCAAGACATGACCCCGCTCGAAGAGGCGGGCGGGATCGAGACCTCGCCTTGGTACGTGATCGGGCGCAACACGCCGGACGCGTTCATCATGCAGTACGACACCGGCAACGGCGTGGCCGGCGGCGCGGATGCGGTCCGTCCGATTCAGGATTTTCCGGGCCGGGCCCGTGTTTTGCACCTCAAGTCGTTCGTGGTCGCCGACGCCGATGAACAAGGCCACCGACACGCCGGCTTGGGCCAGGCCGCCATCGGATCGGACGAACTCGACTGGGACGCGATCCTGAACGCCGCCCGCGGCCCCGGCGGGACGCACTGGCTCGTCGTCGAGCAGGAAGGACACGCTACGCTCGACCCGATGGCCGCCGCCGAAGCGTCGCTCCGCGGACTTCAAAAGTACGTCAAGCCCGTGACGCTCTGACACGCTGGTGCTCTCGCAAATCAGGTTCCACAACCCAAGCCGCACAACGCGGACCGGCCTCCCCGCCGGTCCGCGTTTTTTTGTCGGCGTTGCTGAAGTCGTCGAACCGTTGTTCCGAGATTCATGATGGACGGTCTGAACGTTTTTCTGCCGGCGCGTGTCAAGGCGACGCTCGAAGCAAACGTTGAGGCCGTTGAGGACGAGTCGTCGCCGGGTGCGTCGTCACGGCCGACATTATCGGGTGTTGCTCGGGCGACGCTCACCAACGGCATAACCCGCCATCACACACTCCAGGAGGCTGGCATGTTTCGCTTGACCATCGGTAGAAAACTCTCGCTCGGATTTAGCGTTTTGGTCGTTTTGATCGCGGCCACGGCGATCTTTGTGAACTTGGAAGTTCAGCAGATCCGCGAAAAGCAGGACATTGTGCTCGACACGCTTGTGCCGGCGGCCAAACTCGCATCCAAGATCGAAGGCGACATCGATTCGTCGCTCGTGTACCACCGCGGCTACATGCTGCTCAAGGACGAAAGCCAGATCACCAAACGGGAAAACTCGTGGGCCAAGATCGATATACACCTCGCCGAACTCGAGGGCACGGCCGCTCATTGGAAGCCCGGCCCGGCGACCGACGCGCTGGCGAACTTGAACGAAGTCCTGCCGCAACTCCGCGCCGATCAGCAGAAGGTCATCGAGCTCGCCAAGTCCGGTGACGACGCTGCGGCGCTGCAACTGTGCGGCAAATCCGTGACGCCACTCGCGTCTCAGGCTGGCAAATTCGCCGAGCAGATTATTGCCGTAAAGGGCGAGCAACTCGACGAAGCTTCGGATCAACTCGCGGCGTTCTCGGCGTTCGTGGTCAAGTCCGTCTTCGTCGCCAGTGGGTTCGCCGCGCTGACTTCGATCGTGCTGGGCTTTTTCATCACTCGAGGTATCACCAAGCCGTTGCACAAGGTGATCGGTCGCATCGCGGAAATTGCGGAAGGCGACGGCGACCTCACGCAACGCGTCGATGAATCTCGCAAGGACGAACTGGGCGTGCTGGGCAGCAAGGTCAACGCCTTCATCGATCGCACCCACGACATCATCAGCAACGTCCGTGGCGCGTCGCACGAGGTCGCCAGCGCCGCGACCGAGCTCTCCGCCAACGCCGAGCAGATGAGCGCTTCCATGCAGGATCAAACCAACCGCATGCAGCAGATCAACGCCGCCGTCGAAGAGATGGGCCGGGCCGTCGTGGACATCGCTCAGAAATCCGTGAGCGCTTCGGAAACCGCGGCCAAGGCCGGGCAATCCGCGAGCGAAGGCGGCGAGGTCGTGACACAAACGATCGAAGGAATGGAAGCGATCAGCGCCGCCGTGTCCGCTTCCGCATCCTCGGTGCAGGAACTCGGCAAACGTGGCGAGCAGATCGGCGAGATCATCGCGACCATCAACGACATCGCGGATCAAACCAACCTGCTCGCACTCAACGCTGCGATCGAAGCCGCCCGCGCCGGCGAGCACGGCCGAGGCTTTGCCGTCGTCGCCGATGAAGTCCGTAAGTTGGCGGATCGCACCACCAGCGCGACCGAAGAAATCGCCGAGTCGATCCAGGCCATCCAGCAGGAAACCGGTGACGCCGTCGAACGGATGGGCGCCGGAACGAATCAAGTCAAGGAAGGCGTGCAACGCGCGGAAATGGCCGGCGAATCGCTGCAGAGCATCGTCGCCAACGCGTCGGACGTGGCTGGCATGATCCACTCGATCGCCGCCGCCACCGAGGAACAATCCGCCACGGCCGAAGAGATCAACCGCGCCGTTGCCGGGGCCGACAGCTCGATCCGCGAGGCCGCCGAAGGTTCCGAACAGGCATCCATCGCCGTACTCTCGCTCTCGCAAAAAGCCGAGGAATTACAGAGCATGATCGGTCGATTCAAGCTCAGCGACTAACACGAAGTCCGTCTTCGTGACTCAAAACGCGTCAAGCCCACGCTCTTCGAGCGTGGGCTTTTGCGTTGCCGCTAGCTTGTGACCCATGGACACCTACACCCCATCGCCGACGCGTTACGACCATCCCCAAGTCCAGGCCGAACTCGGCTGGTTCCGCCCGTGCGGCAACTCGGGACTTAAGCTCCCCGCGATCTCGATTGGCGGCTGGCACAACTTCGGCGATCCCGGCACCGACGCCGGCCGACACGCCGACGAAGCGTCCATGCATCAAAACGCCCAATCGATTCTGTTCACCGCCTTCGATCACGGCGTCACCCACTTCGACATGGCCAACAACTACGGGCCGCCCCCCGGAAGCGCCGAGACACGCGTCGGGCGAATCCTGCACGACAACTTCCGAAACCACCGCGACGAACTCATCATCAGTAGCAAAGCCGGCTACCCAATGCAGCCCGGACCCTACGGCGACGGTGGCGGACGGAAGTACGTCATTGCCTCGTGCCACGCGTCGCTCAAACGTCTGCAACTCGACTATGTCGACATCTTCTACTCACACCGCTACGACCCCGACACGCCACTTGAAGAAACACTCGGAGCCCTTGACACCCTCGTGCAGCACGGCAAGGCGCTATACGTCGGTATCAGCAGCTATCCCGCGGACATCACCTCTGAAGCGATCAGGATTTGTGAGGCCAACGGCTTTGTCAAACCCATCATCCACCAACCGAGTTACAGCATGCTCGATCGCTGGATCGAAGGTCGTGACCCCAACCGACCGGGCAACCTCATCGAAACTTGCGGCGAACTCGGCATGGGCATGATCGTGTTCTGCCCGCTCGCTCAAGGGCTGCTGACGCCGAAGTATCTCAACGGCGTACCCGACGATTCCCGCGCCGCACACGAAGATGGCTTCCTCACCAAAGATCGTGTCACGCCCGTCCTGATTCAGCGGCTTCATGATCTCCATGAACTGGCCGAGGATCGCGGCCAAACGCTCGCGCAACTTGCTTTGGCCTGGGCGCTGCGAGACGCCCGAGTGACGTCGGCGCTGATCGGCGCGAGCCGTGCGTCTCAGGTACAGCAGTGCTGCCAAGCCCTGGATGCCCCGCCGCTTTCGAGTGATGAGCTCGCACGTATCGAAGCCATCCTTGCGAACTGAGCCCGCTCCCTTGAACTTGCCTTGCGGAGCATTCGGCATGGCCGGCGACGACTTCGATATACTGACCAAGTTCGCTCGGAGCGTCCGCCATATGCGGGCTGAGAAGTATCCGCCGAACCTGATCCGGTTCAACCCGGCGTAGGGAACGCGAACACCCCACCCCCACCCGCCCCAGTCAGGCACGACGCCTGACTTCTGGGACTCGGGCTTCACGGGAGCGGGCGTGTTCCAGGCTCCCGCGCCCCACGCAGGAGTCCTCCATGACCACGCCTTACACCCTCCCCAACGTCGGCGGAAACCCCGGCACGACACCCAACGCGACCACACCGGGAAGCTTTGCGAACGCCCCCGTGTTTTTGCCTGGTCCCGAAGGTGCCGCGACCTTCAGTTCGCCCGACACCCCAGGCATGCCCCCGCTTCCCACCAAGACCGCGTGGGATTTTCTACCCGAGGGCTGGTCCTGCGGCACCGATGACAACGTTCCAAAGGAGAACGGCCACGCCGTCACCACCTTCAAACACGCCGACGGCACGACGCGCTACGTCGTCCACCCGCGCGGATTCCAGCCCATCACCCAGCTCGAATTTGCTCGCCTTGGTGTCGTTACGCCGCAGATGCAACGCGTCGCCGAACGTGAATCACACCTCGCCGCCGAGCAGGTCCGCGACGAAGTCGCCGCCGGCCGGATGGTGATCCCGGCCAATCTCAATCACCTCAAGCACCACCTCGACCCGATGTGCATCGGCCGGGCGAGCAAGACCAAGATCAACGCCAACATGGGCGCGTCCCCCGTGTCCTCGTCCACGGATGAAGAAGTCGAAAAGCTCAAGTGGGCCGAACGCTGGGGTGCCGACACCGTCATGGACCTCAGCACCGGCGGCGACCTCGACGCCACCCGCGAAGCCTTGATTCAAAGTTCGAGCACACCCATCGGCACCGTCCCGATCTACTCGATGATCATCGGGAAGAAGATCGAAGACCTCGACGAAGCCACGGTAATGGAAACGGTGAAGCATCAAGCCCAACAAGGCGTTGACTACTTCACCATCCACGCCGGCCTGCTCCAGTCCCACATCAAGCTCGCCAAGAACCGCCTCATCGGCCTCGTCTCCCGCGGCGGCTCCCTCCTCGCCAAGTGGATGCTCACCCACAACCGCGAAAACCTCATGAACACGCTGTGGGAAGACATCTGCGACGTCATGCGGCAGCACGACGTCACGTTTTCCATCGGCGACGGCTGCCGCCCCGGCGGCCTCGCGGATGCCACCGACGAACTCCAACTCGCCGAGCTCGTCGAGATCGGCAAGCTCACCGAACGCGCCTGGCGCAAAGGCGTCCAGGTCATGGTCGAAGGCCCCGGCCACGTCCCCCTCGATCAAATCGAATTCAACATGAAGCTCCAGCGCCACCTGTGCCACGCCGCGCCGTTCTACGTGTTGGGCCCCT
>JBCCDN010000133.1:0-8102 GCA_039030755.1 Planctomycetota bacterium | reverse complement strand
GGTGCACACGCCGACGGGGCAGGTGTTGAGGTGGCACTTGCGCATCATGATGCAGCCGACGGTGATCATGGGCGCGGTGGAGAAGCCGAACTGTTCGGCGCCCAGCAGCGCGGCGATGACGACGTCGCGGCCGGTCTTGAACCCGCCGTCGGCTTCGAGCGCGACACGGGAGCGGAGGTCGTTGAGCACGAGCGTCTGGTGCGTCTCGGCGATGCCGAGTTCCCACGGCAGGCCCGCGTGTTTGATGGAAGTGAGCGGGGAGGCGCCGGTGCCGCCGTCGGCGCCGGAGACGAGGATGTGGTCGGCCTTGGCCTTGGACACGCCCGCGGCGACGGTGCCAACGCCGACCTCGGCGACGAGTTTGACGGAGACGTCCGCGTCGGTGTTCGCGCGTTTGAGGTCGTAGATGAGCTGGGCGAGGTCTTCGATGCTGTAGATGTCGTGGTGCGGCGGCGGGGAGATCAGGCCCACGCCGGGCGTGGAGTGGCGGATCTGCGCGATGTACGGGTCGACCTTGAAGCCGGGCAGTTGGCCGCCCTCGCCGGGCTTCGCGCCCTGCGCGATCTTGATCTGCAGGACGTCCGCGTTGGCGAGGTAGTGCGACGTGACGCCGAACCGGCCGGAGGCGATCTGCTTGATGGCGGAGCGCTTGGAGCGTTGCTTGCCCGCGGCGGGATCGTCGTAGGGCGTGAAACGCTCGGGGTCTTCGCCGCCTTCGCCGGAGTTGCTGCGGCCGCCGAGATCGTTCATGGCGACGGCGAGGGTTTCGTGGGCTTCTTTGGAAAGCGCGCCGAGCGACATCGCGCCCGTGCGGAAGCGCTTGACGATTTCGCTGGCGGGTTCCACCTCGTCGAGCGGCACCGGTGTCGCGGCGTCGAAGTCGAAGGCCATGAGCCCGCGCAGCGTGCCGCGGTGTTTCGCGTCGTCGTTGCAGAGCTTGGCGTACTGCTCGTAGGCGTTGCGAGAATTGGTACGCGAGGCGGCCTGCAACGACGCGACGACCTGCGGCGACCAGCCGTGCGATTCGCCGCCGGGCCGCCAGGCGTACTCGCCGGGGTTGGGCAGCTGCGGCAGTCGGACCTGCTTGCGTTTCGGGAAGCCGAGGCGGTGGCGGCGGATCACTTCCTCGGCGAGGACGGCGAACCCGGCGCCCTTGATGCGCGACGCGGTGCCGACGAAGCAGCGGTCGATGACTTCGGGAGCGAGGCCGACGGCCTCGAAGATCTGCGCGCCCTTGTAGGAGGCGAGCGTCGAGATGCCCATCTTGGACATGATCTTTTCGAGGCCGAGGCCGATGGACTTGGCGTAGGTCGCGTCGAGCGTGGCGTCGGAGAGTTCGGGGTCGATGTTGCCGCGCTCGCGTAGCCAGCGGATCGCGCGGTGGGCGAGGTAGGGGTTGACGGCGTCGAGGCCGTAGCCGAAGAGCGTGCCGAAGTGGTGGACTTCTCGGGGCTCGGCGGATTCGAGGACGAGGCCGACGGTCGAGCGGGTTTCGTTGCGAACCAGGTGATGGTGGACGCCGCCGACGGCGAGCAGCGAGGGGATCGCGGCGCGGTTCTCGGCGACGCCGCGGTCGGAAAGGACCAGGAGTTGGTGACCGGCGGCGATGGCGTCGTCGGCTTCTTTGCAGATGCGATCGAGGGCGGCGGTGAGCGCGTCGCCGGCGTCGTCCGTGTTTTCGGGCAGTTCAAACGTGAGATCGATCGTGGCGGATTTCCAGCCGCTGCCGTGGTTGGTGCCGTCGAGGTTTTTGAGCGACGCGAGCTGGGCGTCGGTGAGCACGGGCTGTTCGAGGCGGAGGCGTTGGGCCTGGGCCTCGGTGGTGTCGAGCAGGTTGCCCTGGGGGCCGACGCTCGTGGCGAGCGACATGATGATGGTTTCGCGGAGCGGATCGATGGGCGGGTTGGTGACCTGCGCGAAGAGCTGCTTGAAGTAGTCGGCCAGGAGTCGGGGCTTGTCGGAGAGCACGGCGAGCGCGGCGTCGTTGCCCATGGAGCCGAGGGCTTCCTTGGATTTTTTGCCCGCGCCGACCATGGGCTTGAGGAGGGTGTGGATGTGCTCGTGGGTGTAGCCGAAGGCCTGGAGGAGTTGGAGGCGTTCACGCTCTTCGTCGGGTTGTTCGTCGTCGAGACCCACGGTCGAGGACCGTGGGCTTCGGTCGTCATTGTTTGCGGGCAGCGTGTCGAGGATGAATTGTTGGTTCTTGAGCCATTGGCCGTAGGGGCGTTGGGCGGCGATGTCGCGCTTGAGTTCGTCGTCGGCGATGATCCGGCCCTGCTCGAAATCGACGAGGAACATCCGGCCTGGCTGCAGTCGGCCTTTCTTCACGACCTTTTTCGGGTCGACGTCGACGACGCCGACTTCGGAGGCCATGATCACGCGGTCGTCGTCGGTGAGGTAGTAGCGCGAGGGGCGGAGGCCGTTGCGGTCGAGGGTGGCGCCGATGTACCGGCCGTCCGTGAAGCCGACCGACGCGGGGCCGTCCCAGGGTTCCAACAGGTTGGCGTGGTAGGCGTAGAAATCGCGCTTGCCCTGGGGCATGTGCGTGTGGTTTTCCCAGGCCTCGGGAATCATCATCATCGCGGCTTCGGGCACGGACCGGCCGGCCATGAGCAGCAGCTCGAACACGTTGTCGAACGTGCCGGAGTCGGAGTTCTGATCGTTGATGATGGGAAACAGGGCTTCGAGTTTGCCGGCGTCCTCTTGCCCGTTTTGGCCGAGCAGTTCGCCCAAGGCTTCCGAGCGCAGCTGACCCTGCCGGGCCTTCATCCAGTTGACGTTGCCGCGGAGGGTGTTGATCTCGCCGTTGTGGCTCATCCACCGGCACGGCTGGGCACGCTCCCAACTGGGGAAGGTGTTGGTGCTGAAGCGAGAGTGCACCATCGCCAGGTGCGACATGTAGCGCTCGTCGCGGAGGTCGGCGTAGTACGCGGGGACCTGCGTGCTGAGCAGCTGGCCCTTGTAGATGATGACGCGGGAGCTGAGCGAGCAGACGTAGTAGAGCTTGGACTGTTTGAGGTCGCCGGTCTCGGCTTCGTGCTGCTCGGCGGTGTCGGCGGCGGTGTCTTCGATGGGGGCTTCGACGGGCTCGTCGAAGAGGCGTTTGATGGCGTGGCCGGCGAGCTTACGGGTGATGTAGAGCTTGCGTTCGAGCGTGTCCCCCCCGGAAGTTTCCCCGGAAGTTGCCTCCGCGAAGAACGACTTGTCATCCGGAGTGAAGAAGACCTGTTCCATCCACGGCTCGGTGGTGCGGGCGGTGGGGCCGACGTCGGCGTGGTCGGGGTCTTGCGGGAGCTTGCGCCAACCGAGCAGTTGCAAGCCCTGGTCGGCGGCGATGCGTTCGAGTTCTCGTTTGCACATCGCGCGGGAGCTCGCGTCGCGCGGGAGGAACACGTTGCCCACGCCGTAGCGGCCGCGCTCGGGCAGGTCGATGCCGGCTTCGTCCTTCGCGGCGTCGCGGAGGAACTTGTGGGGCACGGCGGTGAGGATGCCCGCGCCGTCGCCGGTGTTGGCCTCGCAGCCGCAGCCGCCGCGGTGGTCCATGCGGGCGAGCATCTCGAGGGCGTCGGCGACGATGGCGTGGGAGCGCTGGCCCTTGATGTGGGCGATGAAGCCGATGCCGCAGGCGTCGTGTTCGTTGCGGGCATCGTAGAGGTCGTCGCGATGGGGGGCGGGGGGCAGGGGCATGGTGGCGAAAGTTGAGGGAAGGCTTGCGTCTTGCGTTCTGCGGCGTGGTGAAGCGGTGGGCTCAGGCGGTTGCGGTGTTGAACGGGTTCGTGGTGTTGCCGGGGAAACGCATCGCCGTCGCGGCGGGATTGGGGTCCTCGGCGTGTTGCGTGAGGAAGTCGATCGCGCCGGCGAGCTGCGTGGGCGTGTTGGAGTGAGGGGCTTGGTTTCCGGGTTGACGCCAAGCGACGGCGAGCGGCCGGGCGATCGCAGGGCGCAGGGGCACGGCGGCGAGGCGGTGGGTTTGGAGTTCCTCGGCAACGCAGCGGGTGGGCAGGATCGCGGGCGTGTCGGTGGCGACGATGGCGGACTTGAGCGTGTCGAGGTTGTCGAATCCGCCCCCTCCCTCGCCCCCGGAAGATGAGGTGCCGGTCTTATCATGCGGCGCTGCGACTTCGGGCGAGTATGCGCCGTGTTGCTTGAGATAGTCCGCGATCGTGCCGCCCAAGGGCAGGCGCACGTCGAGCATCAGCAATGCTTGAGCACGAAGATGCCGGGCGGCGACGACGGGCTCGCGGGTGAGGCGGTGGTTCGGCGGGCAGACGAGCGCAAGCGATTCTTCTCGCAGCGGGGCCCACGCCCAGTGCCCGGCGGGTTCATCGGAAATCGCATATGCGTCGCGTTGTCCCCAGCCGTCCGCCAGGCCTTCCGGATACGACACGACGCCCAGATCGGCCCGGCCGTTCAACAGCGCACGGCGCACCGCGTCGTGCGACGCGAAATCGAGTTCCCACGCTTGGTCCGCGCTGTGCGTATCGGCCCATTGCCGCGCGACTTGTCCCAGCCAATCGATGCCGATGGAGTAGATGCCCGCGATGCGGAGCGGGCCGGCGGGCGCGTCGGTGAGGTCAGCGTCGTCCTGCCCCATCGCCGCCACACGATCCGACAACGCGCGATACGCCGACGCGATCGGTCCACCATTTTCAAGTAGCACTCGCCCCGCCTCGGTCAGGCTCAGCGGCCGGCTCGACCGGTCGAGCAGTTTCACGCCAAGCGCTTTTTCCAAATGCGACACGCGCTGGCTAGCGGCCGACTGCGACACGCCCGCGCGGTCTGCGGCGCGGCTGAAGCTGCGGCAGCGGGCGACTTCCACAAAGAGTTCGAGGCTGGAAAACTCGGGCATGGCGGGCAGGTGGGCGGGCGGTTCACAGGCGGCGTGTCGGGAGCAACCCCGTCAGATTCGGAAAATCCGTAGACATCAACGCATCGGAAATTGAATCGCTCCTTGATGTTTACCCGAGGCGAATCCTAGCCGCTTGATAATTAGACATGCTTCTGATTTATCAAGCACTATCAGCATAGCTAATGTAGTTGGCCGAGATCAAGTTCAGCCGATGCAATAACCGATTGCCTAGATCCGGTACGGATTTTTCCGGACGCCGACTGGCGTTTTGCCCCATGTTGCTACGCTGTAATGCTGATTCAGGTGGGCTTTGGTGATGAATTTGGTCGATTGGGGGCTTGCTTTTGGTCTGGCTACACGCGGTGAAGGACAGAACTTGCCGACTCGGAGGGCGATGGGTTGCGTTGTCATTGACGGCGTTGGTTGCGCTGGCATGCGGCGTTTCTGCTCAGGCCGACCTCGAAAACCAGACCCGGCAGATCCTCGGCGGGGCCGACCTTGGCGACACACAGGTCTCGGTGCTGGTGGTCGATCTGGACGCCAACGACACGCTGGTTGCGCTCAAGCCCGATCGGCCGATGATTCCCGCGTCGAACCTCAAGCTGCTGACCACCGCCGCCGCCGTCGATCGGCTGGGGCGGGACTTCAAGTTCACGACCGACCTGGCCCTGCTCCCGCCGCTCCCGCCCGAAGCCGGCACCAACAGCCTCAACGCGCCCGCCCCGCCGGACCTGCGACTCACCGGTTCGGGCGACCCGGCGCTCGGCGACGACGCGCTCCTCGCCGACCTGGGCCTCGAACCCGACGCGGTGCTCGATAAGTTCGTCGAGGCCGTGGTCGCCACCGGTCTCCGCGACTTTGGCGTGCTTTATCTCGACGATGACGCCTTCGACCAAGAGCAAATCCACCCGACTTGGCCCAGCAACCAACTCAACAAGCACTACTGCGCCCCCGTCGCCGGGTTGAACTTCCACGGCAACGTGCTCGACGTGCTTTACGTCCCCGCCCCGCTCCGCGGCGAAGCCCCCACCGTACAGGTCTACCCGTGGTGGCCGCAGCTCGAAACCGTCAACCGGGCCGTCACCGGCCCGCGTGACGCCTTTTGGATCGACCGAGCCGACGACCGCAACCGCTTCACCTTCGGCGGCCAGGTCCGCAACACCCGCAGCACGCCGCTCCGCAACACGCTTCACGACCCGCCCCTGTTTTTCGGACAGTTGTTGCAACACCGCTTGGCCGAAGCGGGCGTTTCGGTCGAGCGCGTCGCGCGCGTTGACGCCAATTTGCTGCCGCGCGACGGCGAGGTTTTGTACCGCGTGCAGACCACGTTGCCCGGCGTGCTGGACCGCACGAACCAGGACTCGGCCAACCTGTTCGCCGAGGCGCTGTTCAAACGCATGGGGCACGAACTCACCGGCGCTCCCGGTTCGTTCGATAGCGGCGGCGCTGCGGTGCGGATGTACCTGCAGGAACGCATGGGCCACCGCGTGGCGGTCGCGCTCGTGCAGCCCGCGGACGGCTCGGGGCTCTCCCGCGAGAACCGCGTGACCGCTCGCGTCCTCGTCGAGACGCTGCGCGACATGCATGGCCGCAGCGACGTCGCCGACCTGTACCGCGAATCGCTGGCCGTCGCCGGAGAATCTGGCACGCTCCGCCGCCGCGGCCAAGGCCTCGAAGGCGTCCGCGTCTACGCCAAGTCCGGCTACATCGACGGCGTCTCGGGCCTGTCGGGTTATCTCGTCGTGCCCGACCCCGCCCTCGCCGACGGCACCCGCACCCTCGCGTTCTCCATGCTCTTCAACGGCTTCAAGCCCCCCCGCACCAACGCGACGATGAAGACCGCCCAGGACCGCCTGCTCCAGGCCTACGCCGAACACATGCTCGCCGCGGTCGAATAAAGCTGAACAGCAGCAGCGCGAACGCACCCGCGGGTTCCGGAACCGTCGCGCCGCTCAGGTCCGGCGGGGTGGCGTCGCCCCAGTGATTCAACACCGCGTTGAGCTCGCCCTGATCGACGAGCCCGTCCAGCATCGCGGTGATCACGAAGTCGTCGATCGTGCCGGCCTGCGCCGGGTCCGTGCCCCAGTTGCTGAGCACGAGATTCAGATCGCCCTGCGCGACCAACCCGTCCCCGTCGAAGTCGCCGGGCAACGCGTTGAACAACGGCGCGTTGCCGGCCCAGACGATGTTCCATGCGGTGATGTCAACGTCGAGCGTGGTTTGATCGAGGAAAGTGCCGTCGTCCGCGAAACGGTAGATCGTGTTGCGGTTTGCGGCGTAAACATCACCATTCGGGCCGCGTGTTGCGCCGATGAGGTCGCTATCGCTTGGAGTCACTTCCGGAAGTCTGAAGGCAGTGAGTAATTCGCCATCGATTGCTCGTTCATAGACAGCCCGCGAAAGATCGTCAGCAATCAAAACGGTTCCGGCGGTGGGATCCAATCTCAAAGTACTTGCGCTGAGTTGCCCGCCATCGAAGCTAGCTGTCGAATTCCCGGAAGGATTCCAGTTTGTGAACAGCCTGGTCTTTTCTCCCGTCGAGGCATCGAACGTGTGGAGTTCACTCAACACACCTCCGCGGAACGTCTGAAACACGCTTCCCCAAATCGTGCCGTCGTCCATCACGGCGACATCGACATAGCTGCCAGTATCCACCGTCCGAAGCAGTTCGCCGTTTGGGCTGGCTTCTTGAATGGCCCCGGGAAAAACCGAAGCAATGAAATACGAGCCAGTCGGCCCAACCTTGATACCAACCGCGCTGTGATCAACCGATGTATCCAGCGAGAGCTCTGGAGCCGCGCGTCCGTTCGGCTCTAGAACGCGCACCGAGCGTGTGCCGGTCGTGGGACTCACTAACGCCACAACTCGGCCGAATTCGTCAAAGTTCAGCCCACCCGTCACCGCCGCGGGCGTATTTGCCAGCCGGCCTTTCAGCGACAAATCAGCGTCGAGCACAAACACCCCGCCGAATAACTCATCGTCCACGCTCGACACCAAAAAGTCATCTCGATCAAACCCCACCTCGGGCAGCGTCTGCGCAACGCTGCCGCTCACCGCCGTGAGCGCGGCGATCGCCGTGGTGATGCCGAGTCGTGCGAAACCGGAAGGGTTCATAGTTGGGCTTTCGTGCGAACCTCGCGGCATCTTTACAGCGTAACCCCGCTTCACGGAGGACCCACCCCGGTCCACGGTTTTCCAGCCGGCGGTCAGCGACCGCCGGGGCGGGCGGGGTTTGCGGCGCGGAACGGCGGTC
>JBCCDN010000132.1:0-8146 GCA_039030755.1 Planctomycetota bacterium | reverse complement strand
CGCGTGGTGCGCACGCGCGTGCCGCATACTTCACGCCACCGAGGCGCCACGGCTCCCGCCTCGATCCCGCTTGCGGTCCGCCCGCGCGTTCGGTTCCAACGGATCGACCAACCCCGCCGCGTCAAAATCACGCCGACGCTGGCGACACCCCGCGCACGCCCCGCAAGGCTTCGCGCCCGGCAGCAGGCAGCTCCACGCCAAGCCCCACGACGCATCGACCCGCTGCCCCAGGTCCAGCATCTGCGGCGTCGACAATTCCAACAACGGCGTGTCTAATTCAATGTCGCGTTGGCTGTCCTGCGCATAGGTCTCGGACGATCGGCAGGCTTCACGCAGATGCTGGACCAGGGCGACCTGTTCCATCGCCAGCGCAAGCCGCCCCGCGTCGCCCCCGCAGTGCACCGGCCACACCAGACGCGTCGCTTCCAAACGCTGCGCGAGATCCAGGGCCGCCAACAACACCTGCGGCGCCGCGATCGGCGAGTTCGACGCACCGTCCGCCCCGCGCAGCGGCGCAAGCCCTGCGGCCGGCCCGTGCAGATGCGGAATGGCCAATTCCAGCACCGCGGGGATGCCAAAAAAATCGGCCATTTGCCGGGCGTGTTCGAGCCGTGGCCGACCCGCCTCCCGGCCATCGTGGACATAGACCAAGCCCGGCAGCTTCGCTTTACGTTTCCCGCCTTCCGACGTTTCACGTTCCCGCTCGGCCCGATCCATCGACAACGCCACGAGCGAACCGAGCCCGCCCGCCGAGAGAATCAAGGTATCCGGACGCACGGCCATAGTCACAGTATCGCCCAACCTGCAACGGTTTGCTCAACTTCTGGGCGTCGCACTTTCTCTACACTTTGCTCATGCCCCTGATCGTCCTCCAGCACCACCCCCTCGAAACGCCCGGCCGACTCGGCGACATCCTTCAACAGCTCGGGCATCGGCTCGACATCCGCGAACTGTTCGCCGGCGACGCGGTGCCTTCCGACCTTGACGACGTCCAAGGCGTCATCACCCTCGGCGGACCGCAGGACACCGACGAAACCAACCGCCACGCTTGGATGCAACCCGAGATCGACTTTCTCAAGAAAGCCCACGACGCCGACCTCCCCGTGCTGGGGATCTGCCTGGGCGCTCAGCTCATCGCCGTCGCGCTCGGCGGCGACGTCGAACGCATGGATACGCCCGAAGCCGGCTTCGGCAAGGTCAGCAGCTCGTTCTTCGGGACCGTCGACCCGCTACTCACCGGCGTCCCCTGGCACGCCCCACAATTCCACCTCCACGGCTGCGAGATCACCAAAGCCCCAGCCGGCGGTACACCCATTCCGTTGCAAAGTTCCTCGGCCTGCAAGTGCCAGATGTTCAAAGTCGGCCTCAGCACCTACGGCATCCAGTACCACTTCGAGTGGACCCGCGCGAAACTCATCGACATCCTCGACGAAAACGCCGAGTGGTTGAAAAAACACGACCTCGATCCCTCCGCAATCAAAACCCAATTCGACGAGCACTACGACCTGCACCGCCACCTCGGCGACCGCCTCTGCACCAACTTCGCCAAGCTGCTGTTCCCCATCGACAAACGCCTCGTCGTCACCGGAACCGCCAAAGGCGTGCAGAATTTCCATGCGAGCTAAGCCGATTCCTATGCCACGCCGACGCTGAAGAGCAACGAAGAGCAACGCGACGAAGCGTCTGGCATCCCCCATGTCCAACCCCGCGCCGCCCACCCCCGAAGTACCCGGAAAGAAGCGCTCGTCGCTGACCGACGTGTCCACCTCCCCCATTCTCAAACGCCTCAACGGCCACCTGCACCGCGTCACCCCAGTATTCGACGAGGCCGGCAAGCTTTTGCACTGGGCGACGCAGCCGGTGATGGTCGAGTTCAAGCCCCGCGACATAGCGCAGGTCGTCGTGGGCTCGACGATCCTCGCGGTGCCGATGATCCTGAGCGACGAAACGATTCGCACCGCCGGCGAACTCACGGCCACCCGCATCGGCGTCGTCGCGTTGGTGTCGGTCAGTTTCGTCGCCGCGTTCGCGTACTTCAATTTTTACCGCACGTTGATCAAAGGACAGGTGCTCAACTTTCTCAAGCGCGTCGTGCTGACGTACGTCGTCACGCTGCTCGTCGTGCTGGGCCTCATGGAAACGCTCGGCCAAACGCACTGGTCCACCGACCCCACGCTCACCGTCCGCCACCTCATCCTCGTCGGCCTGCCCGCGTCGATGTTCGCCACCGTCGCCGACGCGGTGAAATAATCGTGGCAGGATCAAAGCTCAAGCTCGACGTCCCCCGTGGCTTCTCGCTCAAACACGCGGTCGCCAGCTACGGCTACTTCCTGCTCGCCCCCAACTACTGGGACATCCACCGCCAAGCGCTCGGCCGACCGCTAAACACCGGCGACGGCCGCATCGTCCGTTGCGTCATCCGGCAGGTCGGCAACGCTTCGGGCAAGCCGCTCGAAATCATCGCCGACCGACAAGTGGACCGTGCGTTCCACGACGAATTGAAAGCACAAGTCGCCCGGATGCTCCGCATCGACGAAGACCAACGCGACTGGCACCGCGTCTGCCCCGAGGCGCGAACCGGCAAGTTCGGCCGGATGTTCCGCTCGCCCACGCTCTTCGAGGACATGATCAAAACCATCACGTCCTGCAACGTGAGTTGGCGGAACACCATCACCATGAACCGCCGGATGACCGAGCAGATCGGCGACGGCGGCTTCCCCACGCCCGCGCAGCTCGCCGACTTCGGCGAAACCCGACTTAAAGAACAGTGCCGCGTCGGGTACCGCGCCGAGCGTATTGTCCGCCTCGCAAAACACGTCAACACCGGGGAACTCGACCTTGCCTGGTTCGAAGACCCGCAGCGCACGAGCGACGAACTCTTCGACGCGCTCAAAGCGATCCACGGCATCGGGCCGTACGCCGCCGGCAACATCATCCACCTCATCGGCAAGTACGACTACCTCGCGATCGATACCGAGACGTACCGCCACTTCTGCCTGCACCACGGCGTCAAACGTCCCAAAGACGCGGCCGGCATCCGCAAGCTCGAACGCAAGATCGAGAAGCACTACGCCGCGTTCGCACCGTTCCAGTTCAAGGCGTACTGGTTCGAGCTCTGGCGCGACTACGAATCGCGCTACGGCCGAGCATGGACGTGGGACCGCGACACCACCGGGCAAAATTTCACCGCGGCCGTGCTCGAAGCCTGATCCGGCCATGTTCCCTTAGCATTCCTCGCATGTCCGACGTCAAGCCGCACGCACTGGCCAAGACCCTGGGTCTGCTGGATATCTACGCGATCACGACCGCGGGTTTTTTCAGCGCCGGCTTCTTTGTGCTACCCGCGTTGGCCTTCGAGGTCGGCGGACCCGCCGCCGTCTTCGCCTACCCGCTCGCCGCGATCCTGATGGCCCCGTCCATGCTGTCCATTGCGGAACTCGCCACCGCCCTACCCCGCGCCGGCGGACCGTACTTCTTCTTGGACCGCTCGCTCGGCCCGGCCATCGGTACCATCGGCGGCATCGGCACTTGGCTTGCCCTGCTGCTCAAGTCCTGTTTCGCCTTCATCGGCCTGGGCGCGTACCTCGCGATCATGCCCTACGTGGGCAACTTCATCCCCGCCGACCCCGTCGCCAAAGAGTGGACCATCAAAGGCCTCGCCGTCGCGCTCACCGTCGGCTTTGCACTGCTCAACCTCCGCGGCGGGCACGGCGCCGCCCGCATCCAAAACGCCTTGGTCATCGGTCTTGCCATCGTCCTCGCCATCTTCATGATCTCCGGCTTCGCGTTCCTCATGACCGAACGCGGCGGCGCACTCACCGAAGAACACTTCGACCACTGGCTCAACCCCGAGTTCGGCATCGAAGGCGAAATCGCCGCCGTCGGCTTGGTCTTCTTCACGTCCATCGGCATCCTCAAGCTCGTCAGCGTCTCCGAAGAAATCGCCAAGCCCGGCCGCAACATCCCGCTCGCCATCGGCCTGTCCATCCTCACCGCCACCATCGTCAACGCCGCCGGCGTCTTCCTCATGATCGCCGTGCTCGACGGCGAACCCCTCGCCCACTCCTACACCCCCGCCTACGACGCCGCGACCTTCTTCATGGATCCCGCCTGGCTCCCCGCGTCGCTGGGCTTGGTCCTGATCGCGCTCGCCGCCATCGCCGCCTTCGCCGGCTCCGGCAACGCCGGCATCCTCGGCGCCTCCCGCTATCCCCTGGCCATGTCCCGCGACCGCTTGATCAGCCCGTGGTTCGGCAAAACCTCCAGCAACGGCGTCCCGGTGACCGCCGTCCTGTTTACGTCCGGCGTGATGATCGCCGTCATCCTTACGCTCGACGCCAAGTCCGTCGCCAAGCTCGCCTCCGCGTTCGTGCTCGTCGTCTTTGCGCTCCTGAACATGGCCGTGTTCGTGATGCGCGAATCCAAAATCGAATCTTATGACCCCGACTTCCGCAGCCCGCTCTACCCGTGGATGCAGCTGCTGGGCATCGCGATTTCCATCTGGCTCATTAGCCAAATGGGGCTGCTGCCGATCCTGTTTTCGCTGGGCGTCGTGGTCGTGGCCACCGCGTGGTACTTCTACTTCGGCCGGGCCCGCACCGAACGGCACGGCGCAATCTTCCACTGGTTCGCGCTCCTTGGAAAACTTCAGCACGACGAACTCGACGACGAGTTCCGGCAAATCATGGTCGAGAAAGGTGCCCGCGCCGACGACCCCTTCGATGACGTCGTGATGCGGGCGAGCGTGATCGATTCAATCGGCAGCGCGAGTTACCCCGGGCTGATCGCGAAAGCCTCCGAAGTCCTCGCGCGTCGCCTGCCCCGCTCGGCCGAGTTCATCACCGACAAGTTCATCGAGTCCGGCAAGTTCGGCTTCGCCCCCATCTCCCACGGCGTCGCGCTGCCCCACTTCCGCTCGGCCGATCTCGACCGCCCCGAACTGGTCATCGTCCGCACCAAGTCCGGCGTCCAGGCCGCGCTCACCGACGCCGAAGCCGCCGCCGCCGGCACCCAGCGCGTTCACGCCCTGTTCCTTTTGGTGAGCCCCGAAAACGATCCCGGCGTCCACCTCCGCATCCTCGCGCACCTCGCCGGCCGGATCGACGAAGACGGCTTCATGGACGCCTGGCTCGCCGGCCACGACGAACAAGAACTCAAAGAAATCCTCCTCCGCGACGAGCGTTTCTTCAGCCTCGAAGTCTGCAAGGACGACGCCACCGCCGAACTCATCGACCGATCCCTCCGCAACCTCGAACTCCCGGAAAACACCCTCGTCGCTATGGTCCGCCGCGACCACCACGTCTTCGTTCCCAGAGGCGGCACGACCCTGCACGGCGGCGATCGCCTCACCATCATTGGCGACCCGAAAGGCATCACCGAGGTACGCAAACGCTATCGGGCAGCGCAAGTTCGGACGACCGATGCGGAGAAAGAAGTTGTCGATTCTTCATAAGCGAACGCGAGTAAACCCCGCGAAAGCATACTCAGATTTCAGGACTAACCTCGCGGCACAGGTCGCGCCGCCACAGGAGACAAACAATACCGCTCGATACGAGCAACACGCCTGCAGCCGGCTCGGGAACCACCAGCCCTTCGAGATTCGGCGCAGCTTGTGCACCCCAATGGCTCAAGACGGCGTTCAAGTCGGCCTGATCGACCACTCGGTCGCCGGTCACATCGCCCGTGGCACCAAACGCATTTTCGGTACGGCCCCAATTTGCGAGAACCGCATTAAGGTCGGTTTGATCCACTCGGCCGTCTGCATCCGTGTCGCCGGGCACCGCGGCCAAGAGCGTGACAACAAATACATCCTGCATCGGCCCTCCCGGTGCATCAAGGTTGTAGCCCGAACCCGCAATCGTGCGGCCGTCCCCTGAAATCACCGCCGGATAGAGCGCGGTGCCGCCGATTGCTTCCAAGTTAAGCCCGGCATCGGCGAGAAGGGTCTCAAAGGTGATGGGATCGTGATCCGCTCGGAAAAACGCGTATTCCTTCGAAGAACCCGAACGATCAATCGTTCCCAGCGTGTTTCGGCCGAAGTAATCCGTACGCCAAGCGCTGACCGAAGTGTCTTCGTCGGGGGCGGGGCTCAAGATCACACGGCCGGCCGCTTCGCTCCAGGTCCAAGCTTCATATTCCCAATCGTCGTCGCCAACGGGAACCAGCGTCCGACCTACCGCGACCTTCCCATCGCCCGACACATCCTGCACACTTGATCTTGGGAGTAGTGATTCTTCGAGACCGTTAGGCAAAGACGAAATCTCGGAGAAGAGTTCAGGTCCGCCGGCTTCGGTCCACCGCCATGTGACCCAATTTGAAGAGTCAGGATCAAGGCCTCGCGCGTACACGACCGTCCCGTCGGGTGAGACCCCGGTCGCTTGGCTGGACGCAGGCCATACTTCTTCCGGTTCGCCAAGGACTCGGCTGCCGCCCTCGGCAGTCCAGACAAACGGCAGACTATCGCTGTCCCCGCCGTCTTGAATCGGCCAATTCCCGACGACGACGGAACCATCGTAAGACAGCCCCGTCGGAATCAAACCACCGGTCTGATCTGGCCCAATGTTCAACCAATTCCAGGACAGTTCAGAGGTAGACGCAGGCGCAGACAGAACGAAGATGCCCGCCGAAAAGCCAACGCCAATGCAAAACGCCCGTTTTAACCGGAATCGTAAAAACACAGATCATCTCCCGTACGCATGAATGAATTGCGATTATTGAAGCTAATCGAAATTCGGAAAAATGCAATAACGAAAAAATACGCAGTGCGCCGAAGCGTTCAGCATCGACACGAAATCCCTAAGTAGATCTGCCTATTTTCGGATTCCTCGATATCGGCCATGGCCCAGCCTAAAAGTGCCAGACTTAAAATTCAGTTCCAGAGCAAGGCGGAACGCTCAACTATTTCTTCATGCCGACGCCGGGTGTCACACTTCACGGTCCTCCGTGACGTGTGCCCGTCTGGCGTCTCGGCACACATCGCCGAAGACGGCGAGGTGTGGCACCCAGCCAGATAGCTCGTCCGCGTGCATCTGTGTTCATCCGTGGTTTCATTCTGCTTGATTGCGTTTCGCGAGAAACGTCCGGGCGGGCATCGGGAAGAGCAGCAACAACAACAGGTCGCGGTGGCTGCGGATGAGTTCGCCGTTGCTCTGAAAAACCTTGGGCAAGTCGACATCATCGACGAGGTCGGCGGCGCGGCCGACGTACGGGGGCTCGCCGCCGGATACTTTTTCCAGGACGCGTGAATCGACCGGGCCGGGGAGCTTGCCGAACTTACCCATGACCACGTCGCGGAAGGGGATGGAGACCTGCTTATAGGGCTCGCCGAGGATGATGTTGAAGGCGGCCTGGGAGCCGACGATCTGACTGGTGGGGGTGACGAGCGGGACGTAGCCGGCGGCCTTGCGGACACGCGGGATCTCGTCGAGGATCTGCGGGAGCAGGTCGAGCTTGCCCTGGTCCTGCAGTTGGCTCTGCAGGTTGGAGATCATGCCGCCCGGAACTTGGGATTCGAGTTGCGCGGTGTCGGCGGGTGGGTAATTCTGGGCCCGCATGAACTTTTCTTCGATGAGCGCGACGGCCAGGTCGCAGGCGTGGCGGTCGCGCTGATTCAGAAGTTCGATCACGCGGTCGATCTGGCGGGCTTGGTCGGCGGTGGGTTTTTCGGGCCAGGGGTTGCCGATGTGGTCTTGGTTTTTATCGATGTCGGCGAGTTGGGCGCGCTGTTCGCGCAGAACACGATCGATGTCGGCGAACTTCCGGGGGTCGACGTTGGTTTCTACGTTCAAAGCGTCGGCGAACCATTGCATGAGTTCGACGGGGGGTTGGGCGGTGCCGCCGGCGAGCGGGCCGTGGCCGGTGTCGAGTTTGTCGACGCCGGTGAGCATGCCGACGACGTAGGTGGCGCAGGCGAGGCCGGTGGTGCAGTGGGAATGGAGGGTGATTTCGACGCCCGGGAATTCGCGCTTTAAGGATTCGATGAGCGTAAAGGCGTCGCTGGGGTGCAGCAGACCGGCCATGTCCTTGATGGCCAGCGCGTCTGCCCCGCAGTCGAGCGCGGCGCGGGCGAAACGCACGAAGTGGTCGGTATCGTGGACGGGCGAGGTGGTGTACGACAGCGCGGCCTCGGCGACGCCGTTGAAGGCCT
>JBCCDN010000131.1:0-8268 GCA_039030755.1 Planctomycetota bacterium | reverse complement strand
GTTCTAATGGAGAACGCCAGTGCCCCAAACGGCCCACCGGCAGAACCTCCGCCACGTCGAATTGCAAGACGGCCGGTACAAGATTAGCCCGATCCTGCGGTGGAGCACCAAAGACGTGCACCAATACCTCAAGGCCCACGATCTTCCCTATCACCCGCTGCACGAAAGCGGCTACGCGAGCATCGGCGATTGGCACTCCACCCGTCCGATCAACGCTGGCGACGACGAACGCGCGGGCCGATTCAACGGGCTCAAGCAGGAGTGCGGTTTGCACCTGCCGATGAGCCAAGCCGAGGACGCGAGCCGGGCGAGTTCGGATCTTTAGAACAAGCGCGTTTCGATTACTCGGCCACAAACAGCCGCGACGCCAACGCGAAGCCGCCGAACGCAAACGTGAGTCCCACGACGTTTTGAATTAACACGTTGAGCAGCGCTGCGCCGGTCTGTCCGTGACGCAGAAGATGCGTGGTCTCGAAGGCAAAGGTGCTGAACGTGGTGAACGCACCGAGAAATCCGGTGAGCACGATCAAGCGGAGCTCGGGGGTCGCCCAGCCCGCAACGTTGTCGCGATGGGCAGTCCAACCCCAAACCAGGCCGAACATCAGGCAGCCCAGGGCATTGACCGCCAACGTGCCCACCGGTGAAGCGCCCGGGACGCCGCCCAGGAAGCCGTGCAGCGGACCGGTTGCGGTCGTCGTCTCGGAGCGCGAAAAACAGCGTCCCACTGCCATAGCCAACCCGAACCGCGCCAGCGTCCCCAACCCGCCCGCCACCGCGACCGCCAGCAACAACACGGGCCACGACGTCGTACCAGGAGCAGATATTTCGGCGGGACTGGTCATTGTTCGAGGCTACCGCAAACCGCCGCCGGTGAGGCGACAACGCCGACAGGTTGGTCTACGATGCGAGACTCGCACGTCCGCACCGCCACCGTTTCGACGATGCCCAGGATGGACACTTCCATGACAACCCACCGGTTCTTCCGTTGCCGCCCGCTGCGTTGGCCTTGCGCTGTGATGATCGCTGCGACGCTGCTTCCGTGTGGGGCATTGACCGGCTGCGACGACCCGCAAAGCGACGTTCGCGTCTACACCGCCCGGATCGATCCGCCGACGCCTCCGATGATTGGCCAAGTGCAGGCCTCGGCACCCGCCGCCAAGCCTGCCCCGCTTCAGACCGACACCAACGCCGGCGTCGCCACCCCACGCGAGCTCGCTTGGGATGTTCCCACCGACTCCGGCTTCCGCGACACCGGCGAGGCCAACCAATTCCGCTTGACCACGCTGCGAGCCGGCAACCCGGACGATCCCGCGAACGCGTTGGAAGTCTCCATCTCGCGCATCGGTGGGCCGGCCGGCACCATCACCGGCAATGTCAACCGCTGGCGGCAGCAGCTCGGCCTCCCACCGCTCGAACAAAAGCAAGTCGTTCCCCTCGTGGACTACGCACCAAACGAAACCGTCCCCGGCTTCTTCACTCGCATCGAAGCACCCGACGGCAACGCGGCCACCATGATCGCGTGGTTCCAACTCGAACACGCAAGTTGGTTCTTCAAAGCCAACGGAACCCCCGCCGCGCTCGACACGCACCGCGAAGGTTTTGATGCCTTAGTCGCCTCGGTCCGGCGCAATCCGCAATCCCCATCCGATCCACACACCGACCACGACCGCCAAGCGCAACCACTTGCTGCCCCGCCGCCCGCACCGGGCGACTGACGCCACGACGTTGCTCACGCTCATCCCGCGATGAAACCCACCGAAGCCCCAGCCCTGCCCCGCACCACGCCGAGCGCGATGTCCTCGGAGATCGCAACCGACGCCGGCTCCCGCGTGTCCGCTCCGAATGCATCTGCCGGTCCGAGTACGCCGCTGCCCAAGAAACTCTTGCACCTCTTCGCCTCGCTCAAGCTCACCGTCGTCCTACTGATGATGAGCATCGGCCTGATCTTTTTCGGCACGCTCGCCCAGACGACGGCCGGCATCTGGCAGGTGATGGAAACTTACTTCCGCAGCTTCTACGTCGCCGTGCCGCTGGGTCTGATGGTGCCCGGAAACGTCGGCGCGGATGTCCCCGGCGTGCTGCCCTGGCCCGGCGGCGCAACGTTGGGCATCCTGCTGTTTGTCAACCTGATCGCCGCCCACGCGTTGCGCTACACCATGGTCGCGTCGGGGAAGCGCCTCGCGTGGGGTCTTCTTGCGACGATCCTCGGTATCGCCGCGATCGCCATCGCGTTCTTCGTCCCAGCCGTCTCGCACGAACTGGTCTCGCACGGCGTCGTCCCGCTCTTTGCCGTGGGCTCACTGTTTTTCATCCCGCTGCTCCTCGGCGCGTGGCTGCTCTACGGCAAGCGCTACGGCATCGTGCTCATCCACAGCTCGCTGATCCTGCTGCTCGCCGGTGAATTCGTCACCGCGGTCACGGCCAAGGAAGGCCAGATGCCGATCTACACCGGCCAATCGCTCAACTGGGTGCAGGACATCCGGACCGCCGAGTTGGCCATCATGGTGCCCGCCGTCGGGGAACACGCCGTCGAGGGCATCGACGCAGCGCTGAGCGAAGAGCTTCGACACACGGTGGCGATCGGCGAATCCAAGCTCGAACGACTCGGCGACGCCGACGAACCTTTCCAACTCTCCGGACTCCCGGGCAGCTTTGCCAATCTGGCGGTGCGCGTCGACCAGTTCATGCCCAACGCCCAGCTGTTCCGTCGCAGCCCGCGTACCACGATCGCGCCGCAAGCCACGGCCGGACTAGGACTCGCCGAGGTCTACGTGCAGCCCGCCCCCGAAGTCTCCGGCGTCGGCGAGATGCGTGTCGATCAACCCGCCGCGATCGTTTCCCTCCTCAACGCTCAGACCGGCGAAACCTACGCCCGGGTGCTCACCGCCGTGGGGCTCGAGCCGCCCGACGAGCCTTACCGACCGATCCACCAGACCGTGGTCACGCCGATGGGCGACGTGGAAGTCGCGATGCGCTTTGAACGAACCTACCTGCCTTACGCAATGGGCCTGGGCGAATTCCGCCACGACCTGTACCCCGGCACGCAGGTCCCCAAAAACTTTTCTTCCGATGTGGTGATCGCGGACGAGGCCGGAGAGATCGAGCGCGCCGCGCTCATCCGCATGAACGAGCCGCTGCGGTTCGCGGGCAAAACCTTCTTCCAATCCGGCTGGATCCCCGGGCCGCAAAACCTCCCGGGCACCGACCGCGGCACCATCCTCCAAGTCGTCAACAACCCGGGATGGACCGTGCCGTACATCGCGTGCATCGTGGGCGGCCTCGGGTTAACCGTCCACTTCTGCATGGGCCTGCTTGGCTACCTGCGTCGCCGGCGGACCGAAACCGCGATTAAAACCAAGCCAATCCAAACCGACGAGGCGGGAAACCCCTTGCCTTCCGGCAGCCTCGCCAACCCGTGGCCCGTGCGTCTCGCGACCGTCGCCGCGCTCGTGGTCTCGGCCGGGCTGCTCGCCCCCGGCGAGCGCACGCCCGACCTCACCGAGCGCGGCATGGACGTCGCCGGCTTCGCCAACATCGCCGTTTCCTATGACGGTCGATTCAAACCCTGGGACGCCGTGGCCCGCGACACGCTCGCCGCCATCGCCGGCCGGGAAAAGGTCGAACGTGACCAGCAGGAAGTCCATCCCGTCGCGTGGCTGCTCGACGCTGTGACCACGCCCGAAGCCCGCACCGATGAGGTCTTTCGCGTCGACCACCCCGAGGTCAAACGCCTGATCGGCATCACGAACCTCGAACGAAAACGCTTCAGTTACGCCGAGATCGAGCCGCACCTGGCCGAGCTCGGCCGGCTGTCCGAAGCCGCCTCCGAGATCGAAAGCAAAGACCGCGACCCGTTCGAGCGGGCCGTGATCGAGCTGGGTAGCCACGTGGCGATGTACCAGGGCATCGTCTCGCTGAGTGCGCCGCATGCGGTGGCTCTACCGGGCGCGGTCGACGGCCAAACCACCGGCGAGCACTGGGTCTCCCTGCCCGAGGCGGTGAGCACCACCACCGCCACCGGCGACGTCTCGCGCCTTCCCGGCGACGCCGCACTCATGGGTGCCGCGATCAAGGCGTACGACGACGGCGACGCCGCCGCATTCGAGTCGGCGGTCACCGCGCTTCGTGCTTCACAGAACCAGCGTTTCCCCAGCCTCATGGGCAAAGCCGAATTGGAGACCGCGTTCAATGCGTTCGCGCCTTTTGGCAAGGCCGCGGCGCTCTATGTTGCGGCGGGCGTAGCAGTCGCGCTGTCGTGGATCTTTGCGCCCGGGCCGTTGCGGCGATTCGCGCTGGTGATGCTGCTGGTCGCGCTGGTGGTTCACACGGTCGCGTTGGGCGTGCGGGTGCATCTATCAGGCCGGCCACCGGTAACTAACTTATACGGGTCGGCCGTATTCGTCGGCTGGGGCGTCGTGATTTTGGGCCTCTTGCTCGAGCCGATTTCCCGGCTGGGCCTGGGTTACGTCACCGCAGCGATCGCGGGTGTCACCACCTTGCTCGTCGCCCGCGGTCTCGACGACGGCGACACCATGAACGTGCTGCAGGCCGTGTTGGACACGAACTTCTGGCTGGCGACGCACGTGATCGTAATCACGCTGGGGTACTCGGCAATGTTCGTTGCCGCGCTGATCGGCGCGGTCTACCTCGTGGCCGGCGTATACACCAAGTCGCTCAAGAAAGCCAAAGACCGCCGCGCGATCGAAGCGTCGATCTTCGGCGTCACTTGTTTCGGACTATTGCTGAGCTTCGTGGGCACCATCCTGGGCGGCATCTGGGCCGACCAATCGTGGGGCCGATTCTGGGGCTGGGACCCCAAAGAAAACGGCGCGATGATGATCGTGCTCTGGGGCGCGGTCGTGATCCACGCGCGGATGGCCAAGATGATCGCCGGGCCGGGGCTGGCGTCGCTCTCGGTCCTGGGCGCGGTGATCACGCTGTGGTCGTGGTTCGGCACGAACATGCTCGGCGTGGGTTTGCACAGCTACGGGTTCATGGACTCGGCCGTGATGTGGATGCTGGTTGCGGTGGCGATCCTGAGCGCTGTCGCGAGCATCGCACTGATTCCGACGCGTCGTTGGGCGAGCTTTGCTTGAGTCCGGCAATCCGCCACGCTTGGACCGCGCGTTTTTTCGTCAAGACCCCGTGACGGTCGCGCGTCGCTTACTCGGGCAAAGGCTCGTACACGTCGTCGACGGCGTCCGCTGTGCCGGCTTGATCGTTGAAACCGAGGCGTATCTGGGCTTCCAAGACAAGGCCGCCCACTCGTACAACTGGCGTAAGACACCCCGCACGCAGACCATGTTCACCGACGGAGGCACCGCTTACGTCTTCCTGAACTACGGCATCCACCGTTTGCTAAACATCGTGGTTGCTCAAGTCGATCAACCGCAGGCCGTGTTGCTGCGAGCGATCGAACCCACCGAAGGGTTAAACGCCATGCGGCAGCGACGCCCGAAGGCCAAACGCGATACCGATTTGTGCTCGGGGCCGGGCAAGTTGGGCAGCGCGATGGGCATTGAACTGCAGCGCGACGGGACGGATCTTGCCACCAGTGACACGCTATTCGTCGAGCGGGTCCGTACGCGTTGCTTACCGACAACCAGGATTGTGGTCCGCCCACGGATCGGCGTGGATTACGCCCAGGAATGGGCCGACGCACCGCTGCGGTTCTATATCGCCGGCAACCCGCACGTCAGTCGGCGTTAAGTCCAAAGAAACCCGGAAGGATTCGCCCGTGACGCGGTAGACTCCGTGGGTTAGGCTTCCGCCTCCGATGCGTCACCCCCGACGCCGACCCGCCCTGCGACTGGAACCCGATGAGCACCGAACCGAACCCCGCCCTCCCGGAAGACCGGGCCCCGGAAAGTCCCGCCCCAGCCCCGGAAGCCCACCCAGCTCCAGACGCGGCCGCGCCATCCGACACGCCACCGCAAACCGAAACCGCTGCGCAGTCCGACGCGATGCCGATCAATGCCGCCGACGTGGACCAGCAAATCGCCGCTGAACTTGCCGCCGTGGATGCGGACGCGCTCATGGAAGCTTCGGTCGCGCCGCAAACTGCCGAGCCCTCCGCCACCGAAGACGCCCTCGCAAACGAACCCGCCGAGCCGCGCCACCACGAACTCCGCCGGGGCCGCGTCGCCGCGATTCGGGGCGAAGATGTCTTCGTCGATCTCGTCGGCGACTTCGACGGCAAGAAGCTGCAAGGCGTCGTGCCCGTCGCACAGTTTGAGCGGCCGCCGCGTCTCAAAGCCATCATGGACTTCGTCGTGGACACCGTGGACGAGGCCAAGGGCCTGGTGTTCCTGTCACGCGAAGGCGCAATCTCGCGGAGTACTTGGGACCAGCTGACCACGGGCTCGGTCATCGAAGCCCGCGTCACCGGCCACAACAAGGGCGGACTCGAACTCGAGATCGTCGGCGGCATCAAGGCGTTCATGCCCGCATCGCAAGTCGATCTGCACTCGGTCGGCGAACTCGAACCCTTTGTGGGCCAGAAACTCGACGCCGCGGTGCAAGAAATCGACCGTAAGCACAAGAAGGTGCTGCTGTCCCGTCGCAAGTACCTCGAGATCAAGCGCGGACGCGAGAAGCGCAAAACCCTCGCCGAACTCGAAGTCGGCCAAGATCGCGAAGGCGTCATCACGAACGTGATGGCCTTCGGCGCTTTCGTCGACATCGGCGGCATCGACGGCCTCGTCCACGTCACCGACCTCGCGCACGGCCACGTCGACAAGCCGAGTGACATCGTCAGCGTCGGCGACAAGGTCCGCGTCCGCGTGATGAAGATTGAACCCGACAAGGAGCGCATCTCGCTGGGGATGAAACAGGTCATGCCCGACCCGTGGGAGCAGGTGCCCGCCAAATACCAAACCGGCGAGGAAGTCTCGGTCCGCGTAACCAAGACGGCCAACTTCGGCGCCTTCGTCGAACTCGAGCCCGGCGTCGAGGCGCTGCTACCGATGTCCGAGATGAGTTGGAACCGCATCCACCGCGCCGAAGACGTCGTGAAAGCTGGCGATGTCATCAAGGTGCAAGTCCTTAAGATCGAGCCCGGCAAACACCGCATGAGCGTCAGCCTCAAGGCCGCCGCCGGGGACCCCTGGTCCGACGCGTCCGGGCAATTCACGGCCGACCAAAAAGTCGAAGGTAAGGTCACCAGCACCACTGACTTCGGGGCCTTCGTCGAGATCGCGCCCGGCGTTGAAGGCATGGTGCACATCAGTGAACTGTCCGACCGCCGCGTCGGGCAGGTCACCGACATCGTGAAGGTCGGCGACACCAAGACGTTCCGCATCAAGAGCATCGATCCCGACAATCGCAAGATTTCGCTGTCGCTGAAAGAACCCGGTCAAGGCGGCGGGCGCGGCCCGCGCGAAGATCAATACGTCCCGCAACCCGCGAAGCCGAAAATCCCTAAGGACCAGCTCAAGTCGGGGCTCGGTAAGTCCGGCGCGTTGGGTACCGGCCTGGGCGGCTTGAAGCTCGAAGACTTCAAGTGATCCTGTGACGACCGAACGATGCGACATCGCGATCGTGGGAGCGGGCGCGGCAGGGGTATTCGCCGGCGCGTTTGCGGGTTCGGTTGATCCCCAAAAGGTTGTCCTGCTCGAAGGCGCGAAGCGTCCGGGGACCAAAATCCTGATCGCCGGGGGTGGGCGGTGCAACGTGACGCACGACGTGGTTCGGCCGGGCGACTACGCAGGCGGATCGCGGAACATCGTGAAGAAGGTGCTGGCGAGTTTCACGGTGGAACAGACGGTCGCGTGGTTCGCCGATCGTGGCGTTGAGCTCAAACGAGAAGACACGGGCAAACTGTTCCCGGTGACGAACAAAGCGCGGACGGTTCTGGACGCACTGCTAGGAGCGGTTCATACGAGTGGGGCTGAACTTCGGCTGGGCCACCGTGTGACCGCCATCAACAAATCCGGCGAACGCGGGTTTGTGGTCTCGATCGACGGACAGCCGAACCTGAACGCCGACCAACTCATTCTCGCGACGGGCGGGCAGGCGTTGCCGAGTTCCGGGAGCGACGGGTTCGGCTACGAGCTCGTCAAGAAACTTGGGCACACGGTGACGCCGACATGGCCGTCGCTCGCCCCCCTTCTGCTCGCGGACGGGCATTGGGCGATGGAGCTTTCGGGCCTCGCGTTGGACGTCGAACTGACGCTGCGCGGGCCGACGGGCAAGGCTTTGCAGACGCAAGCCGGCCCGCTGCTGTTCACACACTTCGGCCTCTCGGGCCCGGCTCCGATGAATCTTTCG
>JBCCDN010000130.1:0-8312 GCA_039030755.1 Planctomycetota bacterium | reverse complement strand
GCCGGTACCATCGTCGAGGTTCGCGTCTTTAACCGCCACGGTATCGAAATCGATGACCGTACCCGCGCGATCCAGAACGAAGAGATCGAGCGCCTGCGTAAGGATGCCGCTGATGAACGCGCGATCCTGAACCGTGCGACCTACAACCGCCTTAAGGACATGCTGATCGGCCAGACCGCATCGGCCGCTCCGAAAGGCGTGAAGAAGGGCAGCGAAATCACCGAGGAACTGCTCGGCGATCTCAACCCACAACTGCACGGCATCGCGCCGTTGCCGAAGTCCTGGGCCGGCACCCGCGGCAGCGAGATCAACGCGATGATGTACGGCGTCTTTGCCGGGGCCACACCCGACGAACAACTCGCCGCCGCACGGTTCATCTGGTTCACCACCAGCGACCACGCCAAAGCCATCCGCACCCGCGTCATGGTCGATCAGGGCTTCGGTGAATTCGTCTCGCCCGCGCTGCTGCGACAGTTCGGCTACGACCGCATCCTCGAGCGCGTCCCCGCTGGCTGGCAAGACGCGTACGACACCGCGCTCGCCCACGGCGTGCCCGAGCCCTACGGCCAAAACACTCAGAACATCTACATCCACATGAACCTGCCCGTGAGCCAGGCGATGGACCTCGACTTGGCCGACGTTCCGCAAGAACAGCGTGTGGCCATGATCCGCGAACTGCTTGCCGATTCGGTGGCCGATGTCGATCGTCGTGTCCTCGGGAACATCAGCGACGACGAACGCGCGACGCGGCGTTTCTGGGCGTGGGTTGTGATGGTCGGCGTCGCTTCCGCGTTCCTTCTGGGCTTCGGCCACGTCTGGCGATTCTTCACCCAACTCGATCAGGCCAACGCCCCGCCCGTCTCGGAACACCGCAAGCGGTCCCGCTTTTCCTGGGGGTGGGCACTCATCCTGCCCGCCATGGTGCTCATGCTCGCGTGGCAATACGCGCCGCTCTTGGGCGGGGCGGTGATGGCTCTCACCGACTACCGCATCGTGCAGGAGTCGATGTTCGTCGGCGTCGACAACTTTGCGGACGTGCTCTTCGACGTACGTTTCTGGGATGCACTAGGCCGAACGTTTTACTTCGTCGCGCTGATGATTGTGCTGGGATTCTGGCCGCCGATCCTCTTGGCCATCCTGCTTGACGAAGTGCCGACAAACTTCTTGAAGTACGTCTTCCGCACCGTGTACTACCTGCCCGCGGTGGTGTCGGGCGTGATCATCATGTTCCTATGGAAGCAGCTCTACGAGCCTTCCGCGTTCGGCATCCTCAATCAGATCGTGCTTTCACTCAACGGCTTGCCGGCCCTGATCGCGACGCTGGTGAAACTCTCCCTCGCCTTGCTTTGGCTGACGCTGCTTGTGACGCTCGTGATGCTCCCAATCAAGCTCGACGAGATGACCAAGCCGCTCAAGCTCGGGCTGTGGGCCGTCGCGGCGGTCGTTGCGTGGGGTGGCGTTTCCGCGGTGTATTCACAGGGTTTCTCAGTGGTTGCGGGGGCGTACGACCTCGAACCACTGCGATTTATTGCCAGCCCCGACGCGGCGATGTTCTGGACCGTGATCCCGATCGTGTGGGCGACCATGGGGCCGGGGTGTTTGCTTTATCTCGCCGCCCTCAAGACGGTGCCCAGCGATCTATACGAAGCCGCAGCCATCGACGGCGCGGGCATCTGGGCACGCGTGTTCTACATCACGCTCCCGCGTTTGAAGTTCCTCATCGTGATTCAGTTCATCGCCGCTGTGGTCGCCGCGTTTAAGGGCGGCGTCGACTTTATCCTCGCGATGACCCAAGGCGGTCCACAGGACGCGACGACCGTGCTCGCGCTCGAAGTGTTCAACCGTGCATTCCTCGATTTGAGGTTTGGGATCGGCGCGGCGATGGCGTGGATCCTGGGCGCGATCCTGATCGGGTTTACGGCCTACCAGCTCAAGATGCTCAGCCGGGCCGAGTTCGCGGGAGGGCGGAAGTAAGCCATGGCCATCCTTCTTCCCACCGAACGCAAGAGCACGAAAGGTCGGCTGATCCACGCCGGCATCATCGCGCTGTTGCTGCTGGGCGGCGTGACGATGGTGTATCCGTTCCTGGTCATGCTCTCCGGTTCGGTACGCAGCACGATCGACGAGAACGAACTCAATCTCGTGCCCGAGTTCTTGGTTGACGACGCGGCGCTGTACCGCAAGTTTCTTGAGTTCAAATACAACGGAGACGTTGCGGCATTGAATCGGGCGCACCAGACGAACTATTTCTCGTTTGCCGAGGCCGAGCTCCCGAGCACCGAGACTCATGGGCGATTACGCAGCAGCCTGGTCACCTGGACCAATCTGTTTCCCACGTTCGATCCTGAGACCCCGACCCATACTTTCGTTTTAGGCGGGCTCCAGGCCGACCGGACGGTTCCTGGGAACCTGCGGCGTGCCCGTGAAATGTTGATGGATCGATTCGAAGGCGACCTTGGAGCGTACGTCGAGGCGGGAGGAGCGCCGACGCCTTCATGGTTGACGGTCGTGTTACCACCGCCGCGTTGGTTCGACCGCCGATACGACTTTCCGCAAGGTCCGTTGTTCGACGTTTATCAGGACTTGGCGGAAGCACGGCCGATCACCGAGCGTCAGCCGCTGTCGCTGTCCGGACACTTCCTCCAAACCATGGTGCTACCGCGATTCGGCGGCGACTTGGCAAAGATTGGCGAAGTGCTCGCGGAGAACGGGCAACTGGAACGCCTCGCCGATTTTCATTTGGCTCGCTATGTCCCATCGAACAAGACGCCGGTCTATCGAGAGTTGTGGACGCAATATCTGCGCGATGAACTGAACCCCAGCTTTATTCGTCCATTCATGGATGGTCGCTATCAGGATGCCGACGATGTCGGACCTATCGATCAAGCGTTCCAACGCTTTCTCAGCGAAACGTACGGTTCTATCCATGAGATGAACCATGCTTGGGAATCAGATTACGCCGCCTTCTCGGATTTGCCGACGCTAGCGGATCGCTGGCTGCGCGGCGTCGAGAAGCAGGATTACCTTCGATTCTTGGCTTCGTATCCGATCGAGCAGCTCCAAATCATCGACCCGACTCCTCGTGTTGAGATGTCGAGCCCTTTCGCATTGGCAAACCGCGAATGGGAATACGTTCAGTTCAACGCCGTCGAACTCCGCACCCAGTTCGCCGCGCGAAACTACATCAACGTCTGGGACGAGCTCGCCGGCGAGGGGCGGGCGCTGTGGAACACGCTGATCTACTGCACGCTGTCGATTGTTCTCGCGCTGCTGATCAACCCGCTCGCGGCGTACGGCCTGTCGCGCTTCAAGCTGCGCGGCGGGTACAAAGCCCTGCTGATCCTCATGGCGACGATGGCGTTTCCGCCGATGGTCACCTTGATCCCGCAGTTCATTGCGCTGCGGAACCTGGGGCTGATGAACACGTTCGTCGCGCTGCTGCTGCCGTTGATCGCGAACGGGTATTTGATCTTTCTGCTCAAGGGGTTTTTCGATTCGCTGCCTCGCGAGTTGTACGAGGCTGGCACGATCGACGGTGCGTCCGAGCTGCGTATGTTCTTCCAGATCGCCATGGCGCTAAGCAAGCCGATCCTTGCGGTGGTCGCGCTTCAAACCTTCACCGCGGCCTACACGATGTTTCTCTACGCCTTGCTCGTCGCCCCCGACCGCGACATGTGGCTGATCTCGGTGTGGTTGTTCCAGTACCAGGAACGCGCGAGCAGCAGCGGCGTGTTTGCGTCCGTGGTGATCGCGAGTGTGCCGACGTTGTTGCTGTTTTTGTTGGTGCAGCGCACCATCATGCGGGGCATCGTGGTGCCTACCGAGAAGTAATTCCGTTCAGCGGGTGGCCCGGATCGGGCTTACGGCTCCTTGTGTCTTGGACGCATGCCCGCGAACGATGCCAACACCACGCCAACGCCCCACATCGGCTCGGGTAGAGCGACCGGCGTCCACGTGGATACGTCCCGCCGTTTCACAAACGCGCTCGACGGTGTCGTCCGTTTTGTGAGGCCTTGAACGTCCGAGAGCATCTCGGCCCATTGCGACTCGTCCGAGGCTTGAAATTGACGCAAGCTCAATGAGCTCGCCATGCGGGAGATCACCCGCATCGCCGATTCGCCGTCCCGTGCAGTTGTCATGGTCAGGAACGTTGAATCCAGATCGCTCAAATCCGAGAGGATCAACGCGACTTCTGGGCGATAAGAAAAAAATTCAGGAAGTTCCGCAGAGCCTAGGGTCATTTCCGCCTGCAGATCGATCTCCCGATCCTCCCCGTCGAAACCGGTGGTGTCGCGGACCAGGGAAGCCAAAGCCAGGAAGCCGGACGCGTCACCTTCTGTCAGGCGCCCGGCCGTGATCTGGAACGGCTGCGGGCCCAAGCGATCAATTGGGATCACGGGTGCGATGCGGGATAGCATCCCGTCGGTCTTGATCGCGACGGCCCCGAGCATCGATCGCGAAAGCGGCCGCGCGTGTTCGAGCAAACTCAGTCGAATCGGGACCGGCAGGTGGCGATCGGTTTCCGACTCGATACGCAGACGATTATTGACCACCCAGTCATGGAGAAAGCCGAGCGTGAATCTCGACGGATGCCCCCCGATCTTGCGAGTTCGCTCATGACTCGCCGGAAGGCGGCTGGCCAACCGTTGTATGAGCCGCTGTTGCAAGGGACTCGGACTTTGTTGACGCGCACTTGTTGAGGCCGGTCGGTCTTTGGGACGCCGCTCGGCACTGATGGATTCCAGGCGCGATACCGTTAACGTTGTCGCAGTTTCCGTAGCGAAAGAATCAGACGCATGATTGCTTTCGAGATGTTGAGAATCACGTGTCCCGGGATGAATTCCGGCGGCCTCCACGCTTCGGTGCGCTGTCCAAGCTCGATCCGTACTCCGCGAAACTTTCGGCCCATCGACTCCGCCTGCTGCGGAAAGTTTCTGGCGTAAGACCTGTGGTGTCGGGGAATGCCGCGGAAGTCGTTCCGACCATCGTGTGTTGCGAGTCGCGAACTCACTTGGTTTCCCAGCGATGTCGGAATAACGTTCGTCGTACTCAGACGTGGCGACGGAGTCGCCGGACGAATTCACGGAGCGTGGATGCTGAGGTTCGGCCCAAGGAATCAGAACCGCCAACCCAACGGCTCCGGCTGCGGGAACCGCTTTGTTCGCGAACGTGTCCCACGTGGACATCGGGGGTAAGCGATGTAGCCAAGCCGATAACGCCATGGCTGTCCGCGAGGTCATGGCCGTGAAGCCCGTGGTCAGGCCGCCAAGCGAGAGTACGCCCGCAGAGTCACCCACCCAGCGTCGCATTTTCCCGGTCGCCTCACGAATCCTTCGCGACACCATTTGCTGCGAGACGCCTCGTTCCGCCGCGAGGACGGCCTGCGGCACGCCCTGCATGATGTGCCGCCGTACCAGCTCGCGTTCGTCTTCGTTGAGCCGACTCAATAATTCACGGGCCAGTTCCCGTGTCTCCATGACGACGATGCCACGATCGGTCACGCTTTCGGCCGATGCTCTCTTGCGTTCGCGGTGCCAACGTCGCCGCCGACTCCGAACGTGGTCGACGCATACATTCCGAGCACACCGCACCAACCACCGGCTGTGCTCGCCGTGGATCGAGCCCACGCCCGCGAGATACCTGCGCAGCACTTCCTGCGTGGCATCTTCCGCGTCGGCGACGCACGACAACCTTCGGCGACAGATACCAAAGACAAGATCTCGGTGGAACGCAAGCGTCTCCTCGGCCGACGCGTAACACTCCTGCGGACGGTGGACCTTCACACGCATACGTTCGTCTTCCTGAAAAAAATTTCGCCAGCCAGTTGTGCCGGCGGCTTCCGTGACGACTTACTGGTGAAGGGAGCAAGCGAACGGATGGCGAGCCATCGAGTGGTAAATCTCGACGGTCTCAAGATACGGCGAATCACGAAAAATGTAAGCCGGAGTCAGAAATTTTGCGGTGTTTTCTTTTCCATCAAACCCACCTCCGAAAGCGTCGAACCATGTCAAGATTCACCCCCAATGGCCCCTTGTCCTGGGGCCGCCTGACGGTCCAAAATGCCTGCCTCATGCTTGGCTTGGCCGTGGGAGTTAGCCCCGGTGCGCTCGCGGGCACCATGCTCTCGACCGGCTACGACTCGTACCACCAAGCGCTCGCCGAGGCGGATGCGTTTTCCTCCGTCGGGCAGTTTCAAGGCGCGACCGCCAGCCACGGCTACACCGGCTCGGGCGTTTATCTCGGAGACGGTTGGGTCCTGACCGCCGCCCACGTGGTGGACCAGGCCGAGGCGCTCTCCTTCGAGATCGCGGGCACAAGCTACGACGCACAGAGTTGGGCTTACCACGCCGACTGGAACCCCGCCGACGTCGCCGCGGGATCGGACCTGGCCCTGGTGAAACTCACCGAAGACGTGAGTCGTCCCGACGTCGCCGCCGCGACGCTCTACACGGGCACCGACGAGGCCGGACAGCTCGGCGTCACCGTTGGTTACGGGCTTACGGGAACGGGTTTCAGCGGCTACGACACATCCCAACCCGCCGACACCAAACGCGCCGGCACCAACATGGTCGATGAGGTTTACGGCGACGACGTGTTGCTTTCGGATTTCGACTCCGGTTGGTTCTTTCACAACGCCACCGGCTCGAGCCAACGTACCGAGCTTGAGTATCTCATTGCCCCGGGCGATTCGGGTGGCGGCCTGTTTCTCTACGACGAGAGCGTGGCCGACTGGACCCTTGCCGGGATCAACTCCTTCGGTATGGGATTGGATGGCAATCCCGACTCGGACTTTGGCGATGTGTCGGGGCAAGTCCGCGTGTCGTCCCACACCGATTGGATCTACGACACGATGGACGCCGACTTCTGGGCTTCGGGCGCATCGTCGGCAACGCTCGACAGCGTGTATAGCGAAGCGGTCTTCGTCGCCCCGATCACCGCCGTTCCCGAACCGGTCGTCGCCTCATGGCTCGGATTCGGCCTGCTCTGTCTCCGTCGTCAACAACCGTAAGTCCAAACACGGCCTCTCTCCTCCCAAACGCGTGCGGCCCGTGTGACGAAGCCACGGACCGCCACGCGTTTTTTACGCGCACCGACATGTCGTGAAGCATCCACGACGTTCGCGAAAACGAGCTTGCGGAACGTCGACGCCCAGTGTTACGTGCCGCAGTAGGTGCGATACGGGGGATCCGTTTCGGGTGCGGGCTCTTGCAAATCGGCGTGTTGGGGCTGGTCGTCGTATGGACTTTGCATCACGTCGAGCAGCCGATCGAACTGCGTGAACTCGCCTTCGTTCACCGCGGCCGACAGCGCGGCTTCCACACGATGATTGCGCGGAATCAACGCGGGGTTGCTCTTTCGCATGAGTGATTTCACGGCGGCAGGGTCGGTCCACCGAGACCGCCAACGGGCATGCCAGGCACGAAATGTGTCGGTGGCGAACGCGCCGGTGGCGTTCGCAAGATCGTCAGAGGCCACGGGCAGAGACCGAAACGTGTTCGTAAAGTCCAGGTTGCTTTCGTGCATCCACGCGAGGAGATCGTGGATCAATTCGCCATCCGTTGACGCTTGATTGTGGAGGCCAAGCTTGCGGCGCATCACCTGTTCCCACGCGGCGTGCATCTTGGCCTCGAGCGCGTCTACGGCATCTTGAGCCCACGCCAGGGCGTCGGCGGGGGTCTCATCAAAAAGCGGGAGCATCGTCTCGGCCAACCGCGCGACGTTCCAACGCGCGATGGCGGATTGTTGGCCGTATGCGTATCGCCCGAATTGATCGATTGAACTGAAAACGGTTGCCGGGTCATACGCATCCAAAAACGCACACGGCCCGTAGTCGAGGGTCTCGCCGGCGATCGCGGCGTTGTCGGTGTTCATCACCCCGTGAACAAATCCCACGCCCATCCAAGCCGCGATCAACTCGGTCTGACGCTGCGCGACGCCGTTCCAAAACGCTTGGTAAGGGCGATCGGCGTTGAGGCATTCCGGGAAGTGCCGTGCGATCGCGTGGTCAGCCAACGCCTTGACCGCATCGGGCCCGAGGAATCGTGCGGCATACTCAAACGTGCCCACGCGGAGATGGCTGCTGGCGACGCGCGTCAACACCGCGCCCGGCAATTCGGTCTCGCGGTAGACCGGTTCGCCGGTCGCGACCACCGCGAGACTGCGCGTCGTCGGGATCCCCAAGCCGTGCATCGCTTCGGAGATCAGGTGTTCCCGCAGCATCGGACCCAAGGCCGCGCGGCCGTCCCCACCGCGCGAGTACGGCGTTCGCCCCGAGCCCTTGAGTTGCACATCGACGCGTCGGCCGTCGGGCG
>JBCCDN010000129.1:0-8317 GCA_039030755.1 Planctomycetota bacterium | reverse complement strand
CAGAGGCATGCGCGGCTGCGGCTCCAGTAGACGGCCTCGCCCAGCTCGATGGTTTTGGTGAGGGCCTCGGCGTTCATGTAGGCGTGCATGAGCACTTCGCCGGAGGTGTAGTCGGTGGTCACGACGGGGATGAGGCCGTGCTCGTCGAACTTGGGGGCGAGGTCGTGGCCCTCTTCGACTTGCTCGACGGATTGGCGGGGGGAAAACGTGAGGGAACTCATCGGTGGGCTTTCTAGGACGATTGGTCCAGTGATTGAGTGGATGGTGATTGACTTGGTGGCTTGGCCGCTTACGCTTCGCAACCGCGGTTTTTGTTTCAGACTACGGACTTCCGTGAGGAGGCCGACTAGGCCGAGGACGCCACAAAAAAAATAATTATACCGTAGTCGTCTATGGCGAAGCTGGCGAAAGGTTCGTCGAGGCGGGTCTTTGGGGCTTCGGACTTGCTAGCTCTCCGGAGGGCGTTGCCCTTGCAGGGGCTTCATCGTGGCGGAGCCGGCGACGGCGTTTCCGGAGGCTTATCGTGGTTGTCGCGGGACTTATGCGCCCACGAGACGATTCTCGATCAGAGACGGTGGTGCCGACGGCGTGCTTGCCACCGCACTCGCTGAGTTGGGCGATGAGGTCGTGGCGTGTGCGGGCGGAACGGGTGGCGGATGGCGTCAACTCACCTTCGATGCGTTTGGGCGGGTGTACGACGTACGGTCGCAGGCGGATTTGCAGGGGGTGCAGAACGCGAACCCGACATCAGTTTTAGCGACACGCAGATCAACGTGCTCGGCGCGGTGGGGAATCGCCGAACCTGGCGGACGGGTTCGAGACATTTGCGGCGGTCGAGTTTCCGCAGCCGGTCCTGCGGACGAGCGAGGTCAACGTGTTCGGCGGGGTTGTCGGCGAACGGTGGCAGCGAGGTGAAGCTCAGCGGCGGGCAGATCGACGACTTCCTCACACTCTCAGAAAGGGGGACGATCAATATCTTTGGCACCGAGTTCTTCCTGGACGGCGTGCCGCTCGACGCCCTGACCCTCGACGAGGCTTTTTGATCTAAGAGCACGGCGGCGCCGTGCTCTCCGGCCTCCTCGCCGACGGGTCCGACTTCAGCTTCACCTTGGACGAAGGGAGCCCCGGGTTCTCCGTACGCAGCACCCTCACCGTCACCCGCGTCGTCCCGGAACCGACGGCCTTGATGGCGTTGGGTTTCCTAGGCCAGGCGGCGATCAGTCGATGCCGTCGGTACCGCTACGGGCTTGTGGCTCGCGGGGAACCGCCATCCTTCCGGACGGTCTTCAGGAGGCCGGGCCCGCAGCACGGACGGCTTCGGTGACGCCGTCGGCGTAGCTTCGGAAGTTGTCGCGGAATTTTTGGGCGAGGTTTGCCGCGGCGGTGTCGTAGGCGGCGGGGTCGGGCCAGGTGTTTTGGGGGATGAGGAGTTCGTCAGGGACGTCGGGGCAAGAGGTGACGACGGCGAAGCCGAAGGTGGGATCGGGTTGCGTCGGGCTTTGGTCGAGCGTGCCGCGGTGGATAGCGTCGACGATGGCCCGCGTGTACTTCAACTTAATGCGGTTGCCCTTTCCGACGCCGCCGCCGGACCAGCCAGTGTTGACCAGCCAAACGCGGGAGCCGTGTTGCTCGATTTTCTGGGCGAGGAGTTCGGCGTACTTGGCGGGGTGCCAGACGAGGAAGGGGCCGCCGAAGCAGGGGCTGAAGGTGGTTTGGGGTTCGGTGACGCCGACCTCGGTGCCGGCGACCTTGGCGGTGTAGCCGGAGATGAAGTGGTACATGGCCTGGTCGGCGGTGAGGCGGGACACGGGCGGGAGAACGCCGAAGGCGTCGCAGGTGAGGAAGATGATGTCGCTCGGATGCCCGGCGACACCGGGGATTTTTGCGTTGTCCAAGTGCTCGACGGGATAAGCCGCGCGGGTGTTTTGCGTGATGGAGACGTCTTCGAAGTCGACGCCGTGCGAGTCCTCGTCGAAGCGGACGTTTTCGAGCACGGCCCCGAATTTGAGCGCGTCGAAAATCTGCGGCTCGTTCTCGCGGGAGAGGCTGAGGGCTTTGGCGTAGCAGCCGCCCTCGATGTTGAACACGCCTTGATCGGTCCAGACGTGTTCGTCGTCGCCGACCAGCGTGCGGTTCGGGTCGGCGGAGAGGGTGGTCTTACCGGTGCCGGAGAGTCCGAACAGGATCGAGCTGGTTTCGCCGTCTTTCTCACAGGTCGCACTGCAGTGCATCGGCAGGTGGCCGAGCTTGGGCATGAGGTGGTTCATCACGGTGAACATGCCTTTTTTCATTTCGCCGGCGTACTCGGTGCCGAGGATGACCATCCGGCCTTGTTCGAGGAACAGGTCGACGGAGGTGGTCGACGTCATGCCCGCGGTGATCGGGTTGGCGGGGAATTTTCCAGAATTGATGATGACCCAATCCGGCTCGCCGTAGTTTTCCAGCTTGGCTTCTTCCGGGGTCGGGCGGATGAGCATGTTCCACATGAACAGCGCGTGGTACGGCCGTTCGCAGACGACGCGGACCTTCTGGCGGTAACGCGGGTCGGCCCCGGCGAAGGCGTCGACGATGTACAAGCGTTCGCGGGTGTTGAGGTAGTCGACCGCGCGGCACTGGTTGATGTTGAACGTGCGTTCGTCGATCTCCATGTTGACATTGCCCCACCAGACATCCTTTTCGGAATCCGGGTGGCGGACGAGGCGTTTGTCTTTGGGGCTGCGGCCGGTCTTGTCGCCGGAGTAGGCGATGAGGGCGCCAGAGTTGGCGAGGAAGTCGCGGCGTTCGAACTTGATCGCGTGTTCGTAGAGCGCGGCGGGGGAGAGGTTGCGGTGAATCTCGGCAACGGTGAGGCCGAGGGATTCGAGATTGAAGTCGGGCATTGCGAAAGGGTAACCGAGCACGGCGGCCACCGGCCGCCGCTTTCTAAAGCAGCCGCCGTTGGCGGCTGGTACGAGCTACGTATCACCATTGTCCCGAGACATCGCTTGCTTCAGCGTCGCGTACGCATCGGCGAGCAGCAGCCCCGGCACGAGTGCGCCGGGCGGGCCTTCGACGTGGAGGTGGGTTTCGACGTCATGGAGCTGCTGCTCGGCGAAGCCGACGGTGTCGGGGAAGTAGAGGAACGCGGCGAGGGCCCAGGGTTGGTACGTCGTGTAGTCGGGTTGGGTGTGCTGGAGGTGGTAGCGGGCGGCAGCGTGGCAGCGGTCAACGAGTGATCGGTGATTCAGTTCTGTGGCCAATAGCATCGCGGCGTGCAGCCCCACCATTTCCCGGTAGGTCCACTCGTCGGGGGCCACGTCGATTTGCTGCGCTTGCAACGGTGCCGGTTGCTCGGAACCAGAGAGCATGTTGTTGTGGACACTCGACCACGCCGCGATGACATCGTGCTCGGCAAAGCCGACGGACATATCGACTCCATGTGGATTTCTGAAAGCATGGAGAACGTCAACGGCTAGATGCAGCAGCGACCACGCGAAGTCCTCACGGTGCTCCGGTGCGTCCCACAGCACATGACCAGCCCAAAGCTCGTGATCCGCAGCCACACCCTGCGATGCCGCCGCACGGAGCGAGATCAAACGGAAAAGTAGGGCATAGGCAGCTCGTTCGTGTCCGTAACCGTCCACCACCATGGGTGTCGGTAGCACGATTTCATCCGCCAGCGTTTGGCCGTCCGGTGACAAGCGTCGATCTCGCTCCATCGCTCCTGCTTCATAAAAACTCAGCAATCGATCGATGTCGGCTGCATCGGCAGAGTCGATTAGCGTGCGTGTAGCGTCCCGTACTTCCACTAGCGAGATACGTGTTGAACCCGCCCGCGGCTTCGTCGGCGACGCGTCCACCGCCATGTCCAACGCCTTGGCGGCCAGGCTCTCGATGATGGGCAGATACTTCGCGATGTGCTCCATGCACGCATCGTAAGCCCGGGGATGACCATCCCCGGGCTTCGGCATCACCTACAGAATCACCTGCACGAGCGTCATGCCCGCGAAGCCGAGCAGGAACGCCCACGCGGTCGTCGTGTGGCTCACGCGTTCGAGGGCTTCGGGAATAAGTTCCTTGACCACCAGGAAGATCATTGCCCCGGCGGCGAAGCCCATCAGCCCGCCGACCAGCGGCGCAAAAAACCACGCGGCGAGCACGGCCGGGACCGCAGCGATCGGTTGGGGCACGCTCGTCAGCACCGCTAACCAGAAGCACCGATGAAAAGACACCCCCGCCGCCCGCAGCGGGATCGCGACGGCCAAGCCCTCGGGGATGTTGTGGATCGCGATGGCCAGCGCGATGGTGTGCCCGAGGTTGGGGTTGTGGGCGTAAGTCGCTTCGCCGGCGACGTAACCCACGCCCACGGCGACGCCCTCGGGGATCGAGTGCAGGCACATCGCGAGAAAAATCAGCAGGCCGGTCGCGCCGCCGAGTTTGAGGCCGAGCGTTTCGTCCAGGCCTTTTGCTTCGATGAGTCGGCCGGTGATATCGAGAAACAACGCCCCGACGATCACGCCGATGAGCACCGGCCCGACGCCCGAGCCGTCCTCGTGCCAGAGCGAAAACAGTTCCTCGACGCTGCGTCCCTCGTTGCCCTGCAGCGCCGGCAGGATCAGGTTGAGCACCGACGCGGCGACCATGAGCCCACCCGCCGCGGCGTAGCCGATGCCCGCATGCTGCTTGGGGTCTAGCCGCCGCCACATCAGCGGGATGACGCCCAGCCCGCAGGCCAGCGACGCGAAAACCCCGGCGAGGATGGCGTGCCAAAGCGGTGCGGACATGCGGCTCCCGTGCCGGGGAAGCTTTAAAACTCGAGCCGACCGCCGAGACGGAAGTAGGCCGTGTTATCGAGTTCGCGGACGGTGTCGGTGTCCCGGAGATCGAAGCCGCGTTCGAACTCCTGATCGAACGCGAAGCCGCCGGCGATGACTAGCGACGAGCGTTCGGTGACGCCGTAGCGGAGGCCGGCCTCGACAACTTGGGCCGAGTAGAACAAACGTTGATCGGAATCGTCGTCGGCCACGTGGAAGCCCTCGCCGTCTCCGCCGTACGCGGCGAACAGCGACACAGCGTCGTCTAATCGCAGTTCGACATCGGCGCTGAACGCGATGCCCGCGACGGCGAGCTGCACGGTCCAGAACTCGTCGGGCGTCCAGCGGAGCGTGTTGATCGGCAAGCCCAGGGCGAAGGTGAGCTGATCGCTATAGCGGGTGGTGTAGACAAACGCGGGCAGCGGGAGGTCGGGGAAGATCGCGCGGTTGCCGTTGAAGTCGACGCCGATCATGAGCGACGAGGTTTCGTCGAGCCGCGTCTGAGCAAAAACGGAGCCCAGGCCGTACCAGCCGCTGCCATCGCCGAAAGGATTCGACGACGCGTGGCCGACGCCGACGCTGCCGCCCCACTCCCACTGCTTCTCGAACGCTTCGAAACTCCCGAGCAACAGGCCCGCGGCGATGGCGGTGTTGTTCAAACGCTCGGGCAGCAGCGCGTCGCCGGTTTCGATACCCAGGTAGGTTTGGTCGATCGCGAGAGTGAACTTCTGGTCGTGCTCGAGATCGGGGCGGAACCGCCCGGCATATCGCACGAGCGAGAGATCCACATCGTCCCCGCCGGCTTCATCCACCTGCGTCGGCAGGAACAGCACGGAGCCGCCGCCATCGATCGGGCTGGCCGCCCGCCAAGGTGTGGTCATCAACGCAAGATCGGTCTGAGCTTGTGCGGGCAAGGCAAGACCGGCAAGAACCAGCCAAACGATCGAGACATAGCGTCGCATGAGCATTCTCGGTGCGGGGAACAGGGACCGGTTTAGCCTAGCGATCCGGATTTGGTCAGAGCCATCTACGGATCGTGACACGTCGTCCGGCCTCCTCGGCTGAGCGTTCGCAGGCGTCGAGGTACGCCTGAATCTGTGCGCCGCGTAACACGTCGGCTTGATCGTTTTTGCCGGTCTTGATGGACTTGGCGAAACGCTGGTAGTTGTTGGGCGTCGGCTTGCACTCGATCGTTTTCCACGTGGCGGTGTGGCGATCCTTGCCGGAGCAAACGCGGAGTTTGGTGTACGAATCTTCGAGATCAATTTCGATCGAGCCGAGCGTGCCGTAGACGCCCAAGGCCACTTGATTCGGGTGACCGACGATCCAACGGGAGCTCTGGATCGTACCCATGCCGCCGGCGGCAAGCTCCAATTCGATGATCACGCTGTCGTTGGCATTGAGCTTCTTGCCGTCGTAAGACGTCACGGTTTCCCCGGTCTCCGGGTGGATCTTGGGGAAGGTCTTTGCGGAGCACCGTAGAGCTTTCAAGTCGCCTGCGATGGCGGTGGTGAAGTCCAAGATGTGGCAGCCGATGTCGCCGAGCGTGCCGCCCGCAGCCTTGCCACCGCCCTTCGGGATTTGCTGTCGCCAGAGCCAGCCTTCGGACAAAGAGCTGCCCCACACCGTGCTCGCGAGCCACGCTTGAAAGTACTTGCCGTCGCAATGGCGGATTGCTCCGAGGTCACCGCGTTTCGCGATATGCATCGCTTTTTGGAACGCCGCCGAATCGCGGTAGCTGAAGTTGACCATATGCACGGCCCCGTTGTCCTTTGCCGCCTTAACCGCCGCCTTGGCAACCTTCTTGGCATCGGGCAAATTCGTCGTCAACGGCTTCTCGCAAAGCAGATGCTTCCCCGCCTTGAGCACCGCCAGCGAAATCGCGGCGTGGTACGCATCGGGTGTGACCACCGATACCGAATCGCACGCATCAATCAGAGCTGCCTGCGAATCAAACGCGTGCTTGATCCCGCGCTCCGCCGCGAAAGCTTCTGCCCTTCCGGGGGCGACGTCGAAGCAGCCGTGTAAATGGACGCCGCGGATATCCGCAAAGTGGCCGGCGTGGGCGCGGGCCATGCCCCCGGTGCCGATGATGCCGTGCTTGATGGGCATAGTGTTCCTTACTTGTCGTCCAGCAGTTCAACGCTCGCAAAGCTCTTGCCTTCAAGCATCTCCAACGACGCCCCGCCGCCCGTGCTCACATGCGTCACGTCGTCGGCAAAGCCGAGCTGCTCCACCGCGGCGGCCGAGTCGCCACCGCCGATGATGCTCGTCGCGTCCGAATCCGCAATCGCCTGCGCCACCGTCTTCGTCCCGTGATCAAAGGGCGGCATCTCGAACACGCCCATCGGCCCGTTCCAGATCACCGTCTTCGCGCTCTTCACGATGTCCGCGTAGTGCGTTGCCGTGGCGGGCCCGATGTCCAAACCCTCAAACCCATCAGGAATATCTCCTGCGTTCACCACTTGCTTGCTGCAGTCGCCCGAGAAGTCATCGCCGGCGTGCGTGTCGGTCGGTAGCACCAATTTCTCGCCGCCCTTTTCGATCAGCGACTTCGCCAAGTCGACCTTGTCGGGCTCCACCAACGACCCGCCGACCTTCCCGCCCTGGGCCAAGCTGAACGTGTACGCCATCGCCCCACCGATCAAGACCTGATCGCAAATTCCCAAAAGATTCTCGATCACATTGATCTTGTCGCTGACCTTTGCCCCGCCCAGGATCGCGACGAATGGCCGCTGCGGACTTTCGAGCGTGTCGCTCAGATACGTGATCTCTTTTTCGACCAGAAAACCCATCACCACGGGTTTGCCGTCATCTTTCATCGCTTTGGGCACGGCATACATCGACGCCTGCGTGCGGTGACACGTGCCGAAGGCGTTGTTGCAATACACCTCGCCGAACGACGCCAGCGCCGCGTTGTAATCCGCATCGTCGCCCTTCTTCTCGCCGGCGTTGAACCGCACGTTTTCGAGGACAAGTACGTCACCGGGCTGGACGGCGGCGGCTTTGGCGCTGGCATCGGGCCCGGCCGTATCGGTGGCGAGCACTACCGCTTGGCCGAGCAGTTCGCCGAGCTTGTCCGCCGCGGGCTTAAGCGAGAATTTCGCGTCCGGCTTCCCCTTCGGCCGACCCAAGTGCGACATCAGGATCACCGCCCCGCCCGCATCCAAGACGTGCTGAATCGTCGGCAGCGCCGTCCGCACCCGCCGATCATCCGTCACGACCCCGGAATCATCCAAGGGAACGTTGAAATCGCAGCGCATCAGCACTTTTTTGCCGGCGAGGTCCAAGTCGGCGATGGTTTTCTTGGGCACGGGAAGGCTCCGGGTTGAGCGGGTGGGCACGGGTGAAGAACGACGAATCTGTCGATCCAGATCTGCTTTGCAGCTTAGAGCAAAGCCCGACGGCACGCGGACTCCGCATACTGTTCGGTATGCCACCCGACGACACGACCGCCACGCCGGCTTCTGATCCGACAGAGCCGACCGACCCAACACCCGCCCCGCTCTGTACGCGCCTGGTAT
>JBCCDN010000128.1:0-8318 GCA_039030755.1 Planctomycetota bacterium | reverse complement strand
CCGATGACGTTGCCCACCAGCAGCTCGGGGTGACCTTTGCGGATGGCGGTCAGGCCCGTGACCAGTTCGGGGAGCGAGGTGCCCAACGCGACAATGGTCGACGCGATCACGGCATCGGGGATCCCTCGGCGCTCGGCGACGATCGCAACAGACTGCACGAGAGCATCACCGGCAAGGATCACAATCGCCAAGCCGACGAAACCAATCACAAAGAGAAACGCGAGCCCGTGCTTTTCGGCGTGTTCTGCTTTGTCGGCTTTGGGTTCATCGCCATCGACCACGACGTGCGGCTCGCCGCTAGGGTGTTGCTGGGCCCATTTCACCGAGATCACCAAGTACGCAACCAGCAGCAGCGTAAGCAGCACGCCGATGGGCCGGGTGATCGTTGCCGCGTCGCCTTGGAAGGCCCAAAGCCCGTAACAGATCGCCGCGAGCAGAAGGGCCGACCCGATCTGAACCCAGCCTTGCCGGTTAAGCACGAAACGGTCGGCCGGCAACGCACACATCAGACAGCCGACGCCGAAGATCAGGCCCGTATCGGCGATGATCGAGCCCACGCCGTTACCCAGCGCTAGCCCCGCATCGCCCCCGAACGCCGCGAGCACCGAGACCGCCATTTCCGGCGAGGTGGTGCCCAGCGACACGATCGTCGCACCCACGACCACCTCGGGCATGCCCAGCTTCTTCGCGATACCCGCCGCGCCTTCGACCAGCCAATCGGCCCCCTTGATGACGAACACCATGCCCACGATCGCGATCACGACCAACAGCCATTCTGCCTGGCCGTCGAACCAGGTATGCGGCAAGAGCGAAGCGAGCGTGTTGGGAAACAGCGGGGCGTGCGACATAGCCGAGATCATACGGGTCTCCGCGACACGGTTCTGACGTATTGACTAGGCCGAAACATCAACCGCGGGAACGGCAAGGTGTTGCTCACGCAGTTGCTTGAGTTGTGCCGGTTCACAGAGCAGCTCGGCGCGGTGCGTTAGCCACGCCGCCGCGTCGTGTTGTTCGGTGCGGTAAGCCGCGAGTCCGAGCATCGCGTGCGTCACACCACACAGCGGGCCGGGCATCAACTCCGCCAATTCGGCCTTGCGGGGCCAATGCGCGAGCGCTGCGTGATCGTTCCCCAAAGTCACTTCGTAGCGGACCTGAAGTCCCACGCGCTGAAGGAGTTGATTCAGAGTCACTGGCGTGCCGTGCAGTTGCGTCAGCGCGAAATAAGCCCCCCACGGATCGTTGGCTTCCAGCGAAGATTCCGCGAGTAGTAGCAATAGCTGCGGTCGGGCGCCCTCACCCGGCCCGAGCGGACGACGCAAAACACTGGCACAGATCGCCGCCGCCTCGGCGTGTCGTCCCTGCCGATGCCGCAGCGTTGCCCATGCCTGATAGAGCATGAGTCGGACCCAATCCACAAGGGCCCTCCGATCCAGCCACGGCTGCAAACGGACCTCGGCATTCGGCGGCGACAGCTCCGCCGCCGCGAGCAAGCCCCGCGCCGCTCCCGCAGCCTTCGCGTTGGTCACCGCCCGGCTGACCCACACACCCAGCACCAGTAGAGCCGCCAGCATCAGGCTCAAGCCGGGGTCGATGCCGTAGGCACCGGGAAGCCAGACCAACACCGCAGATACCGCCACACCGACCAATAGGCCTAAGGCTAAACGCAATACGCGGTCGCGCAGCAGCTCCGCCTCCAGCCGCGCCGGATTGAACGCGGGCAGGGCGGGTGGAGCTTCGGGCGTTAACGATGCGGTCTCGCCTTCGCTTAGTTCGGTCGGTGTTGTCACGGCTTCGTCTCGGTGAGTTCATGCAGCGGTGCGAAGCGACGCACCAATTCGTCGGCGGGCAAAAGACACGTCGCATCGTGCCACGCTCGCCGAGCCGGTTCATGACGCCCGAGCCGATGCCGCGACAGCGCGAGCAGGCCGTAAGCCAAGCCGCCGTCAATTCCTAAAGCACGGAACGCCACCTGGGGGTCGGGTAGGTCGTCGACCGCCTCAGCGAAGTGATGCGTGCTGACGGCCTGCAGCAGACGCGTCGCGCGGTAGGCCGCGCCGATGGGCCCGGCGTCTTCTGGAGAGATGACACCGCGTACGCGGCGAAGTTCGGCGTCTCCGTCGCTGAGTCGGTCGGCCTCGAACGCGTTGGCTGCTTTCTGCAGCCGCAGCGACAGTGCTGCGGGGTGGCCGTCGGGCAAACGCTCGAGCAGGAAGTCGTACGCCACGCAAGCAGTCCGGTTGGCACCAAGTACGTTGCAGAGGTGACCGATCAGGGCGACGGTTCGGGCGTGTTCGTCGTTGCGATAAACCAAGGCGGGCAGAACGTTCCAAGCCGTTCGCAATGCGTCGCGGTGGTATCGAAGCATGCCGAGTTCCTGGGCGTAGAGCGCAGTCGCGGAAGCTTGCGCGTGGCGTTGTCGGCGTTGGTTGCCGTATACGAGCGCGCCGAAGAGCGCTACCCATGGCAGCAGCGACGTCCACGCCGTCGGGACCGCGAGCGAGATCAGCACCGCGAACACGACCACTCCGAGTGGAACGTAACGAACCCAAGGCTTGATCGATCGCGGGCCGTGTGTTGCGAGATGCTCCGCAAGGCGTTCAGCACTGGGGAGGCTTTGCGGCGTGGCAGCAAAAGTGTTCAAGGCCTCTCACTGACGAGTTGTTCCATATCGGCGGCCAGCACATCGATGACCGCCGGCGTCAACCCGTCGTAATACCCGCGGATCACGCCGGCCTGATCCACCAGCACAAGTTTGCCCGTGTGCGCAATCGGCTCGACCGGATTATCCACCGCGCCCACGTGCAGTTTGAAACCGTCCTTGCTCAGCTGCCAGATATCAGCCCGATCGCCGGTCAGCAGATTCCAAAGCCCCGGCTCAGCGCCGTGCTGGTTGCCGTAATCACGCAAAACTTCCGGCGTATCGACTTCGGGTTGCACACTGAAACTCACAATCGCCACGCCGTCGCGCAGCCCGCGTTCACGCAACTCGGCCTGCAGCCCGCCGAGGTGTCGGCTCATCACCGGGCAAATCGAGGGGCACGTCGTAAACATAAAATTCGCGACCCATACTTTCCCCGCCACGTCCGCGTTGGTGAAGGGTTCGCCAAAGCGATCCGTCAACGCGAACGACGGCACCGCGCCGTAACGCTCCAACGGTTCGGGGGCCTGTGCAAGCACAAAAGGGATGACGACCATCGCCGCCGCCCCGGCCACGCACAGCAAGCCGCCGATCAGCCAAGGCCACCGCAACCCGCCGCCCCGCGAGGCAGATGCCTTTCCGGCTGAAGCCGCTGCCGACGCTTGCGCGGCCGCTGCGGTTTCGGTCTGGGCTTGTGTTTCAAAATTGCCTGGCGTGAGTCCGGTCATGGTGAGAGAGTTTATGCGGGCTTAACTCGGGTTTGTCGCCGTGAGGTTCGTTTGCCTCGTATGCCCTCCGGCCGATGCGCAACCCACGTCGCCGCCATCAGCGCAAGCAGCGCGGCCGCCGCGGTGACCGCGAGGCTGACCCACGGCCCTCCGGGCGGCATCCCGGTCGCGCCGCCCGTCCACCACCACGTCAGCAGCGTCTGACCGTATGTCAGCGGGTTGCAGAGCATCAACCACTTCACCGGACCGGTCGCCGTCTCGACCGGGAACACCGCGCCGCTCAAGAGCCACATCGGCATCAGCAGCAGGTTCATCACCGCGTGGTACCCCGCCGTCGAATCCATCGGCCACGCAAACGCCAAACCCACTCCCGTCAACCCCACGGCGATCAGTGCGAGCACCAAGAGCGAGCCCAGCAACGCACCAAGCCCCGGCCAACCAAACAGCGCGATCCCCAAGATCAGCATCAGCCCCGCCTGCAACAACGTGATGATCGTTCCACCCACCGCTTTACCCAGGACGATCGAACCACGCGACGCCGGGCTGACCAGCACACCTTGCAAAAAGCCCTCACGCCGATCTTCGATCACGCTGATGGTGGTGAAGATGGCGGTGAATAACACCATCAGCACAACAACGCCGGGGAAGAAATACGCGAGATAACCGACCCCCGTATTGGTGGTGAAGGTTGTGGTTTCTGAAGCCGACGCAGTCGAAGCGTGATCGACCGCTGGCGAAACTACCAACGCCCGGTCCAGCCCCAACCCCAGCATCAGCCAAAACACCAGCGGCGTCACCACCGCCGCAACCACTCGATTGCGTTGGCGAAAAAACCTTACAACCTCGCGCTCGGCCAAAGCCTTCACCGGCAACCAGGACCGATGCGTGGTGCCGGTAAACTGGGTTGCTTGGAGGGGCTGGGACAAAGGTTTGGGGGTGATTACGGCCATCGAGACATCAGTCTTCGGAATTGTCCATCCATAAAAGTCGTCTGAAAGATCTCTCCTGTTGCATGAATAAGAGATTAGCATTGCCGCGAATGGCATGGCGTGCTAGTTTTAAAGAGTATTCATTAATACCTTTGTACCGCACGCCGTCACGGGCCTCCCGCCGGCTATATCCGAACTTTTGGAGGGAGAACACACCATGCTGAATTTTCAATTAACCGGGGTTTTGAGTTTTTCTGCCGCGACGGCACTTGGGTTTGCCTCCAACGCTGCGGCCGATGTGGTGTATCCCGGCCCGTTCGCGGGGACCACGGTCACCTACACCGATGTGATCGAAGCCAGCGGGGACCCGGGTGAAGACCCCGAACCGCTGTACGGTGCACCGACCGGCGTGTCCGGCGATGTGCTGGATTTTGATCCCACCAGCAACTTCGTCGCGGACGCACCGCCCACCGACACGACCGACGGCTCACTGAGCTTCACCGTCACCAGCAACAACGCGCTGCTCACCGCGCTGGTGATCGCCGAGTCCGGCTCGTACGCCTTCACCGGCGTCGATAACGATGAACTCGTTGCGGCCACGCTGCAAGTTCAAGTGCTCGACACCCTGACCAATGCGACGCTCACGTCGCAGCAGGTGGTCTTCTCCGAACAGTACGACACCGCACCGTCGGAGTTGGGCACGTGGAGCCAGAGCGTCTCGATTGATCTCACGCCATTCTCCGTCGCGTCCGTAGACGTCGTAGTCAACAACATCCTGCAAACCACCGGCACCGGCCCGGGCACCGCGACGATCACCAAAAGCGACTTCAAAATCAACACACCCGAGCCCGCGGCGGCCACGTTATTGGCCGGCCTGGGTGCCGCGTTGCTGCGTCGCCGCTCGGCCTAAGTCGAATCGGCCCGATACACTCTGGTCCCGCCGACGCGTTCACGCGCAACGGTGCGGTGGCCGAGTGGTTGAAGGCAGCGGTTTTGAAAACCGCCGAACGGTCCTGCCGTTCCGTGGGTTCGAATCCCACCCGCACCGCTGAAAACATGCCAAAGCCCACGTTCCCGGAGCGTGGGCTTTTTTCATTCCATTCGCCTTAAATCACCAACCGAGAACCCGCGTCAATCGACTCGGGCAGGTCCAACGAATCCAAGTCGCCGGGCTCGATGGCGGTCGTAGGCTTGAGTTCAACCGTCGCACCCTTGCCGCAGCACACGCCCGCCTTTTCCAGCCAGCGCATCGCACGATCGACTTGCAGTTGTTTGGACGAAGCCGGGGAATCCTGAGCCACGTCCTGCCCTTCCGGCGAGTCGGCGTTTTTGATTGGGGCGAACTCTTCTTCGCGGAGCGTCTCGAGCACGATCGAATGCTCGCACATCGGCAATGCATCGAAGACAAACGTCTCGAGCTTGATCGCGTTGGGCGTGTCGGGCGTCGTGGTTTGTGAGCCGTCCCAAAACGCGACCTTTTTCTCGGCCCGGTTCCACGGCAGGGCAAACCCGTCGGCGCTGGTGTTGATCGCCTTGACGAAATCGACCGCGATGATGTGGATCGCGATCGAGCCGGCGTTGAACACCAGCGAACCGTCGCCGTTGGTGTTCGTGGCCAGCTCTTCGGGCATGTTGGAGTATTCGATCACGCTCATCTTGCCGTCGACGAGCGCAAAGTTGCCGACCTTCTCCAAGGCGTCGCGTTTGGTGAGCATCTTCGAAGACATTTGTGCTTTGTCGAGTTTGTGAAGCCCGATAAACAGCGGATCAACCACCTTGACCAGCGGGTTGTCCACCTGCACGTAAGACAAATGCCGGATACCGCGTTTCTCCATGTCTTGAAGCGCGCCCGACGTATGCAGCGCTTTGAGCGAACCTCCGTGTCCGTTGGGGGAGAGCGCGAGTTCGTCCGGGGCGGCGAGCAGGCACTTGGCGGTGTCCATGTCGATGGCGGGCATCATGGCCTGAGGAAACAGCATGACGTCGTCGGGGTTGAGGCCGAAGCAATCGTTTTCGCGAAAGAAGTCGGCGGTCGCCTCATGATTGATCGGCGAGGTCATCACGTAGAACGGCACGACCACGCCGTATTTCGCTCGCAGCTTGAGCAACTGCTCGGCGAAGAGTTGGAACAGCGTGGCGTTGCGGATCGGCGACGCGGGAAAGGTGCCCTTGGGGCCGTCCCAGCCGAGGCGGGAACCCTGCCCGCCGGCCACGCAGAACGCGGCGACTTTGCCTTCCCGGATCATGCGTTCGCCGGTTTCGCGGGCTTGAGCGTATTTGGCTTTGAGCTCGTCGGTGTTCGCCTCGGCAGGATACGACGGGGCACCGGAGATGTCGCCGCGGAGCTCGAAAGACGGCTTGGCTTTGACATGTGTCTCGATGAGTCGTGCGACTTCGGGCCAGTCGATGCCTTCGATTTGGGCTAAGAGTTTGGTCTGTCCGACGTCGTCAAGCGAGTCGGCGTGGGCGAGCAAGTGGTCCTGCCCGATCGTGGCGAGTTGCTTCTGGGCGGCGGCGAGGCGGTCGTGCGTGCTGAGGCTGGGGGCGGCGTCGGTCATGGTCGTCCTGACGTGGCGTGGTTGAGGCTGAGGCCGGTATGGGGTCGAAAAAACGTGCCGAATTGATGCATCGGCCAGGGACGCGGGAGGCTTGGGGCGTCGGATTCTCGGCGGTTGGGGCATCCGGGCCGCCGCACGATTCGCTACGTCGAGCGAGACATCTTAGAGGAAGCGCGATGATGACGCCACGGAGGAACGTGAGGATCAGGCAAGCTCAGGTCGGGAGATTCGGTGGGTTTGCGTGGATTGCGTTGGCGTGGCAGGTTCCGATATCCGTTGGTTATGGGGACGCGGACGCACGGTGCGACGCGTGGGGAATCATCCTCAACGAAGGTCCAAGTCATGCCACGAAGCAAATCTCCTACTCTCGAAAACCCGGTCCGAAAGCGCGTGGGCAAGTGGCGGGTCCTTTTGCAGACAGCCGGACCACCGCTGGCGATCGGCCTTTGCGTGCTGGCTTTCTCCGTGCTAGCGGCGGGTACGCTGGCGGCGGTGGTGATGGGCAACGAGTTAGCGGACACGGCGACCGACCTGATCAGCGACGCGGGCTGGCTTGCGAATCAAGCGGGTGCCTGGCTGGGTTCGATCTTCCGCGTGGGTTAAGTCTGCAGTCAAATGCTGATGCAAGCAGGCAGGCCAAGACAATCCGCTCGCTTGAATCAAATGTAGTTAAAGCTGATTAGGTTTCGAGTTTTTCGAGTTACGGCGTCGGGACATCCGCCGTATGAAAAGCATTGCGATCATTTCCGGATTGCTTGAGCAACTCGGCCAAACGCTCACGCCAGAGCGGGTTCTGCGGTTCAAGGTCGATCGCGATCTGGATCTGCGCGATTGCTTCGTCGAGATCACCCATCCGAGCTTGAACAAAGGCGAGTGTGTCGCGGTAGTTGGCGTTGTTGGGATTGGACGCGACCACGGCACGGGCGAGTTCGAGGGCTTCGCTGCCGTTGGCCTCAGGGTCTCGTTCGATGAGAAGCATGGCCAAGTTGTTCCGCGCAATCTGCGCACCGGGGTTCAACTTGAGCACTTCGCGGTAGGCTTGGGCAGCGGTATCGAGACGCCCGGCCGACTCGGTCACGACCCCGTGCAGGAACCAGTGCATCGCGACGGCGTCGGGCTCGGCAACGAGGCGTTCGAGGATTTGAGCCGCAATCCGCTCGCCGGGCGTGTCGGGAGCGGCGAGGTGCAGCGACCACCAAGCTTCGGCGAGGGCGAAGCGTTCCTGCTTGGCGTCGGCCGGGACGATCGGCGTGATCAACTCCAGCCAGCGGCGGCGGACGTCGGGAACTTCGAGGTGTTGTGACGCTAAACGCAGCCAAGCGAATCGCCAGTCGCTGTGATCCCGTAGCCGGGGCTGGATCAGGTTTCGAGCTTCGGCGACTCGGTTCTGCCGAACCAAGGCCTCTCCCAGCACTTCGGCGAAACCGCCCCAGCCGGCGGGGTTGGCTTCAACCATCGGCAGGTG
>JBCCDN010000127.1:0-8324 GCA_039030755.1 Planctomycetota bacterium | reverse complement strand
CGTGGCACCCGCGCGGCGGGTCGTCGGCGTCGGAGTGGGTGGACGACGCGGCGTGGCTGGATGTGCGTCTGATTCAGTCGGGGCACCTGCGGCGATCGAGCCGGAACTGGTCGATGGTGCGGGCGGATGCGGCGCGGGAGCCGGTGCGGCCGGTGTTGGATGGTGAGCCTTGCTACGAGAATCACCCGGTGTATTTCGAGGCGAGCAACGGCTGGTTCGGGGAGCACGATGTGCGGTGTGCGGCGTGGTGGGCGGTGTTGTCGGGGGCGTGCGGGCACACGTATGGCTGCCACGACGTTTGGATGATGGCCGAGGGGCAGCGTCGCCCGGTGGACAGCGCGCGGGGTGATTGGACCAGTTCGTTGCATCTACCGGGGGCCACGCAGATGCGACACGTTCGGACGCTGGCGGAGATGCGGCTGTTACCGGGGCAGGTCAACGACGATGCGTTGGCGGTTTGCGAGACGCAGGATGCGGACCACATCGCGGTGGCACGCGACGGGCACTCGGGGCGGGACGATGCGCGTTGTGTCGTGGCCTACACGCCGATCCGTCGGCCGGACTTTGCGATCGAGACGCGGTGCCTGCGTGGGCCACGTCGGCGTTGGTGGTGGTGGGATCCGCGGGAGGGCGTGGCCTTGCCGGGCGGTGAGGGGCCGAACGAAGGCGTGCTTCGGCCGAATTTTCCCGAGGGTGGTCCGGACTGGGTGTTGGTGGTGGATGACGCGGACGTGTTCACGTCGCCGGTCGTTTAGCGTCGCATCATGGAAAGGACGCCGAGCCCGCCCAAAGCCGCGGCGGTGGCGGGCTCGGGGATCGGGCTACCTTCGAAGCTCGGGGGGGCGGCGCTGCCCCAATGGTTCAGCACACGATTCAGTTCGTCCTGATCGACGGGATCGGTGAGCCCATCGAGACCGGCGAGGAAGGCCGCGGGCTTTTCGAGAGCGCCCCAATTGTTGAGCACGAGATTGAGATCGCCCTGCGCGACTTGGCCGTCGCCGTCGAAGTCCCCGGGCAAATTGGCGTCGGCGAGGTCGGGCCAGTTGCGAACGAACACCCCGTTGCCTTTGGTGCCGGCGACGATGAGGCCGTTGGAGATCGCCACCGTGGGGTACAGGCGGTGCGGCATGTCGAGCGAGACGTTTTCCCAGGTGACACCGCCGTCGCTGGACGCGTGAACACCATCGGCGGCACCCACGACCAGGTGCCCGGGCAGGTTCGGGTCCAGCGCGACGTCGGCGACGCCGGCGTTGAAGATGCGCTCCCAGCTTTGGCCTTGATCGTCGCTACGGAATAGGCCCTTGCCTTGCGTGGCGAGCCACCACTGGCCCGGGGTATGCGGGTCGGAGGCGATGGCGGCAGGGGCGTCGGGCAGCCAGCCGAGTTCCTGCCACGTGGAGCTGCCATCGTCGAGGCGGTATCCCTTGCGGCGCGACTTGCTGACGGCGATGAGCGTGCCGTCGGACCCGACCGCCAACTCGGGGCCGCGGTCCCAGATGTTTGAGCTGAAGACGTCTTGGCCTTGAGGCAGCCCGGCCGTCAGCGCTTGCCAACTCTGGCCGTTGTCGGTCGTCGAATAGACGCCGCCGCCGTTGCCGATGTTGCCGGACACAGCAACCCAGGCCGCGGTCGGGTCTTCGGGATCGACGGCGATCGCGGCGGCGAAGTTGCTTTGGCTCATGCCGGCGGGCAGTCCTTGCGTGGAAGCGTAAACCAGCGTGTCGCCCGCATCCGCACTTCGCGCAATCGCAGAGCTTTCCCATTGGCCCGGGATGGTGTTGCCGATCGCCCAAAGCACGCTGGGGTCCGACGGCGCGAATACCGCCTGCTTAACGTTGGAATACAACGCGTTGCCGGGCGGGTGAATCTTGTCGAGCGTTTGCCCGCCGTCACGGCTGCTGAGCATGCCGTTATCCCCCATGAACACGACCACATGCGACGAATCCGAAGGATCGATCGCAACGCCGTGCAGCACGGTGTTCTCGAGGCCGTCCGCCGCGAACGACCAAGTTTGGCCCGCGTCGTTCGTCTCCCAAACGGCGTACCAATCGGTCATCAGCCACCGGTCCTGGTTACTGGGATCGACCCGAAGCGAAGACGCAGACTTGCCAAAATGCACCCAGCTGTCGGACGAATCGTTGTGGCCGGTGTTGCCGTACCACCAGTCGGGGGCGGCGACATGTTGACGCTGGACCGACTGCCATTGACTCGCGCCGCCGGGAAGTTGATAGATGTCGCCCTGGCCGTTCGCGGCGATCACGGCGTCGGACGTGGTCGCGAGCGCGGGGAAATGTTGCGTATTGACTTCCCAGTTTGCGCCGTTGTTCCCGGGGGCGCCGTTCATCAGCGGAGCCCAAGTCCGGCCGCCGTCGCGGCTCTCGCGTAGATCGTTTTCGAAGCTACCGATCCAGCGCGTCGGATCTGACGGATCGGCGACGACTTCCTTCACACCCAGGTTGTTGAGTTTCTGCCACGTTTGGCCGCCGTCGGTGCTTTCGTACGTGCCGTCCGATGCGTCGAACTTGCCGTCGATCGACCATTCGTCGAGCCGCCACGAGGACAGCCAAAGCCGGTTGGTATCCGTCGGGTCGTACATGATCAACGACGGGTTCAACCCGTCGGCCCCGGTGCTTGGGGTCCACGTTTGCCCGAAGTCAACGCTTCGGTACACCCCATCTTGGCCGGCCGCAACGAGCTTGGCCGGATCGGTCGGATGACTCACGAGCGTACGGCCGAACTCCCGCCCTTCCGCATTGCCCCAGAAGCGTCCGGTCAGTCGTTTGGTCCAGCTTTGCCCGGCATCGTCACTGGTCCAGATGCCGCCGGCTTCGCGCCAACGTGTACCCGTAAAAGCAACAAGGCGATCCGGGTCGGTGCGATGTTCGAGGAGCGATCGGATGTTGGTCACGTCGCCCTGCCCGTCCGGGAAGTGTTGGTGCAAGGCGTGCCATGTCGCGGCATCGTCGTCGCTGCGATAGATGCCGCCGACGTCGGACCAGACGTACCACCGGTCGTCAACGATGCTGGGCTGCGTGTCGAGCCAGTATCCGCCGCCGCCAAGCTGCGACGAGAACCACGGGCCGTATTCACGGTGCGCCATGGTTTCAGCGGAAACCAGCGTGGGCAGACCGGCGACGCCGAGCGCCAATCCCCACTTCACGCATTGAGAAAGCCGGCTCGTCAATCGGTTCAAAGGTTCAAGCATCATGTGTCCAGGAAAAGTCGGTAACCGATCAAAACCAACGACGCCGTGGTGTTGCTGCGGCGCCAGTGCTCTCGCCCCCTCAACTCATCAGTCCGCCCACCACCGCCACAGCGAGCCGCTGTCGTCCGGCCCTTTGCCCTGGTTGTCCAGCAACTCCTGCACGGAGTGGCCCGCCACGTGTCCGTCGCCAAACGCCATGTTGGCATTGCGAAAATCCGCGACAATTCCGTTGGGGTTATTTGGTAGCGGCGTCGAGTCGGCACCGCCATGGCGGAACCCCGGCGTCGGTTGCCATGCCGGGTAAGCACCCCACCAGGCTTGGCCTTCGGGAGCCCCCATGTAGTCCACGTTCAGCACCGTCTGGTCGCCAACGATCAGCGTGTCGGAAGCGGACTTGACGGCGTCGCGCTTGGCCTTCCAATTGTCGTTAAACATCCAGCAGTTCAGGCCGTACGAAGCGGTGTTACCGGTTGCCGTGGTATCGATTTGGTTGCGATCTGGGCAGTTGAACACCGAGGCGATGTCCGACCTCTCGGCCGACGTGTTTTCGGTAAACGGAATGTATTCCTCGAGCGCCGCGTGCCAGATCGGTTGGCCCGCGAACTCGCCGATGTATGGGGTATATCGGCCGAAGTCTTCGGCATAAATCGCTTGCCCCAGCATGACCTGCTTGAGGTTGGCCTTGCACTTGGCGTCGCGTGCCGTCGCCCGCGCTGCGCCGAGTGCGGGTAGCAGTAAACCAATCAGTAGGGCGATGATGGAGATCACCACCAGCAGTTCGATCAAGGTGAAGCCGTAAACAGGACGTGTGCGGAGAGGCATGACAGAGCCTTTCGAAATGCGGAGAAGACCAAGCAACAAAGACCGGAACACAAACCGCCACGCGGCGAACAAGCCGCGAGGCGGCGGATGGATTCATGAATCAACCATGACGGCGACGCAAGGCGAAACAGCCCAACGCGGCCAAGCCCAAGAGCGACGCCGGCTCGGGAACGGCCGAACCCGAGAAGCTCGGCGTGGACGAACTACCCCAGTTGTTCAACACACGATTAAGCTCTTCCTGATTCACCGCAAGGTCAGCGAAGGGGTCGCCGTTGGGATCGAAAGGCCGATCGCTGCCCCAGTTGTTGAGCACGAGATTCAGATCGCCTTGCTCGACCGTCCCGGAATCGTCGTAATCACCAACCACGCCGCCGGACACGCCGGGCAACGCGGTGATGAGCAGGATTTCTTCAATATGCGCGGACCAAGGATCGTTAAATCCCGAGCCTGCGTCTTCGGTGCGAGCCAAGATGTCGATCTTTACGTACTGCGACTCGAAACCTTCCGCCGTCGCGGTGTTGGCGGTAAAGCCGTCGGTGCTGTTGGGGAACTCGCCGAGGAACGTGAGATCTAACGGGGAGAAATCCACGCCGTTGTCGGAAATCGAGGCCGAGTAAATGTCCGCGGGCGTTTGCTCGTCGAACTCACTCCGGCCGTCCCAAGTCGTGAGCTGCAGTTCAAGGTTGGTAAATAGCTCGCCCGCGGGCACGCCCGTGCCGGGCTTGAACGAATTGTAGATGATCGACGCCGTGGACTTTTCCGATTCGTCGGTTTCCCCGTTACCGTCGTAAGGGGCGAACTGGACTTCGAAAAAGCTGTTGTAGATCGCCATGTTGTCGGCGGATTCGGCGAAGAACGTACCGGCCTCACCGAAGTCGCGGATCTCACCGGCATGGGCGAGCGGACCGACGGCGAAGGTCAGCGATGATGTGGCCAAAAGCAAACGGGTTGATGTGCGAATCACAGAGGGCCTCCGAGGCAAGGGGGAGATGGGGATGAAACCGAACAAGCGACGAACTAGAGCGCTTCGGCTTTCTGAATTGAAGCCGAGTCTTGACACGACGGATTCAACGCGACCGACGACGCAATCCACATCCCACGAGGCCGGCCAGGACGACTGCGGCGGACGCGGGTTCGGGGACCGCCGACGTGAGCGTCACGCTCGACAACTGCGACGACCAGGGATCATTCGAACCCGAGCCGGCCGATTCGGTCCGTGCGAGCAGATTGATGCGGACGTAGTCGGCTTCGAACGGAGCCGAGGTTCCCGTCGTGTCGAAGATACCGCTTCCGGTGATTGGATCGAAAGTTAAGGTCTGGACGCTGCCGTAATTCACGCCGTCGTCGGAGAGTTGGTAGGTGAAGACGTCGCTGGGGACCTGTCCGTCATTCGAAGTGCGGCCGTCCCAAAAACGTGCATCGACTTCGAGCCTGACAAACGTGTCGCCGGCGGGCAGACCGAGATTGGGATTGCCGACGAAGTAGTCGAACGAGGATGTGGCCTGTTCGTCTTCGACCGTCGAGCCGTCCCCGTCGTAGGTGTAGAACTGCACTTCAAAGATGCCACCGCTGCCGCCGGTGTAGATGGCGGTGTTGTCGTTGGCCGTCGTGAAAAAGCCTCCCGAGCTGGCGGTATCGGTGAACACACCGCCGTACGCCGAGGCGGCGGAAAGCAATGCTGCGGTGGTCATAGCGGTACGAATCATCATGGAAAACCTCCTAAAACATGAAACATCGAAGAAAATGAAAACAAAACAAGACGTTATGGACTACCGGCTCGGTGCAGGGCCGGTTGATTCGCGGGGACGGATTTTTTCGCGGACCACGGCTTGCTGATACGGCTTGCCGTCAATGGCTTCCTTCAATAGCCGCACGGCCGCAAGAGCCATCTCATCACCCGGCACGACCATCGCAGTCAGCGACGGGAACACTTCGGCGGTGGGGAACGCTTCGTTGAAGCAAAGCACGCTGATGTCGTCGGGGACCTTGTGGCCCGCGCGCTGCAATCGCCCGACCACCTCGACAGCTTCGACGTGGTCGTAGCTGAGAATGGCGGTCGCGCCTTGTGTGACGGCAGCAGACACTGCGTCGGGCAGCGGGCGATCCCAGTCGCCGTGGCCGGGCACCGCAGTTAAGCCAAGCTCGGCCAACGCGGCGAGATATCCACGCTCACGCTCGGCGACGCTGGGGTGCCAGTGCGGACGACCTTGAGCATCGAGCGGCAGCTTGACGTTGAACTGGTTTGTTTTGACGTAAGCAATCCGCCGGTGGCCGAGTTCCGCAAGGTACTCAACCGCCAGCCGTGCCCCGGCGTAGTCGTCGACATTGACCGAAGGCCGATCCGCTCGGCTGACCCCGTTCATCACCAAGTAAGGAATGCCCGACGTGTGAATCGCTTCGTACTGCTCGAGTGCGGTTGGGTTCAGCACGACCGCGCCATCGACCCGCCAAGGCGGAGATTCGTATGCCTCGTCGCCGACGGTCAAAAACGAGGTGCAGATGCGGTAGTCCAGGTCCGCAAACTCGCGGAGCATCACGTTGACCGCTTCTTCCACCGGCCCTCGGCTCGAACGATTGAAGTCGGACATTCCCAGCAGCGCGATCAACCCGGTTCGGCTCGCGCTCATGGTTCGCAACACCGGATTGGGGCGGAAATTCAACTCGTCGGCGACCTTGAGCACCTTGGCTTTGACCGCATCACTGACCGAGTACCCTGCGGGATATCGATTGTTAAGCACACGGCTAACCGTGGACTTATGAACCCCGCACAGTCTCGCAACTTCGGAAATCGAGGCTTTACGTGGGGCTTGATTCGACATGGCCGTATTTCGAGAGGAAGGGCGCCTGAGCCAGATCGGCGAGAAACGCTTCGCCATGCAACTAGATGCATCGGCGATCTGAGAAGTATGCATGCAACTAGATGCATTGTCAAGCAACAAGCGTAGATACACAGAAAAAATCCCGAAAATTCGCGTTATTTGCCCGCAAAGCCGCAGCAGTGTGCCCGCCGGCAACTTAAAGCTCGATACGCAACTCGGGACAAGTCAAAATATGCGTCGATCGGAAGTGCTTTGAGTTTTAGTCTGGGGCTGATGCAGGGCAACTGCTTAGCCTAATCCGTAGGGCAGTCAGTTCATCGATCGACTTGGGGGCTTTGGTTGGCAAAGGGGCCGTGCACGGGATTACCGGGCAGGGCGTCGGTTTGTTCGTTAATGAATGACGACTTGTCCGTACGCAAGCAATGGTGTTCTCCTTCAGGGCGATGGTTTACTGGGTGTTGGACCATTCGCCGGAGGCGCAGGCCAACCCGTTGGAAAAACCGCCGGCTCCGTCGTACATGGCCTAGGCGCGAACATGGTGATAACGGTATCCGTCTAGCCGGCGGTAAAGTTATCGTCTCGAAGCCTCCCGACGTAGGCGATGCGGTCGTCGTGGAGCGTGACGTCGGCGTAGCGACAAGGGTTGCCGGTGCCGCCCAGGACGGGGCCCTGTTGAAAGAGGTGCATGTCGTGCGACAGCTCGGTGTGGCTGGTCAAACACAGGGCCAAGCTAGCCGCAAGCACGGAGAGCATGGCCAGCAAACGCATTAATCGCTGCGGGGCTGGCTACGAGTGGGAGCGTGAATTGTGCATGCCTTGAGTTCATGCGGCATCGGCACAGCGATACACACCTTGGGCGTTACGCAAGCTTTCGGCGGCGGAGCAATGCGATTCCCATCAGCATGCCACTGCCCAAAATGGGCTCGGGGATCAGCGCTCCCGAGGTTGGCACCGCGACCGAGAAAAATTGCGGGCCGGCGATGTTGGCAAAGTTGATACCCGACAGGTTGCCGGTGAAGTTGCCGTTTCCGTCGCCGCCGAGGTTGCCGGTCCCCAGCGGGAGCGAGCCGAGGATCTGGTTGGAGTGGAAGTTGTGATTGGGGTTGCCGTAGGCGACGTGGAGATCGATCGCGTCGTGGAGTTCGCCGTTGGGTCCCGCGAGGTCATTGAGCGCGATGGAAAACTCGAAGCCGGTGGTCACAGCCAGGGCGGCGGCCATATCGGCCGGCAGGGGAGTGCCGGCCGGGGAAAGCCCGACGACGCCCTGCGTGTTGGTGTTATTGAAACCGAAGGGTACGGGCTGAGTGAGAAAGGGGGTGAGGTTTCGTACTTCACCGGTTCCGGTAGAGCCCAAACCCATATCGGTGGGTTCGATGGTGCCGGTTTGAATCGCGGTGCCGTTGCCCGAATTCGCAGAGTCTCCGTTCCCGAAAATGGTAGACACGCCGCCGTTGCGGTCGACGAGGTCAACGGTGAAT
>JBCCDN010000126.1:0-8358 GCA_039030755.1 Planctomycetota bacterium | reverse complement strand
TGAGCTTGGTGGCGCGTTCGAGCAGGCGGGAGTGCAGGTAGAACACGTCGCCGGGGTAGGCCTCACGGCCGGGCGGGCGACGCAGCAGCAGCGAGAGCTGGCGGTAGGCGACGGCCTGCTTGGAGAGGTCGTCGTAGATCACCAGGGCGTGCTTGCCGGCGTTCATGAAGAACTCGGCCATCGCGGTGCCCGCGTAAGGCGCGATGTACTGCATCGGCGCGGGGTTGGACGCCGAGGCGTTGATGACGGTGGTGTATTCCATCGCGCCGTTTTCTTCGAGCGCGGCGACCACGGCGGCGACCGTGGAGTCCTTCTGGCCCACGGCGACGTAGAAGCAGTACACCGGCTCGTCGGTCTGGTGCGTGCCCTTCTGGTTGATAATCGCGTCGATGGCGACGGCGGTCTTGCCGGTCTTGCGGTCGCCGATGATCAGCTCGCGCTGGCCCCGGCCCACGGGGATCATCGAGTCGACGGCCTTGACGCCGAACTGCATCGGCTGGGTCACGGGCTGCCGCGCGGCAATGCCCGGGGCGATGATGTCGACCTTGGCCATCTGGTTGGTCTGGATCGGACCCTTGCCGTCGATGGGTTGACCGAGCGCGTTGGTGACGCGGCCGAGCACGCCTTCGCCGACGGGCACGGACAGCAACTGCCCGGTGGACTTGACGGTCGAGCCTTCGCTGATGCCCTCGTAGTCGCCGAAGAGCACGACGCCGACGATGTCGGACTCGAGGTTCATCACCTGGCCGATGACGGGCTCGCCGTCGTCGGTGTGGAACTCGAGCATCTCGCCGGCCATGGCGTTGGCGAGGCCGTACACGCGGGCGATGCCGTCGCCGACTTCGACGACGGTGCCGACGGACGAGGTTTCGAGGGCGGCGCCAAAGTTGGCGACTTCCTGCTTGATGACAGAGGTGATTTCGGCGGTGTCGATTTTCATGGTCGGTGTCGGGGTGAGGCGGGGATTAAGCGGTGGCGGCGGCGCTGGCTTTGGCCCGGCCGGCTTCGATGAGTTGGGTGCGGATGCTGCGGAGTTGCGTCGCGACGCTGGCGTCGATGAGCGTGTCGCCGATTTTCACTTTGAGTCCGCCGATGAGCGTGTCGTCGACGTGCTGGGTGAGTTCGATCGCGTTGGCGCCAAGGGCTTGACCGATGTCGGCCTTTACGCTTTGCACGGTGGCCTCGTCCATGGCTTGGGCGACCCAAGCGTCCACGGGCACCACGCCGTTGCGCTCATCGAGCAACTTCTTGAAGCTAGCGGTGAGCGCGGGGAGTTGGTCGAGCCGGCTCTTGTGAGCCATCACTTGCATGAGTTTGTAAAGCGGATCGGCGAGCTTGCCTTCAAAGACGCGTTGGATCACGCCGGCCCGGTCGCGGTCCTTGATGGCCGGCGATTCGATCAGCGTGCGGAGGTCGGCCTCGTCGTGCAAGAGCCGCGCGAGGTCCCCGACTTGGCCGGCGATTGCGTCGGTCTGGCCGGACGCGTCGGCGAGTTCGAGCAGCGCCTGGGCGTATAGGTCGCCGACGGGATTGGGGGTGAAAGCGGTCATGCGTTAGTTGCGGCTCGCGTCGTTTTGGATTTGCTGAAGCGACTCGGTGACGAGGCCCTGCTGATCTTGCGGGTTGAGTTCGCGCTTGAGGATTTGGCCGGCGATCTGCGTGCTGATGACGGCGGCCTGCTCGTAGATGTCCGCGAGGGCACTTTCCTTGGCGGCGGCGATTTCCTTGGTGGTGCGCTCGCGCATCTGGCCGATCTCGCGTTCGAGTTCGGCCTTGCGGGCGGCCCCGGCCTTGTCGGCGTCGGTGCGGGCCTGGTCGATCATCGCCTGGGCTTCCTTGCGGGCGTCGGCGAGCTGCTGCTTGTATTCGGCGAGCGTGGCGGTGGCTTCCTTGGCGGCCTTCTCGGCATTCTGCAGGTCGGCCCGCTGCTTGTTCTCGCGGTCTTGCAAGCCTTTGAGGATGGGCGGCCAAACGAACTTGGCGAGCAAGAGAAAAAACACCCCAAAAATGATCAGCTTCCAGATGTACGAGCCCAGGTCGAACGCGAGCAGCGACGACTCTTCGGCCGCGTCTGCGTAGGCGTCCCCGGAAGGATCGGCGGCGAGGGCCGGATCGACGAGCATGAGGAGCGCGACGCCGGCGAGCAGTAGGGCGAGGGTGGAGTGGCGTTGAAGCATGGGCTTGGGTTTAGGTGGGGAAAGGGAGCAAAGGCCCGGCCGTGCGTTTCGGCGCGGCCGGGCGTCAACCGTGTCGGTTTGAATCAGACCACGAAGGCCAGCAGAACCATCGAGATGACCGCGAGGCCTTCGACGAGCGCCGCAGCGATGATCATGTTGGTGCCGATCGGGCCGGCGGCTTCAGGCTGGCGGGCGATGGCTTGCACGGCGTTGCCGCCGATGTTGCCGATGCCCAGGCCGCCGCCGAGCACGGTCAGGCCGAAGCCCAGGCCTTTACCCAGGCCGGTGAGGCCGGCGCCGGCGTCTTGTGCGAGCGTGAGGAAGGTGGAACCCATGGGTGTACTCCGTATCAAAAAGGGGAAGGGGTGAATGATCGGGCGAGGCGTTCGCCCGGGACGTGTGCCGGCACTTGGGGGGCGGGAACCGGCGGCCCGACGTCTTGTTTTCACGCGATGCGTTCGCGTCGCGGAGTTTTGTTTCTTGGCTTTGGGTCTTAGGCGGGCGTCAGCGGGGGCGTGTCCTTACCGGGCACGGCGGTCATGCCGTGCACCGGCTCGCCTTCATAATCCGTGTCGTAATCGTGGAATTCGTCGTGGCCGTGTTCGTCGTGCACGTGCGCCCCGGCCGCGATGAACAGCACGGTCAGGAACGTGAAGATGAACGTCTGCAGGAACGCGATGAACAGCTCGAGGAACATGATCGCCGTCGCGCCGATGGTGACGCCCGCGCCGACCCACAGCGAATCGAAGTCGGTAATGAGTTTCACGAGCGCCGCGATGACGAGGAAACCCGCGAGGATGTTGCCGAACAAACGCAACGCCAGCACCGCCGCCTTGATGAACAGCCCGACGATTTCGAGCACCACCAGGAACAGCGCCAGCGGCAGCATCGGGAGCTTGCCGCCGTCCATGATTCCCCAGATCGGCACGGGCGCGAAGTGGGCGAAGAAGTGCGATCCGCCGTGCTTCACGCCGACGTAAATGATCATGAACAGAGAGATGGTCGCAAGCGCCGCGGTGACGGAGATGTTCGCCATCGCCGGGCCGCCAAAGTATTGCCAATACTCGTAATGTTCTTCGCTGCCCGCGAAGTGCGCCCCGAGCGCAAACGTCTGCCCGATCGGCATCAAGCCCAGCAGGTTCGCGAAGAGGATCAAGAAAAACGTCGTCCAGATGTACGGGATGTACTTGTCGGTGAGGTGGCCCAAGTGCGGACGCGTGACGGTGTCGCGGAGGAACAGCAGGATCGCCTCGAACAGCTGCGCGACCCGGCCCTTGGTGAGGTGGCCTTCCACGCTGCCGTCGGTCGTGCGGATCGCCCGGCTGGCCATCCACAAAAACAGGAACGCCAGCGTCGCCGCGACCACGCCCATAAAGATGAACTGGTTGACGTTGACGATCAGCGAGTCGGATTCGAAGCCGAACAGCGTCTTGGGCTTGGCTTTATCCGCCAGGCTCGCGGCAAGGATGGGCGATGGCATGGGAAGCAGCGGGGTCACGCGGGTTTACTCCTCCGCCGCCGCGACTCCCTCCGGGGACTCGGGGCGGCTGGGGGTGGGCGGGCCGAGCAGTCTAAAGAAGCGGCGCAGGATCGTCACATCGACAACCAAAAAAATCGTGTACCACCCGATCAGCCACCCGCCCGCCACCAGCCGCTCGGCCCCGAACCCGCCGATCGCCACCCACGCCCCCACGCCCGCCAGCACCGCCCGGATGAAAAAGCCCGCCAAACTCGCCGTCACCAAGCCCTGCCCCCCCGGAAGCGCACCCGGCTTGTTCATCGCCGCTGCCGCCTGATGGATCGCCAGGAACGCCAACGCACTGCCCATCGCCCCGCCCCAACCCAACCACAGGGCCGACCACCCGTGCCGCGTCAGCGCGTCGTCGCCCATCGCCAAGAGCACCGCAAAGACCAACGCTTCACCGATTAGCCACACCGCGAGCACGATCCCCAGCGACTTCATCAACGGAAAGGGCGGCGCCACGATCGTCGTGGTCAATGAAGGTCCGGATTCGGCAACCATTCGCGGAGCCTAGCGGGTTCGGCCGCACGCCGATCATTCGCCGGCCTTGTCCCCCGCGTTCGGGGCATCTGACGATTTCTCGCGCTTCCCGAACTTCGCCGCCGCCGCCCGGTTCGCCTTCATCGCTTCCTTCACCAGCAGCCACATCCCGCCGCAAAACCCCAACGCCCCGCCCGTCACCGCCAGCCAGGGTTCGGTCCCCCAACGCGAATCCAGCCACCACCCCAGCCCAGCAAACAGCAGCGTCCCGCCGACAAACTCCAACCCCAGATGCAACTGCGACAGGTCCGGGCCCTTGGTGCGCTTGGCCATGCGGTCAGCCTAACGCTCGCCGCGTTGAACCCAACCCAGCGCGATGTCTAAGGCGTCGGCGGCACGTACGGCCGCAGATACCGCGGGTCGATCGGCTCATGGCCCTGCTCGACCCACCACGACGCCCAAGCCGGTTTGTCGGCCGCGAAGTCTTCGCCGCTATAGCGCGACAGCGCCGCCTGCGCCCACATCCGCGTGTTCTGGTTGCCGTGGTCCGTCAAACCCACCAACAGCGGCACCGCCTCGGCCGAACCCTGGCGAGCGAGCGCGGCCACCGCCATCCACTTCGGCCGGCAGTCGTAGTCGCGATCCTCCCGATGGAACGCCGCGACCTTCATCAGCCCCGGCACGAGGCGATCGTCCACCAGCGCCGACGCTTCGGCCAATCCGCGGCACAGGTGTCGGCCGTACTCGCCTTCTTCCAACAGCCGCGCGAGGTCGTCGACGCGCTCGCTCTGCCGATCTTCGTCCCAATCCACGAACGCCTGCTCGTTGAGCCAGAGCCCGCTGCGCCCAAACGACCGAGCGGTATGCAAGACGTATTCTTGGACTTCAGGATGAGCCGCGGCGTACGCCGTCTCGGCTTCGCGCTGGGCGGCTTGGACGTCCAGCGGTGCGGGGGCCGACGCATCGTCCGCACGCGAAACCGCCGGCCAAACCAAAAGCAACGCGACCGCACACCACCACCCACGACCCCGGCAGGAAAGCGCCCGTTGCATGGCATCCCCTTTCGTTGAGCAACCCAAAGTCGACAAGACTACATCGTCAGCCTACAGGCCGAACGTCATCTCGCGCACAAGAGTTTTCCAAGAACCGCGGTCTACTCCAACGCCGCCGCGCCGGCGATAATCTCGCTGAGCTCGGTCGTGATGGCCGTCTGGCGGGCGCGGTTGAACTGGCGCTTAAGCGATTTGCCTTGCTTGCCCGCCGCGTCGGTCGCGGCCTTCATCGCCACCATCCGGGCGAGCTGTTCGCTCACCGTCGCGTCGTTGAAGCACCGCATCAGCGTCACCTTCACCGACGCGGGCAGCAGCGCTTCGAGCAGTTGGCCCGGCTCGGGCGAGAACTCATATGCAACCGATGCCGTCGCTTCGGCGGTCTCGCCATCGTTGGTTCCGGGGGCGGCGAGCGGCAGCAGTTGCAGCGTCTCGGGACGCTGCTTGCCCGCCGAGTAGAACCGCATGTACACGACCTTGACCGCGTCGTATTGACCCGCCGCGAACTCGGCCATCAGCCGCTCGGCCAACGCCGCGACCTGCTCGTACTTCGGGTTGTCGCCGAACTCCAAGTGGGCGCGGTCGACATCGATCTTATTGAACTTCGCGAAGCCGATGCCCTTCTTGCCGACGACTTCAAAACGCGTCGGCCCCTTGGCGATCTCGTCCCGCGCGACCCGCATCACGTTCGTGTTGTACGAGCCGCAAAGCCCGCGGTCGGACGTGAGCACCAGCACCAGCGTCTTGTTCGGCGACTCGCTGGGCGGCATCAGCAGCGGCTGCTCCCCGACGCTGTCGTCACCCGCGATCGCGCCGGCGACCTGGCCGACCATCGCCTGGATCTTGTCGGCGTAGGCCTGGCCCTGCGTGGCCTTCTTGAGCATCGCCTGGAAGCGTGCGGAAGAGATCAGCTGCATCGTCTTGGTGATGCGCTGAATGTTCTTGACCGCTTTCATGCGGCCCTTGATTTCACGGATGTTGGCGGGCATGGGGCGTCTCGTGACTTCCGGGGGTTCCGGGGCATCCGGGGGGGAGGATCCCGGGGCGGACGGGGAGATTAACAGCGATTCACCCGCTCGCCCAACCGTAGAGTCACTCTGCGGACGCGCTGGCTTGCCCGGCTTCGATCGCCGCGTTGATGTCGGCGGTGAGTTCTTCGCCCAGCTTCGGCGACAAGCCCACGTGCACCGACGTGACCATGCCCGTCGGATCGATCACCACCGTCTGCGGGATGCCTTCCACGAGATATCGCTCGGCCACGTCACCGCGGGTGTCCAGACCGACGTTGAGACCGGCAAGTCCCTGATTTTCCAGGAATGCTTCGATCTCTCGCTTGTTTTCCCGGAGGTTCATCGCCACCAAATGAACCTTCACGTCAGAGTCTTCAAAACTCTCAACCGTCTCCTTGATGATCGGCAACGCACGGACGCACGGCGGACACCAAGTCGCCCAGAAGTCGATCACGAGCACCGAACCCACGGCGTCTTTGCTCGACGCGCGTCGGCCGTCGAGCGTCCGGACCGCGAAGGCCGGGGCCTTTTGGCCGACGAGCGCGTGGTTCGCCGAGGCGTGAGCGGGCGTGACGAGACCGGAGAAAGCGGTGCCGAACTGGCCGGTGAGCGCGAGCGTGCCGACCAAGGCGAGACCCAGCGCAGCGACGAGCAGCGCGAAACGGCTGGACTTGGCGGGTTGGGAAGCGGTGGACGATGTGGCGTCGGTGGGCATGGGTTCCTCGCGGAAGAAGAAAAAGGAATGCGGTCGTGGTGGTGAACCACACGGCTCACGGGATTGTTCCATTATACGGACGCCGTGCGGGGCGTGAAACGGCGAAACGCCTGAAAAAGGGAGGGCGCCGCGGACCATCCGCGACGCCCTCCGGGCCGGTATTCAACGATGGCGATCACGGGGACACGGGCTCAAAACCGTCCGCCCACGCGGATTTCCACCCAAACCCGCTGGTACTTGCCCGGCGACACGCACACCCGGCGAACGTTCCCGCAGCGGTCGCGGACGTGGCGATACACCGGCGGCACCCAGCGCGTCTCCCAACGGCCACGCGGCTTACAGGAATACACGGTGTGGCACCGACTCGATCGCTTGACGCACACCTGGCGATCGACGTGATCGCCCCGCCCCCGGACGTGGCAGGCACGGTCGCAGTGGCCGGACTTGCGCCCGTGGTGGCGGTAGCCGCGGTCGGTGTGGTGGCTGCCCCGGTGGCCGCGGTTGACGTGGCCGCTGCCGATGCGGAAGTCGAAGCTGAACCCACCGCGGTCGCGATCTTTCTGGTGGTGCTTGCGGTGATCGTGATACCGATCGGGCTTTTGGTCGTATTTGTGCCGGTCGTAGTCGCGTCCGTCGTGTCGGCCAAAGCCGTGTCGTGCATTGCGGTGGTCGTGATGACGCACCGCGTGATGTCTGACCGAACGCTCGGACTTCCGCACGTCCGCCCGGTCGTGATGCCGCACCGGGCGATGCGCGACGCGTTGGGCGTGGCGGGGCGGCCGAACCTCGCGTTTCGGGGCTGGGCGGCGCACCTCGACCTTGCGGACGTCCCGCTTGACGGCTTCGGGTCGGGCGTGGCGACGGACGGCGGGCTTATGGACTTGGGGGGTCTCGGCTCGTTGCCGGTGGGCCTTGGGTTGATGGGTCTTGGCTTGATGGGCCTTGGGCTTTTTGTCGTGCTGCTTGTGATGGGCGTGCCGCGAACTGTCGGCCCCGGCCAACGCGTGAGTGGAGACCCCCGGAAGCATCATCAGGCCGAACACCAAAACCGACGCCAACGCCCACCGGCCCCGCAACGCCGAACGACCGGGACAACGAGATGAAACAGAGCGGATCATGAGAATCTCCTTTCGAGAGAAGGCACGGACGCCGTGACGACGCCCGCCGGGATCGAGGACGGCCGGGTGTCAACGCGCCGCGGCCGTCACCCTTCCGGCAGAACCGCTGGATTCCCCGCCACATTCGCTCAAAAAATCCAGGCGATCTCCCCTCCGTGAACCGCAAATTCATTCATATCAATGTTTTACGACTTTAATCCGATAGCCCGCCCCCCGAACCCACCCCCATTTAGCCCCAAACCCCGTTTCGAGGGGGGTGTCCGCCCGTGACCCAAAACCTTCCCCGC
>JBCCDN010000125.1:0-8587 GCA_039030755.1 Planctomycetota bacterium | reverse complement strand
TCGGCGCCCTTCAGCTCGGTGGCGAGGGCAAGGTCATCCATGCCGATGCCCGGAGCGTTGCAAAGGAACGCGGCGATCATGGAGTCGAAGATTGGGCCGTGAACGTTGGTGCCGGCTCGCCGGAGCACGTGGAGGTCGTACTTGAAGTGGTGGCCGTATTTTTGGATCGACGCGTCTTCGAGGACCGGGCGGAGTGCGTCGATGACCTGAGCTTGCGTGAGGTGCGAGTCAGGTTCGGGAGATTGCGTTGGGATGTAAACGCCAGCGTTTTCTTTCCACGCTAAGCAGACACCGCACAGGGCCGCGGCGTGGCCCAGGCCGATGGTTTCGGTGTCCACGGCCACAAAACCCGCGTCTCGAATCCCGGCGACGGCTTGATCGAGTTCAGCGAGCGTGCGGATGCATCGATAGTCGCCGTCACGCCGCGGGATCGTGAACCCGGCGGCGGCGTTGCCGTCGTCGTCCGGGGCCGCGAAGAGCCCGAAAGCAGGATTCGTTTTCTCGGCTTTGGCCTCGTCTTTCGGGCTTGTCTTGACTTCGGGCGTGGGCTGAGGTTGACCCACGAGTTCGGCGAGGTCGCGCGGGTGGCGGTTGAAGCCGAGGTTGCGAAAATCTTCGGCGAGTTGCTTGGCGTCGATGTCCGCGACATCCACCGCGGCGTCGTCGAGTGTGAAAGGTACGTCGACATCGGTCATGAGCGTGACGAGTTCTTTCGACAGCTCGAGTTGACCGGTTTCGATCCCGTGTTGCAGATTTTCCTTCTGCTTGCCTTTGAGTTGATCGACGCCCGCGACGAGCGCGTCGAGCGAGCCGAATTGGTGGAGAAGCTTGCTGGCGGTTTTGGGGCCGATGCCTTTGACGCCGGGGACGTTGTCGGCGGTGTCGCCGATCAGGGCCTGATAGTCCACGGCGATCGCGGGGGTGATGCCCTTTTTGGCTTCAAGCTGGGCGGCGTCCATCTCCGTGCCTTCCTGCACGTCGAACAGCGAGACGCGGTCGCTGAGCACCTGATCGAGGTCTTTATCTTTGGAGACCAGACGGATAGAGAGGTCGGGGTTCTCGGTGGTGAGTTGCACCGCGAGCGTAGCCATGATGTCGTCGGCCTCGGCTCCAGCTTTACCCAGCACGGGGATGCCGAACTTCTTGGTCAGCTCGATCATCACCGGGATTTGCGGCAAGAAGTCTTCGGGGGGATCGTCGCGTTGCCCCTTATATGCCGGGTACAACTCATCGCGAAACGTAGGCTCAGGGGTGTCGATGACGAGCGCGACGTGCGTTGGCTGATAGTCCTTGAACAGCTTGAGCAGCATGGCCGTATAGGCGAACACCGCGTTGGTCGGTTCGCCGGTGATCGGACTGGTCATGCCGCCACGGATGGCGAAGTAGGCGCGGAAGAACTGATGGTGTCCGTCGATGAGATACAGCGTGGTCGGTTCGGTGGTGGGGTCGGGCATGGCGGAAATGCTCACCAGTCCAGCGGGTTGCGCCACGCGTCGCGGAGTTGCTGCAGCGGGAGGTCGAGGACTTGGCCGGCTTGCGGATCGCGAACGGTGAGTCGGGCGTGATTGGCGAAGGAGCCGACCTGAGCAAATGGGACACCGGCGGCACGCAAGGTCTTGAGCGCGGCGTCCATGTGGTCGGGGTGGATTTCGAGCAGGTAGCGCGACGCCGTCTCGGCGAAAAGTTGAGTGGGCGTGCTCAAGGTGGTTGGCGGCAAGGCCAGTTCGAGTCCGACGTCTCCGGAAAATGCCATTTCTGCGGCGGCGACGAGGAGTCCGCCTTCGGAACAGTCGTGTGCAGATCGGGCTTGGCCGGCGGCGATGATCGACGCAACAGCGTGGGCGTTGCGGACGGCGGCCTGAAGATCCAAGGTGGGGATGGGTCCGCCCGCGGCTTCGAGAATGCTCGTGACGTGGGATCCGCCGAGGTGGGGCTTGGTTTCACCGACGAGCAGGAGCGTGTTGCCCGGTTGCTTGGCGTCCATCGTGACGCAGCGATTGACGTTGTCGACGATGCCGAGCGCTGTGACGAGCAGGGTCGGCGGGATCGCGATGAGCCTGCCGTCCTCGGTGGTGAATTGGTTGTGCAGCGAGTCTTTCCCGGAAACAAAGGGTGTGCCGAACGCCATCGCGCCGTCGTAGCAAGCCTGGGCAGCGCGGGCGAGCGTGCCCATGGATTCGGGGTCGTCGCAGCTGGGCCAACAGAAGTTGTCGAGGATCGCGATGCGGCGGGGGTCGGCGCCGACGCAGACGGCGTTGCGGACGGCTTCATCGATCGCGTGGAGCGTTGCTTGATACGAGTCCCCGCCCGGAACTTTTTCGGAGAGCCATGGGCAAACGCCGTTGGACAGCGCGACGCCGAGTTCGGTGTCGAGCTTGGGGCGGATCACGGCGGCGTCGGACGGGCCGAGTTGAAGCGGACCGACGAGGGGTTTCACGACGCTGCCGCCCTGGACTTCGTGGTCGTACTGACGCACGACCCAGTGTTTACTAGCGATGTTGGGGTGGCCGAGGAGCCGACACAGCGTGTCGGCCAGGTCGATGCCCTCGAGCGACGGCGTCGCGCTGGTGGCGGTGGCGTGCCACGTCGCGTCGCGGGTGGGCATTGGGATGCCGTCGTGCATGAGCGACATGGGCAGTTCACCGACGACCTGGCCTCGGAAGTGGAGTCGGAGTTGCGGTTGCTTGTGTTGATCGTGACACCCGAACGTGCCGAGGTCGGCGAGTTCGACATCTTCGGCGTCGCAAAGGGCTTGTAGCGTCGCGAGTTTCGCTTGGGGCACCGAAAGCACCATACGTTCCTGCGCTTCGCTGATCCAAATCTCGGGGTAGCTCAGGCCGTCGTATTTGAGCGGTGCCGCGTCGAGATGCACATCGGCCCCAACTTTTTCGCCCATTTCGCCGATGGCGCTGGAGAAGCCGCCGGCGCCGCAGTCGGTGATGGCGCTGAAGAGGCAGCCGGCCTCGTGGTCGCGGGCTTGCAAGATGACATCCAGCACGCGCTTCTCGGTGATGGCGTTGCCGATCTGCACGGCGTGGCCGAATTCGTCGGCGTGGGTATCGGTGAGCTCGGCGGAACTGAACGTGGCCCCGTGGATGCCGTCGCGTCCGGTGCGTCCACCCAGGGCAACGATGCGATCGCCGGGTTTGACGTCGCCGAAGCACTGGTCGAGGGGGAGGATGCCGACGCAGCCGGCGAAGACGAGTGGATTGGCTACATAATCGTCGTGGAACAGGACCGTGCCATTGACGGTGGGGATGCCCATGCGGTTGCCGTAATCGCGCACCCCGGCCACGACCTGCTCGAGCACGCGGCGCGGATGGATGACGCCCGCGGGGAGCGCCTCGTTCGGCGTGGTGGGGGGTGCGACCGCAAAGGTGTCGGTGTTGGCGATGGGTTTAGCGGAAAGACCAGTGCCGATGATGTCGCGGATGCAGCCGCCGATGCCGGTCGCGGCGCCGCCGTAGGGTTCGATGGCGCTGGGGTGGTTATGGGTTTCGACCTTGATGGCGATGCCGTGCGCATCGTCAAGTTTGACGATGCCGGCGTTGTCGTCGAAGACCGAGACGAGCCAGTCGCCCTTTCCGCCCTGATCGGCGGGGAGGTCGCGCAACGCGAACGTGGCGGCGGCCACCGTGGATTTGAGCAGGTTGTGGATCGTAATCGACCCGTCGTCATGGGTTTCGCAGCCGGGCTTGCCTTGAAAAATGGCCAAAGCGTCGGCGTCGCCGGTCAGCCGGACGGTGCTCTTGAGCGTTTTGTGAACGCAGTGCTCGGACCACGTCTGGGCGAGGGTTTCGAGTTCGATATCGGTGGGTTCGCGGCCGCCGTCTGGGAGGTTGTTGAAGTGCGATTGGACGGTTTTCATCTCGTCCAGCGAAAGGAAAAGGTGGGCTTCGCGCGACAGCTTGGTGAGTTGTTGGTCGTCGAGTCCGCGTAGCGGGATGTTCGTGATGTTCAGGTTGTACGGCTGGCCCTTGGGGAATGTGGCCGGGGCGTATGGGGCCGTCGAGAAGTCTTCGATGACTGGGTTACCCAGGTGCGTGGAGGCGAAGGTGAGGAGTGATTCGGGCGAGAGCGTGGCCCCCTCGACGGGCGTGAAATCGAAGCGCTGGCCGGTGCGTACCATGAGTTGATCGGCGGACAGCGAGGGAAACAGATCGAGGATTGCGGCCCGGGTCGACTCGGCGACGGGATCCATGACGCCGGATTGGGGGTGGACTTCAATGGTTACGGCGTTGGTTTGCGCTTCGGCGTGGCCGAGCACAGCGTGCTGCGTGATCGGGTCGGCGAGCAATTCTTCGGCGACGCTGCGGATTTGGGTGGCGTCGAGCGGAGCGGCAATCAGGAAAACGGCCGCGCTGCGGATTGCCGCGACGGGAAGGCCGGCATGCTGCGTTTCGCGCAACGCGGTATGGGCCTGGGTATCGTCTTGGTGACGCTGGCACCAAACTTCGAGACGACGGACCGCTTGTGTGGACGGAGGCGTGGTGTGGCCGGCGGGGTGAGCGCGTGCGGGCGGGTCCTGGTCGCTGACGAAGGCGGTCATGGGGCGATGATAAACGGTCGCCGAGAAGCGTGGGGGAGACGAATCAACTCGTGCTGCTCACCTCGCTCATGATCTGCTGCGTTAATTCCCAGAGTCCCAATTCGCGGAACGGCGTGGCGGCGCCGCGGAGGTTGCCGTGCCGCTGGGTGTGATGGTTCCAGTGCGACTGCGCTTGAAGAAGGCTGCGTTGCACTAAGTCGGCGGCGGCGCGGTTCGCAGTCTTGCTGGCTTTGTGTTCGGCCTGCATTCGGCGATAGGCCACCAGACCGGCCATGAGGTCGCGGAGCGCTTCGGCGAACGACTCCTGGTAAATCAGCGTGTTGAGCAGCGTCTCACAAACGCCCCCTCGTTCACCGACGGCGACCTGAAAATCGTGACGCATGCTCGCGGCCAAGTCGGCGGCACGGCGTTTTTCTTCGACGGTCGCGTCGAGGCGATCGGCAGGCAACCCCTCCACCATCCGCCACGCGGCTTCGACGTCGAGCAGGTCGTCGGTAATCCAGTCGGCCGCGGGGTGCCAAGCGTCGGGGCGGGAGCGGGCGTACGACTCGACGTAAAACGCGCGCCGCACCAGGTCCGTCGAGCGCGAAAGCACGCCGCATACCGCCGAAATTTCGTCGATATCCGTCAGCCCCAGACGATGCGACGCCCACTGCTTGGCCAAGGTTTCCGGAGCCACGGTCGGGTCGTCGGCCAAGCGCGGCGCCGCGAACGCGTTGGCGTCGATCCACGACTCGTCGCTGACGAACGGCCCGCCCCAACCCCCGCCGCGCACCCACGCCATCACGCCCGCAAAGTGGGTCCGCCCCGCCGCTTCCGCCAGGCCGCTTACCGAACCCTCTGCATCACGCATCTCCGAACAACCATCACGCCACAAGCCGCCCTGCCAACTTGGGATGCCGCCCTTGCCTTCAAACTCGCGTTGGCATTGAAGCTCGTAAATCACGGGTCGATGGCCGCACACTAAAGACGCCGGGTTCCAAGGCTGGTACCGCCAAAAGTCGGTCTGCGTGAACTTGAAGCTGAGGACGAGTCGGTCGTCGTTGGGGTCGCCGGGCAGCCGATCCACCACACGCTGGGCGAGTTCGGCCGAGTCGTGCATCCCGCCGGGACGAACGTTCCAGGCCCGGGCGATCAGCCGTTTGCCCTGCTGCTCCACGACCCGTTCGTACGCGGCGGTGATCACGCGGACGATCCGGTCGGCCCGGCCAAACGCACTGCAACGCGGACAATGCGGCGAATACAAGTCGTTCCCCGCGAGGTAAGGCAGTCGGCGCGCATCGGTATCGCCAAAACGCAGCGCCACGCCCGAGGCCTGCGGCCAACGCTCGAGCATCGCGGTCAGACCGTTCATGCATTCGTGGATCGTTCGGTCGCTCGCGGGGCAGAGCGTGTCGGGCCGCCCCTTGCAGGTCAGCCTCGCCGCGTTGCGTTGGACGAGTTCTTTGGCAAGCACGAGCGCGTCGTAGGACAGATACACATCAAGCCCGGCAGCGACCGCGGCGTCGATGTTGGCATCCAAATCGTGCTGTTGCTGCTCGACCCATCGGCGCAATTCCGGATCGGTCAGCACCTCGGGCTGGGAGACGCCGGACAAAGCGGCCGACTCGTAAAACACGCGGCCCGTGTATCCCAAGGCCGCGAGTTCGTTGGGATCGTCATAGCGCGAGTCGGACGCGGGCTCGCCCACGTTACGGATCAGCGTCGCCAACTTCAGCATGTCGTGAATCGCTTTCCAAGCACGTCGGGCAGGTCTCGTCGGATCGGCCAGCATAACCGCCCCGCCGCCACGCGACGCCGAAGCCTCACGCGTACCCCAGCTCATCGAGGTCGTCTTCGTCGAGCCCGAAGTGGTGCCCCAATTCGTGCAGCAGCGTCACGCGGATTTCTTCGTCGAGCTCAGCCCGGTCGCCACGCTCAAACCCATCGTCGGGCCAAGCCCAACCCACCAGACGCATGATTGGCCCACGGAACAGGCGAATCTCTTCCGGCACCTCGCCGCTTTGCTCGACGCTCTGCTCGGTGATCGGCACGCCGGTGTGCAAGCCAAACAGGTCGTCTTCCGGGTCATCGGGGTCCATGCCTAGTTCCCGCAGTATCGCCGCGCTCGGCTCATCGTCCACGATTAGCGGTACTTCCCACAACCCCTCCGCGAAACGTTGCGGCAGGGCATCCAGATGCGCTTCGAGCAACGCATCAAACACCTCGCGTTCCTTTGCATTGACCTCAACCTTGCCTCGGCGTCGCATCACTCCACCCTACCGCCCCGTACGATGCGGGGGATGTCCGCCCGCCCCCACTTCTTCTCGCTGACGCCCGACACGCTGCGCGAACAGGTCCTCGCCTGGGGCCTACCCGCGTTCCGGGCGAAGCAACTGCTCGACTGGGTTTACCGCAAGCACGTCGCCGAGCCCGCGGCGATGACGAATCTTTCCGGTCGGGACCGCGCGATCGTGGCCGAGCGTCTCGACTTCACGCTCGGCTCGGTCGTTCAACACCAACGCGCCACCGACGGCACGCAAAAACTCCTCGTCGATTGGTCGCTCCCGGAAAGAAAACCCGTGGATCGCGCCCCCGCTTCGCCGCTCCACGTGCTCGGCCAACCTGGCGACCCGGGCAACCAGACCGAATGCGTCATGATCCCAACGCCTAAGCGACGCACCGCGTGCATCAGCTCGCAAGTCGGCTGCCCCGTGGGCTGCAAGTTCTGCGCCTCGGGCTTAGGTGGGTTGGATGGCAATCTCACGGCCGGGCAGATTGTGCAGCAGGTCTGGCAGCTCTCCAAGATGCTTCACGATCAGGGCGACGACCTCGGTCGGATCACCAACGTCGTGTTCATGGGCATGGGCGAGCCGCTCGCGAATCCGCAGGCCGTGACCACCGCGCTGGAAACGCTGACCGCCGAATGGGGCCCAAACCTCTCGGCCCGGAAGATCACCGTCTCCACCGTCGGCGTCGTCCCGGGCATCCGCAAGCTCACGAAGCTCGACTTGCCCATCACACTCGCGATCTCGCTCCATGCGCCCAACGACGAACTTCGCCGTGAGATCATCCCGTGGGCAAAGTTTACGACGGTTGCCGAGTTGATCGACGCCGGCCAAGACTACTTCCGTGCGACTGGTCGGGAAGTCACGCTCGAATACATCCTGCTCGGAACATTCAACGACCAGCCGCAACACGCCACCCAACTCGCCGACGTCGCATCGCGCATCCGCGGCAACGTCAATCTCATCCGCTACAACGAAGTCAAAGGCTTACCGTTCGACCGCCCCACCACCGAGGACGTTCGGCGGTTCCAAGAGGTACTGATCAAGCGCGGGATCAACACCCATATCCGTGCGAGTCGCGGCCGGGACATCGCCGCAGCGTGCGGGCAGCTTCGTCACGAAAGCGCGGCGGCGTCGTAAGATCAGGCAATCCGTGAGGGACGCCTTATTCGGTTATGATGTGCGACGCGAGATCGCGTAGCTCAGTTGGATAGAGCGGTTGCCTCCGAAGCAACAGGTCGCAGGTTCGAATCCTGCCGCGGTCGTTTCTCCTTCGCCTTTTCAAGTGTGCCATCCGCCCGATGCGGCGGCCCCCATCAGCCCAAACGCTCCGCCCGAGTGCAGGAACACGGCCGACGCGCCTTTGCGGACCCCGCCGCTTTGCAGTGCGTGGAGCACGCCCGCCATCGCTTTGCCCGTGTAACTGGGGTCGAGGATCAGGCCCTCGGTACGGGCCGCGTCCCGGATCGCGGCGGTGCCTTCGGGACTAGGAATCGCGTAGCCCTTGCCGACAAAGCCGTCGAGAACTTCCACCGGGGCATCCGCTTGCGTCAGCCCGAGCTTGAACTGATCTGAAGTCTGATCGACCAGCAGTCGGGTTTCGTTGGCCATGTACTTCGCGGTCGCGGCGATGGGGACGCCGACGATCCGCCAATCATCCAGACCTGCCAACGCTCGGCCCAGTACGCAGCCCGCATGCGTCCCGCAAGAGCCCACGCCGCAAAAGACATCGACCGGCCCTGGGAAGTTGGCTTGTTTGAATTGCGCCGCC